>NZ_JBQQCA010000042.1:0-62965 GCF_052246635.1 Streptomyces sp. 6N223 | reverse complement strand
CCCCGGCACCCCACCCCGGGCTGAGCGCCGTCGTCAGCCACCAGGTGGGGAGATCACGCGCACCACGATGCGCTGGAGCTCGCGGGCCGCGCGGGGTGGGGAGACGTCGCTGCGGTGGGCGACGGAGATCGTGCGGTGCAGGCCGGGCGGGGCGAAGGACGTGGCCCGCAGGCCGGAGCGGGCGGCGACCATGCTGGGGACCACCGCGAGGCCGAGCCCGGCACGGACGAAGCCCAGCACCGCGTCCATCTCGCCGCCCTCGACGCTGAAGGAGGGCTCGAATCCGGCCCGGTGGCAGGCGGCCTCGGTCAGCTCCCGCAGGTCGTACCCGTGCCGGAACATCACCAGCGGCCGCTCGCGCAGGTCAGTGATGCGGATGCGGTCCTGCCCGTCCGGGACCGGCGAGGGGGTGTTCGGGGCCGAGATCACCACCAGTTCCTCGCGCAGCAGCGTCCGCGTGGTCAGCGCCGGCGCCTGGCCCGGGACGGGGGTGATGATCAGCGCCAGATCCAGCTCGCCGGCGGCGAGGATGCGGACCAGGTCGCGCGAGCCGTCCTCGTGGACGTACAGGTCGACGCCGGGGTAGCTGTCGCGGAAGGTGCGCAGCACGTCCGGCACGATGCTGGCGCAGAGGCTGGGGGTGGCGCCCAGACGCACGCGGCCGCGCCGGAGCTGGGCAACCTCCTGCACCTCGCGGCGCGCGGTCTCGGCGTCGGCGAGGATGCGGCGGGCGAGCGGCAGCAGGGCGGCGCCGGCGTCGGTGAGCGAGATGTGGCCGCGTGCGCGGTGGAAGAGCTCGGCGCCCAACTCCCGCTCCAGGGCGCGGATCTGCTGGGACAGGGAGGGCTGAGCCACGTGTTCGCGCCGCGCGGCCTGCGTGAAGTGGCGGGTTTCGGCCACGGCGGTGAAGTAACGGAGCTGCTGGAGCTGCATAGGAGAAGGCTATCGAAATCAGCGTTTCTATGTCTTGGACGGATGTGCCCTGGTCTCCGTACGGTCGGGACCATGGCTGTGGCGACTGACCGGCGTGCGACCGTCGTGCCCGTACGGGTGTGGCGGTCCACCGTTGGCAAGAAGACGGCGATGGCCGTCAGTGGCTTGATGATGCTGCTCTACCTCGTGTTGCACATGCTGGGCAACCTCAAGGTGTTCTTCGGCCCGGAGGACATGAACGGGTACGCCCACTGGCTGCGCACCATCGGCGAGCCCGTGCTGCACCACGAGTGGTTCCTGTGGATCATGCGGCCGCTGCTGCTGGCCGCGGTGATCGTCCACGGGGTCGCGGCGTACCAGCTCAGCCGCCGGGACATCGCCGCCCGGCCGGTGGGGTACGTCCACCGCCGCCGCCCGGTGAGCTACGCCACCCGCACCATGCGGTGGGGCGGGATCATCCTGGCGCTCTTCGTGGTCTGGCACGTCCTGGACCTGACCACCGGCACGGTGAACCCCGACTTCCGGTCGGGCGAGCCTTACCACAACATCGTCGAGACCTTCAGCACCTGGTACGGCAACGCGATCTACATCGTGGCGATGCTCGCCGTCGGGCTGCACATCCGGCACGGCTTCCGCAGCGCCGCCCTCACCCTCGGCGCGGGCGGCTCGGCCGCCCGGGACCGCGCGCTGCGCGTCACCTCCGACGCGCTGGCCCTGGTGCTGACCGCCGGCTTCCTCTCCGTACCCATCGGCGTGATGACGGGATTGGTGGACTGACATGGCTACCTACGCTGACTACGCCATCGGCGAGCCGATCGCCGACACCAGGGCGCCGGGCGGGCCGATCGCCGAGCGCTGGGACCGCCGCCGCTTCGAGGCCAAGCTGGTCAACCCCGCCAACCGCCGCAAGCACACGGTGATCGTGGTGGGCACGGGCCTGGCGGGCGGCGCGGCCGGGGCCACCCTCGCCGAGCAGGGCTACCACGTCGTGCAGTTCTGCTACCAGGACTCGCCGCGCCGCGCCCACTCCATCGCCGCCCAGGGCGGCATCAACGCCGCGAAGAACTACCGCAACGACGGCGACTCCATCCACCGCCTCTTCTACGACACCGTCAAGGGCGGCGACTTCCGCGCCCGCGAGTCGAACGTCTACCGGCTGGCCCAGGTGTCAGTGGAGATCATCGACCAGTGCGTGGCGCAGGGCGTGCCGTTCGCCCGCGAGTACGGCGGCCTGCTCGACACCCGCTCCTTCGGCGGCGTCCAGGTCTCCCGCACCTTCTACGCCCGCGGCCAGACGGGCCAGCAACTGCTGCTCGGGGCGTATCAGGCGCTCTCGCGGCAGATCGCCGCCGGGAACGTGGAGATGCATCCGCGCACCGAGATGCTCGACCTGATCGTGGTCGACGGGCAGGCTCGCGGGATCGTGGCGCGCGACCTGCTGACCGGGCGGGTCGATACCTATCTCGCGGACGCGGTGGTGCTGGCCACCGGCGGCTACGGAAATGTCTTCTACCTGTCGACGAACGCCAAGAACTCCAACGCCTCCGCGATCTGGCGCGCCCACCGGCGCGGGGCGTACCTGGCCAATCCCTGCTTCACGCAGATCCACCCCACCTGCATCCCGCGCTCCGGCGAGCACCAGTCGAAGCTGACGCTGATGAGCGAGTCGCTGCGCAACGACGGCCGCATCTGGGTGCCGAAGCGGGCGGGAGACACCCGGCCGCCCGGCGAGATCCCGGAGGCCGAGCGCGACTACTACCTGGAGCGGATCTACCCCTCCTTCGGCAACCTGGTGCCCCGCGACATCGCCTCGCGGGCCGCGAAGAACGTGTGCGACGAGGGCCGCGGGGTGGGCCCGGGCGGCCAGGGCGTGTATCTGGACTTCGCCGACCCCATCGCCCGCATGGGGCGCCAAAAGGTGGCGGAGAAGTACGGCAACCTCTTCGACATGTACGAGCGGATCACGGCGGAGGATCCGTACCAGGTGCCGATGCGGATATACCCGGCGATCCACTACACCATGGGCGGGCTGTGGGTGGACTACGACCTGCAGACGACCATCCCGGGTCTCTTCGCGATCGGCGAGGCCAACTTCTCCGACCACGGCGCCAACCGGCTCGGCGCCTCGGCCCTGATGCAGGGCCTGGCCGACGGCTACTTCGTGCTGCCGCCCATGCTGGCCGACTACCTCGCCCGCCACGCGAACGACAAGGAGATCGGCGACGACCACCCGGCCGTCACCGACGCGGTCTCCGAGACGACCGGCCGGCTCGACCGGCTGCTGTCGAACGGCGGCGACCGGACGCCGGACTCCTTCCACCGGGAGCTGGGCCAGCTGCTGTGGGACGAGTGCGGCATGGCCCGCGACGAGGCCGGGCTGCGCAAGGCGCTCGAGAGGATCCCGGCGCTGCGGGAGGAGTTCTGGGAGCGGATCCGGGTGCCCGGCAGCGGCAGCGAGCTGAACCAGTCCCTGGAGAAGGCCAACCGGGTCTCCGACTTCATGGAGCTGGCGGAGCTGATGTGCCTGGACGCCCTGCACCGGGAGGAGTCCTGCGGCGGCCACTTCCGGGAGGAGAGCCAGACGCCGGACGGCGAGGCGGCCCGGCGGGACGCGGAGTTCTCCTACGCGGCGGCGTGGGAGTGGACCGGCACCGGCACCGCCCCCGTGCTGCACAAGGAAGAGCTGGACTTCGAGTACGTCCACCCCACCCAGCGGAGCTACGCGTGACCTCCACGATGAACCTCACCCTGCGCATCTGGCGCCAGCCAGGCCCCGAGTCCGAGGGCGCCATGACCACCTACGAGGTCAAGGACGTCTCCCCGGACATGTCGTTCCTGGAGATGCTCGACACCCTCAACGAGGAGCTGATCCTGCGCGGCGAGGAGCCCGTGGCGTTCGACCACGACTGCCGCGAGGGCATCTGCGGCGCCTGCGGCATGGTGATCAACGGCGAGGCGCACGGCCCGGTGCGGACCACGACCTGCCAGCTGCACATGCGGGAGTTCAAGGACGGGGACGTCGTCGACGTGGAGCCGTGGCGGGCGGCAGCGTTCCCGGTCGTGAAGGACCTGGTCGTGGACCGGTCGGCGTTCGACCGCATCATCGGCTCCGGCGGCTACGTGACCGCCCCGACCGGCTCGGCCCCGGAGGCGCACGCGACACCGGTGCCGAAGCCGGCGGCGGACGCGGCGTTCGAGCACGCCGAGTGCATCGGCTGCGGCGCGTGCGTGGCGGCCTGCCCGAACGGCTCGGCGATGCTGTTCACCTCCGCGAAGGTGGTGCACCTGAACTCGCTGCCGCAGGGCGGGCCGGAGCGTGAGAGCCGCGTGCTGAACATGGTCGAGCAGATGGACGGCGAGGGCTTCGGCGGCTGCACCAACACGGGCGCGTGCGCCACGGTCTGCCCGAAGGGCATCCCGCTGACGGCGATCACGACGATGAACCGGGAGTACCTGCGGGCGGCGCGCAAGGGTGGCTGACCCCCGCCCGCGGCGCCCGGCCGGGGCGGGCCGGAGCCCCGAGGGGCGGGTGGGTGGGGGCCTCAGCGGACGGCGTAACCCGCGTCGCGCAGCGACTCCTTGACCTCGCCGATCCGCAGGTCGCCGAAGTGGAAGACGGACGCGGCCAGCACGGCGTCCGCGCCCGCCTGGATCGCGGGTGGGAAGTGGCCGAGCGTGCCCGCGCCGCCGGAGGCGATGACGGGGACGGTGACGTGCTTGCGGACGGCGGCGATCATCGACGTGTCGTAACCGTCCTTCGTGCCGTCGGCGTCCATCGAGTTCAGCAGGATCTCGCCCGCGCCCAGCTCCGCCGCGCGGTGCGCCCACTCCACGGCGTCGATGCCGGTGCCGCGCCGCCCGCCGTGCGTCGTCACCTCGAAGCCCGACGGGGTCGTGGTGCCCTCGGGGCAGCGGCGGGCGTCCACCGACAGCACCAGCACCTGGCTGCCGAAGCGCTCGGCGATCTCCCGCACCAGCTCGGGGCGGGCGATGGCCGCGGTGTTGACGCCGATCTTGTCGGCGCCTGCGCGCAGCAGCCGGTCGACGTCCTCGACCGTGCGCACACCGCCGCCGACCGTGAGCGGGATGAAGACCTGTTCGGCGGTGCGGCGTACCACGTCGTACGTGGTCTCGCGGTTGCCCGAGGAGGCGGTGATGTCCAGGAACGTCAGCTCGTCGGCGCCCTCCGCGTCGTAGACCCGGGCCATCTCCACCGGGTCGCCCGCGTCCCGCAGGTTCTCGAAGTTGATGCCCTTGACGACCCGGCCGCCGTCCACGTCCAGGCAGGGGATGACTCGTACGGCGAGGGTCATGAGGCGGCTCCTCGGGCTCCTCGGTGGGCTTCGACTTCGACCTGGACCAGCACCCGGGAGTCGGCGAAGCCGGCGACCACGACGAGGGTGGCGGCCGGGCCGACCTCGCCGAGCAGGTCGCGGTGGGCCCGCCCGACCTCGTCGGCGTCACGGGTGTGGCTGATGTACATGCGGGTGCGGATGACCGACTCGGGGCCGAGCCCGAACGGCTCCAGCGCCGCCACCGCGTCGGCCAGGGCGGCCCTGGCCTGCTCGTAGGGGTCGCCGACGGCGACGGCCCCGGCCGCCTGGGGCATGGTGCCGGCGACCAGCACCAGGTCCCCGGCGGCCACGGCGCGCGCGGAGCCGATGGACTTCTGCCAGGGACTCGCGTCGGTCCGCACACGCTCGATCGTCATGGCGACATCATGGCGACTTAAGCCTCCACCGCTTCCAGCGCCTCTTCCAGGGTGAACGCCCCGGCGTAGAGGGCCTTGCCGACGATGGCGCCCTCAACGCCCTCGGGTACCAGGGTGGCGATCGCCCGCAGATCGTCAAGGGAGGACACTCCGCCGGAGGCGACGACGGGCCGGTCGGTGGCGGCGCAGACGCTGCGCAGCAGGTCGAGGTTGGGGCCCTGGAGGGTGCCGTCCTTGTTGATGTCGGTGACGACGTACCGCGCGCAGCCCTCGGCGTTGAGCCGGTCGAGGGTCTCGAAGAGGTCGCCGCCGTCCCGGGTCCAGCCGCGGCCGCGCAGGGTGGTGCCCCGCACGTCGAGGCCGACCGCGATGCGCTCGCCGTGCTGGGCGATGACCTTGGCGACCCACTCGGGGGTCTCCAGGGCGGCGGTGCCGAGGTTGACCCGGGTGCAGCCGGTGGCCAGCGCGGCGGCGAGGGAGTCGTCGTCGCGGATGCCGCCGGAGAGCTCGACGCGCATGCCCGAGGCGGACACGGCGCGGGCCACGTCGGCGATCTGCTCGCGGTTGTCCCCGGTGCCGAAGGCGGCGTCGAGGTCCACCAGGTGCAGCCAGGTGGCGCCCGCGCGCTGCCAGGTGAGGGCGGCGGCGAGCGGGTCCCCGTACGCGGTCTCGGTGCCGGACTCGCCGTGGACGAGGCGTACGGCCTGGCCGTCGCGCACGTCGACGGCGGGGAGCAGTTCGAGAGTCGGCATCAGAGGGTCTCGATCCAGTTGGTGAGGAGTTGGGCGCCGGCGTCGCCGGACTTCTCGGGGTGGAACTGGGTGGCCCACAGCGGGCCGTTCTCGACCGCGGCGACGAAGGGCTCGCCGTGGGTGGACCAGGTGACCTTGGGCGGGGCGATGGCGCCGGTGCCCGCGTCGTCCGGCAGCTCCCAGCCGCGCACCGCGTAGGAGTGGACGAAGTAGAACCGGGCGTCGCCGGACAGGCCCGCGAAGAGGCGGGAGTCGGCGGGGGCCCGCACGGTGTTCCACCCCATGTGGGGCACGACGTCGGCCTGGAGCGGGCCGACGGTGCCGGGCCACTCGTCGAGCCCCTCGGTCTCCACGCCGTGCTCGATGCCGCGGGCGAAGAGGATCTGCATGCCGACGCAGATGCCGAGGACGGGCCGGCCGCCGGCCAGGCGGCGTTCCACCACCCAGTGGCCGCGGGCCTCGGTGAGGCCGCGCATGCAGGCGGCGAAGGCGCCGACGCCGGGCACGAGCAGGCCGTCGGCGTTCATCGCCGCGTCGTAGTCGCGGGTGATCTCGACCCGGGCCCCGGCGCGCGCCACGGCCCGCTCGGCGGAGCGGACGTTGCCGAAGCCGTAGTCGAAGACGACCACGCGCTTGGCGCCCGCGGTGCTCTTGGCTGCCGTCATCCTCGTCACACCTCCAGTCTCAGCACGCCGGCCAGCAGGCACATCCCGCTTCCTATCCCGAGCAGGGTCACGACTCCCCGGGGCATCCCCTGCTTGCGGAAGCTGTAGACCCCGCCGAGGAGGAAGAGGCCGACGACGATCAGCAGCGTGGAGAGCCCGTTCACAGCGCGCCCTTGGTCGAGGGGATGCCGGTCTGCCGGGGGTCGATCTCGCTGGCGGCGCGCAGCGCCCTGGCCAGGGCCTTGAACTGGCACTCGACGATGTGGTGGGCGTTGCGCCCGTAGGGCACGTGGACGTGGAGCGCGATCTGGGCCTGGGCGACGAACGACTCCAGGATGTGGCGGGTCATGGTCGTGTCGTAGGAACCGATCATGGGCGCCATGCCCTCCGGCTCGCGGTGCACCAGGTACGGGCGGCCGGAGAGGTCGATGGTGACCTGGGCGAGGGACTCGTCCAGCGGCACGGCGGCGTCGGCGAAGCGGCGGATGCCGTGCTTGTCGCCGAGGGCCTGGCGGAACGCCGCGCCCAGCGCGAGGGCGGTGTCCTCGATGGTGTGGTGGCTGTCGATGTGCAGGTCGCCCTCGGTCTTGACCGCGAGGTCGAACAGCCCGTGCCGCCCGAGCTGGTCGAGCATGTGGTCGAAGAAGCCGACCCCGGTCGACACGTCGACCCGGCCGGTGCCGTCGAGGCCGATCTCGACGGTGACCGAGGTCTCCTTGGTGGTGCGTTCCACCCGGCCCACGCGCGTCATTGGCTGATCTCCTTCGTTTCCTTCCACACGGCCCGGATCGCGTCGAGGAACGCGTCGTTCTCCGAGCGGGTGCCGGTCGAGACCCGCAGCCTGCCGGGGACGCCGTTGTCGCGGACGAGGACGCCGTGGTCGAGGAGCCGCCGCCAGGCGGCCTGGGCGTCCTCGAAGCGGCCGAACTGCACGAAGTTCGCGTCCGAGTCGGTGACCTCGCAGCCGATCGCCCGCAGCTCGGTGACGAGCCGGTCCCGCTCCGCCTTGAGCTCCGCGACGTACGCCAGCAGCGGCTCGGTGAACTCCAGCGCGGCGTGGGCGGTGGCCTGGGTGACGGCGGAGAGGTGGTACGGCAGGCGCACGAGCTGCACGGCGCCGACGACGGCCGGGTCGGCGGCCAGGTACCCAAGGCGCAGGCCGGCGGCGCCGAACGCCTTCGACATGGTGCGAGTGATCACCAGCGTGGGGCGGCCCTCGATCAGCGGAAGCAGCGAGGGCCGGTGGCTGAACTCGGCGTACGCCTCGTCGACCACCACGAGCGCGCCCCGCCCGCCCTTCGCCGCCTGGGCCGCCTCGTACAGCGCCAGCACGGTCTCGGGCGCCACGGCGGTGCCGGTGGGGTTGTTGGGCGAGCAGATGAACAGCACCTCGGGCCGGTGCTCGTGGATGGCGGCGACGGCGGCGTCGGTGTCGACGGTGAAGTCCTCGGTGCGGGGGCCGGAGATCCAGCGGGTGCCGGTGCCCCGGGAGATGAGGGCGTGCATCGAGTACGTCGGGTCGAAGCCGAGCGCGGCGCGGCCGGGGCCGCCGAAGGCCTGCAGCAGCTGCTGGATGACCTCGTTGGAGCCGTTGGCGGCCCAGACCTGGGTGGGGCCGACCTCGTGGCCGCTGGTGCGGGTGAGGTACGCCGCGAGCTGGGTGCGCAGCACCACCGCGTCGCGGTCCGGGTACCGGTTGAGGGTGCGGGCGGCGTCGGAGACGCGCTCGGCGATGCGCCGCACCAGGGCCTCGGGCACGGGGTAGGGGTTCTCGTTGGTGTTGAGCCGCACCGGGACGTCGAGCTGGGGCGCGCCGTAGGGGCGCTTGCCGCGCAGCTCCTCCCGGATGGGCAGCTCGTCGATGCTGGTCACTGCGGTCACTTCGGTCGCCTCGGTCACTGTGGTCGCTTCGGTCACTGCTCGCCGGGCACCTTCCAGTCGAACCTCGCCCTGACCGCCGCGCCGTGGGCGGGCAGGTCCTCGGCCTCGGCGAGGGTGACCACGTGGTGGGCCACCTCGGCGAGGGCGTCGCGGTCGTAGTCCACGACGTGGATGCCGCGCAGGAAGGACTGCACGGACAGGCCCGAGGAGTGGCAGGCGCAGCCGCCGGTCGGCAGCACGTGGTTGGAGCCCGCGCAGTAGTCCCCGAGGGAGACGGGGGCGTGGGGGCCGAGGAAGACGGCGCCGGCGTTCCGCACCCGGGCGGCGAGCGCGGCGGGGTCGGCGGTGATGATCTCCAGGTGCTCGGCGGCGTAGGCGTTGACCACCGCGAGGCCGTGGTCGAGGTCGCGGACGAGAACGGTGCCCGACTGCGGCCCGGTCAGCGCCTCGGTGATGCGCTGGGCGTGCTTGGTGGTGGCGACCTGGGCGCGCAGCTCCGCGTCGACGGCGTCGGCGAGCCCGGGCGCGTCGGTGACCAGCACGGCGGCGGCGACGACGTCGTGCTCGGCCTGGCTGATGAGGTCGGCGGCGACGACGCGCGGGTCGGCGGTGGCGTCGGCGAGGATGGCGATCTCGGTCGGCCCCGCCTCGGCGTCGATGCCGACGACGCCGCGCAGCAGGCGTTTGGCGGCGGCGACATACACGTTCCCCGGGCCGGTGACGAGGCTGACGGGGCGGCACTCCTCGGTGCCGTACGCGAACATGGCGACGGCCTGGGCGCCGCCCGCGGCGTACACCTCGTCGACGCCGAGGAGGGCGCAGGCGGCGAGGATGGCCGGGTGAGGCAGCCCGCCGTGCTCGCGCTGCGGCGGGGAGGCGAGGGCGAGGGAGCCGACGCCGGCCTCCTGGGCGGGCACCACGTTCATCACCACGGAGGAGGGGTAGACGGCACGGCCGCCCGGCACGTACAGCCCGACGCGCTCGACGGGGACCCAGCGCTCGGTGACCGTGCCGCCGGGCACGACGCGCACCTCGGCGTCGGAACGCCGCTGCGCGCGGTGGACGAGGCGGGCGCGGCGGATGGACTCCTCCAGGGCCGCGCGCACCGCCGGGTCGAGCCCGGCCAGCGCGCCGTCGATCGCCTCGGCCGGGACGCGGACCCGCTCGATCCGCACGCCGTCGAACCGCTCCGCGTAGTCGATCAGCGCCGCGGTGCCGCGATGGCGTACGTCCTCGCAGATGGGCCGCACCTTTTCCAGGGCGGCCTCGACGTCGAGCTCGGCGCGGGGCAGCAGGCCACGGTCGATCCCGCCCGGCGTGGGCGGGGCGTCCCGCAGATCGATTCGGCTCAGACCGGTCAGCGCGCGCGGACCGGATTCGGGAACGGTTTCAGGCACCCGCCCAGTCTCGCAGACCGCTACGACAGGCGATCACCTCATTTCACGATGTGGGCCGCGCCACTGGCTCAGCCGCTAGGCTCACTGGCTGTGACGACCACGCGCCTGCCGCTCTTCCCGCTCAGCACCGTGTTGTTCCCCGGGCTCGTGCTGCCGCTGAACGTGTTCGAGGCGCGCTACCGCGCGCTCGTGCGCGACCTGCTGAAACTGCCGGAGGACGGGCCCCGGCCGTTCGGGGTGGTCGCGATCCGGGACGGGTACGAGGTGGCGCCGACCGCGACCGGGCTGCCGGACCCCGCCGAACGGCGGGAGGCGGGGCCGGGCGACGGTTTCGCGGCGGACCCGATGGAGTCCTTCCACCCGGTTGGCTGCGTGGCGGACGCGGCCACGATCCGGCCCCGGCCGGACGCCGGCGCGGCCGACGGGTACGAGGTGCTGGCCACGGGCACCACGCGGTTCCGGCTGAGGTCGGTGGACGCGAGCGGGGAGTACCTGGTGGCGGAGGTGGAGGCGCTGCCGGAGGTGACCGGGGAGGGCGCGGGGGCGCTGGCCGCCGGCGTGCTGCGGGCGTTTCGCGCCTACCAGCGGGCGCTGGCGGGCGCGAGCGACCGCTCGCTGGGGCCGAACCAGGAGCTGCCGGAGGACCCGGGCGTGGTGTCGTACCTGGTGGCGGCGGCGACGCAGCTGTACGCGGGCGACAAGCAGCGGCTCCTCCAGGCCAGGGACACGGCGACGCGGCTGGCGGAGGAGCTGAAAATCCTTCGCCAGGAGACGGCGCTGATCCGTAGGCTCCCGACGGTTCCGGGGGCGGACCTCACGCTCCGGCCGACCAGCCTCAACTGACGCGGAGGTGGAGGAGGGGCGTGGGGAAGAAGCAGCGTTCCAGGGGCGAGGGCGGAACGCCGGCCACGGTGGCGGCCGCCCGTGCGGGCGTGGCGTTCACGCTGCACTCCTACGCGCACGACCCGGCCGTCGCCTCGTACGGCGAGGAGGCGGCGCGGGCGCTGGGGGCGGACCCGGGCCGGGTGCTGAAGACCCTGGTGGCCGAGGTGGACGGGGCCCTGACGGTGGCCGTGGTGCCGGTGACCGCCTCGCTCGGCATGAAGGCGCTGGCCGCCGCCGTGGGCGGCAAGCGGGCCGCGATGGCCGACCCGTCGGACGCCGAGCGCACCACGGGCTACGTGCGTGGCGGCATCTCGCCGCTGGGCCAGCGCAGGCGGCTGCCGACGGTGGTGGACGCCTCGGCGGCGGGCCACGCCACGGTCTTCGTCTCGGCGGGGCGCCGGGGCCTGGAGATCGAGCTGGCGCCGGCGGATCTGGTGGCGCTGACGGGCGCGCGCGTGGCGCCGATCGCCAAGGGCTGACGAAACCGGGGGCTCCGCAGCGCACCGTGCGGGCCGCGGCCTGCCGCGGGTGGGTGGGCGGGTGGCGCTAGCCGTCGGCGCGCCAGTTCGGGTACTCCGCGGGCGGCTTCTGCTCCTCGCGCGGGCCCCAGATCGCCACACACAGCAGGTGAACGCCGATGGCGGCGAAGGGGAGGCCCATCAGCACGCCCTTCGCGCTCAGCTCCAGCGGCCCGTCGAAGACCACGCCCTCCCCGGCCTCACGGGCGTGGGCGACGATGTCGTCGGTCGGGCCGAACCAGTCCCCCATTCCCCACGCCAGCAGCGCGCCGCCCAGCGCGCCGGCGGCCAGGCCGAGGACGACGGCGACGCCGCCCTCGCGGCGCAGCAGGAAGACCGCGAGCCCGGCGGCCGCGCCGACGGCGAGGCCGAGGAGCAGGAAGGTGCCGTCGGCGGCTATGGCCTGCTCGGCCTCGGAGTTCGCCAGCAGCACCACGTTGCCCTGAGCGACGAGCGGGACCTGGGGCGCCAGCCACAGCCACAGCAGCCCGAGCGCGACGCCGGTCACCAGGGCGACGGGCAAGGCCACCAGCACGCCCTCGGCTATCCGACCCGCCACCTGCCCGCGCGGGGGCGGGTCCGCGGCCGCGGCGAGGGGCGACGGCGCGGCCCACGGGTCGTGCCGGCCGCTCGCCCCGGGATCCCCGGGGTTCTCGGAGGGCGCGCGGTGCGCGTGGCGGTCCGTGTCGTGGTCCGGTGAAGGCTGAGGTGCGGTCACTCGGTCATCCTGCCAGGTGCGGGCGGTCGTTCGATCCCTGGGACATCCGTTCGGGCGGGGCGGGCGGCGAAGGCCCAGGTCAGCGCGGCCCGGCGCGCGTGCCTCAGCGCAGCGCCGCCCGGCGGTACGCCCACGTGGCGAGGGCAAGCGCCGCCGCGCCCACGGCGGCGCAGACGGCGAGGTTCGCGGCGACCGCGCCCCAGTCGGGGCTGGGGCGCAGCGCCCCGGCCAGGGCGTCGACGCCGTAGGTCGAGGGCAGCGGCTCGCGCAGCCAGCGGGCGGGCTCCGGCAGCCGCTCGGCGGGCAGCACCCCAAGCAGCAGCGCCGCCGACATGCCGAGCTGCCCGCAGAGCGTGGCCAGCTCGGGGCGCGGGGCGAGCAGCCCGAGCGCCGCGCCGAGTCCGGCGAGCGCCGCCCCGGCGAGCGGCACGACGGCCAGCAGCACCCACAGCCCGCCGAGCGGCAGCTGGTAGAGCAGGCCGCCCGCCACGGCCGTGACGACGACGCCGGGCACGGTGAAGGAGGCGTACGCCGCCGCCGTGCCCAGCGCCACGGCGGCGGCGGGCACCGGGAGGGTGGCGTAGTGGTCGAGGCCGCCGCCCGCGCGGAGCTGTCCGAAGTGCTGGGCGAGGAGGTTGAGGGCGACGAACGCCACGACGAGCACGGCCGAGCCGGCGACGACGGCCCGCGCCTCGGCGCCGTCGCCGCTGTCGACGACGCCGCGCATCAGGATCATGATCCCGATCGACTGGAAGGTGGCGACGAACAGCAGCGGGATCCGCGCCACCCGGGCCCGCGAGAGCTGGGCGCGGTAGACGGTGCCGAGCGCGGGCCACAGCGCCACGCGGGGCGCGAGCGGCTCGGCGGCGGCGGAACTCCCGGCGTTCCCCTCGCTCCCGGCGTTCCCTTGGCTCCCGGTGCTCCCCTCGCTCCCGGCGAACGCCGCGCCCTCGTCGCCTGCCGAGGCGGCGGCGCCCGTCCCGCCGCACTCACGCGCTCTCCCGGCCGCGCGGCGGCCGGCGGCCATCGCCCTCAGGCGCGGCCCGGCAGCCGCGCGCCCGCCGCTCACCGGGTGAGCCCTCCGCCGCGCCCGCCGAGGGCGAGGTAGACGTCCTCCAGGCTGGGGGTGGCGAGCGAGAAGTCCTCCAGCGCCGCGAAGGCCGGGCCCTGGGTGACGGCGGCCACGGCGGCGCGCGCCTCCTCCGGCGGCAGGCGCAGCGTCCAGCGCCTGCCGGCCACCTCGGCGCGGGCGCGGAGCGCGCGGAGCGCGGGCTCGGCCAGGGGTGGCAGGGCGGGCACCGCGTCCTCGCGCCAGACCAGTTCGAGCCGCACGGCCGCGCCGACGAGCTCCTTCAGGCCGCCCGGGGTGTCGCAGGCGATCACCCGGCCCGCGTCGAACACGGCGACGCGGTCGAGCACGGTCTCGGCCTCGCTGACGTTGTGGGTGACGAGGAGCACCGTGGTGCCCTCCTCGGCCCGGCGCCGGTCGAGCGCGGCCCACACCGCGCGCCGCGCCACGGGGTCCATCCCTGCGGTGGGCTCGTCCAGCACGAGCACGGGCCGCCGGCCGGCGAGGGCGGCGGCGACGCAGGCCAGCCGGCGCTGCCCGCCGGAGAGCCGCTTCAGCGGGCGCCCGGCGAGCGCGGTCAGGCCCAGCTCCTCCAGCAGCGCGTCGCGCTCGCGGCGGGCGGCGGGGGCGTCGAGGCCCCGCAGCCGGGCGGTGGTCTCGGTGGCGAGGGCGACGGTCAGGTCGTCCAGGGCCGTGGATTCCTGGCCGAGGTACGCCAGCAGCCGCGCCGCGTGCCGGGGGTGGCGTACGAGGTCGTGGCCGAGCAGCGTGACGCTGCCGGCGTCGGGGCGCAGCAGGCCGGTGACCTGCCGGACGAGGGTGGTCTTGCCCGCGCCGTTCGGGCCGAGGAGGCCGAAGATCTCGCCGCGCGCGACGCGGAGGCTGATGCCGTCGCTGGCCAGGGTGGGCCCGGTGGCCCGCCCGCGCCCGCGCGGGGCGGGGTACCTCTTGACCAGATCCCGCACGCTCAGGGCCGCCTCGGCGGGGGCGCCGCGCGCCGGGCTGCGCTGGGGGGCGGCCTTCGGCTCGGCCCGCGCGATGGAGGTGGCCACGGTCATGGAGCCTACGCGGGGCGCGGACCGGCCCGGACGCCGGGTCCCTGGCGGCGCGGACGCCGAGGACGCCTCGGACGCCGAGGAGGCCTCGGACGCCGAGGACTCCGAAGGCGTCAGGACGCGCGCTCGGCTCCCGTCCTGGCGTCCACCTCGCGCCAGAAGCCCGCCCGGATGGCGTACCGGTCCCGCTCGTCGATCTGGTCGTCCTTGTGTGCCAGCAGCCCGAACCGGGCGGCGTACCGCAGCAGTTCGCCGTCGATGCGGTGGGGGATGCGGGGGTACTCACCCGAGAGCTGGAAAATCTGCTCGCCGGCGGGGAGCCGCTCCGCCCAGCGGCGGGCGAAGACCTGGCCGACCTCGAAGGGGTCGCCGCTGACGGCGGTGATGTCCTCCTCGCGGTCGGCCCAGCGCTGCTCGGCGGTGGTGAGATGGGCGAGCATCGGCAGCGCCGCGATCGCCGGCGGCTCGGCGGGGGATCCGCGGTCCACCCAGCCCTTGTCGGAGGACCAGCGCAGCGTCGCGGTCGGCTCGGGGGCGGCGGCGCGGCTGCCGAGGGTGGCCAGGTCCTTGGGCGTGGGCACGGCCCGGCCGGCCGCGCCGGCCGCGTCCTTGGCGGCGCCGGGCGCGCAGTCGGGCTCGGCGCCGCCGCGGTGGGTGCCGTTCTTCGTCGCCGCGGGGTGGTCGTGCGGAGCGGCGGTCTCCTGCCGCTGGGAGGCGGCGGCCGGGTTCACCGGCGTCTCCGACAGCGGGGCGGAGAGGATGGCGGCGATCTCGGGACGCGGCGTTGCGTGGGGGGCGCCGCTGCCGGGCGTTTCGGTGAGCCGCACGGCCTGGGTGATCCAGGCGCGGTCCAGCACGCGGCGTTCGTCGGCCTCGGCGACGAGGTCCTCGGACTGGTTGTAGTCGCCGTCGGCGGCCTGGACGGCCCACAGGTGGACGGCGACGCCGTGCTCCTTGGCGGACATCAGGCCCGGCAGCAGGTCGCCGTCGCCGGTGACCAGCACGATGTCGGCGCAGGCGCGGTTGCGGGCGAGCTCGGTCAGCTCGGCGTGCATGGCGGCGTCCACGCCCTTCTGTGCCCAGCGGCCGTCGCTTCGGGTGAGGGCGCCGAGCCGGACGGTCACCCTGGGCATGACGCGCAGCCGCCGGTGCTCGGGCTGGGGCACCCGGTCGGGCGCGCCGTCGAACCAGTAGATCCGCAGCAGGTCGCACCCGGTGTCGGCCTCGGCGCGATCGCGCAACGCGCGGATGAGGGCGGCGTGATCGACGGTGATGCGCGGACGGGAGGGCTCCCCGGCGAGCAGGCTGGCCGCGGCGCCCAGGAGGTACCCGGCGTCCACCAGAACGACGCAGCGGTCCATGTTGCACCTCTCAATCGCCGGTCATTCGCCGGATATTCGTTGTTTTCGCGGGCGTTGCGCAGATACGTTTTCGTGACGCGTCCGGAACGTCTTCTTGAGTCTGCCCGACGGGGCCATTCTTATCTGTCCCAACTCGATCTTCGGCGTGGCGAATCAGCCGTCCGACTTGCCCGGAATGCGAACTATGCCGGGACGTGGCAGCCTGGTTGCCGAGGAGGCGATCATGGCCAAGAACAAGAACCGCGACCGACAGCAGTCCCCGTCACGCCAGTCCACCACCGACCGGCAGCCGTCGCGACCCGAGCCGCCGCAGGGGGCACCGACCCCGGCCGACATGCCGCGCAAACGCCAGCAGCGCCGGTTCGGCCACAACTGACCCGCGGCGGACGCCGACGCGACACGGGACGAGGGCGCACCCCGCAGCCTGGGGGTGCGCCCTCGTGGTCGTTGGCCAGTCGGTCCGGTCAGTCGGTGAATCCGTGCCGCTCATGCGCCGCCGCGAAGTACCGGGCATCGGCCATTTCGGACGACACCATCTCTCCCGCCGGCGCCCCCGCGTGGGCAATGTCCCATGCCTCCAGTACGCAGCGCAGCCGGTCCTCGAACGCGGCACCGGGAAAGTACTCCGCGAGCGCGTGCACGGCGTCCTGCCGCGACGCGTGCGCCTCGCGCACCAGAAAAACGGCCTTGGCGACCATCAGGGCATCCATGGCATCCCACCCTCAAAACGGCGTTGTGCTCTTCACTGAAGGTAGCGCCGCGTTTGCCCCGCTTTGGTAAAGCGCCGTTCATCATCGGGCTAAGGAACCCTCTGACCTCACCAACTCCCCCGCGTGAGCTGGGAGATGTCTCCGGCGGGCTCCCCTTCCGCGCCCCCTCCGCGCCGACGCGACGCGGCGTTATGCTGCTTTGCATACCGCACAGGCAGCGGCCTCCTCTGACGCACCCCATTCCCGGACATTTCCCGGAAGTTCCCGGAGGCCACGCCATGCCCTTCACCATCCGGCCGTTCCGCCGCGACGACCGCGAGCAGCTCACGGCCCTGGTCAACGCCCACATCGCCGCCGCCGTCCCCGGCCTGTCGGTCTCGGTCAACGCCGTGCTCAGCAGGCTCGATCGCGAGCCCGACGAGCCGCTCGTCGACCCGTGGGTCGCCGAGCGGGTCACCCTCGTCGCAGAGCAGCGGGCGCGGGTCGTCGCCGCGGCCCACGTCCGCCGCTACGGCGCGGGGCCGGAGGTGGCCCGTGCCTACCGCAACGCCGGTGAGATCCAGTGGCTGCTGTACTGGCCGATGGCCTCGGCCGGGGACGCGGACGCCGCTCCCGCCGCGCAGGGGCTGATGGCCGCCTGCCTGGCCCTGTTCGACCGCTGGGGCGTCGCCGCACGCTGGGCCGACGCCGAGCTGCCCGCGCCGGCGGCGTACGGCGTCACGGAGCAGTGGCCGCACATCGCCGCGCTCTTCCAGGAGTCCGGCTTCCGCCAGGAGGGCAACACCGAGCAGGTCCTCATCGCCGACGTCGCCGAGTTGCCGCGACCCGCCGCCGACGCCTGCGGCCTGGAGATCCGCCGCGTCCTCGGCGTCAACGGCACCCGGTTCACCGCGCTGACCTCGAAGGGCGCCGAGGCCGGGTACATCGAGATCGACACGACGATCCACGACACCGGCCGCTTCACCCCGCACGCCGGCTGGGCCGACATCGGCAACCTCGAGGCCGATCCCTTCGAGCCGGTCGCCACCGCGCTCCTCGCCCACGCCGCCGACTGGCTGCGCCTGGCGCGCGTCGACCGGCTCCTGGCGTACGCCATCCCCGAGGACGACGCCGACGAGCTGGCCCTGCTGCCCACCCTCGGCTTCCGCCACCTGACCACGATCCGGCGCGGCTGGGTTCGCGGAGGGGTGAGCGTGCCGGCCTGACACATGCGCGTATGCGGCCTATGCGGCGCATACGCTGATCAGCGGCTTATCGAGCGAAAGCTCCCGAGTGCGGATCTAGGCTGGAAGCAGCCGCCGGACACCAGCCCGGTGGGCACCGCTGTCCGGACGGAGGGTGGGCGCGTGGAGATGGCCGGCAAGCAGGACGCCGCCACTGCCGCGGTCGTCGTGGACCCGGACGGCAGGGTGAGCGGCTGGAGCGAGGGTGGCACCCTGCTGCTGGGCTGGACGGCGGAGGAGATCACCGGACGGCCCGTGACCGACCTGCTGGTCGATCCGCCGCCCGGCTTCCCCGAGAACTACGGCGCCGGCCTGGACCCCTCGGGGTCCATCCCCCTGCGCCACCGGAACGGTTCCACGCTGGACGCCGTGGTGACGGCGCACCCCCTGCGCGACGCCACCGGCCGCGTGGTGGGTCATGTGATGACCGCCCAGCCCTGGGGGCGTCGCCCGGTGGTCGCCGACCGGGCCTTCGAGCAGTGCCCCTTCGCTCTGGGCATCTACGACCCCGAGGTGCGGTTCCTGTGGGTCAACGCCGCCGCGTGCCGGGTGATGGCGCACTCCGAGGAGCAGGTGCTCGGTCACAACTACCGCGAGCGCTTCCCCGGGCTGGACGACGTGGAGTACACCGACGGGCTCGCCGAGGTGGCGAGGACGGGCGAGCCCGCGCGTCTGATCACCTACATCCGTCCGCTCGGCGACACCCACGCCCACGCCTGGGCCACCAGCATGTGGCCCGTGAAGGACGCCGAGGGGCGCGTCCGCGCGGTCGCCAACTGGGGGTTCGACATGAGCGCCGAGTACTGGGCCCGGCGGCGCCTGGTCCTCCTCAACGAGGCCAGCGGGGGCATCGGCCGGACACTCGACGTGATCGGCACCGCCCAGGAGCTGGCCAGGACCCCCGTGCCGGGGTTCGCCGACCTCGTCACCGTCGATCTCTTCGACGAGGTGCTGGGCGGGGAGGAACCGCCCTCCCCACCGGCGTTCACCCGCGAGGGCGCCATCACGCTGACCCGCGCCGCCCGGCACGGCGCGGCCGTGGACGGCGCGGCCGTGGACGGCGCGGACCAGGCCCCCGGCCCGCCCCCGGAGCCCGCCGCCCCGGTGACGGTGACCCACTCCCCCGGTTCCACCGCCGTCCGCTGCCTGGCCACCGGCAGGCCCACGGTGCAACTGGCCGCCGAACCCGGCCAGGGCGGCGAGTGGGGCTTCGGCCCCGGGCTCGCCGCCGACCCGGCCCACTGGCCGCCCGGCAACCCGCTGATCGACGAGTCCCTCGCCGCCGAGGGGCTGACCGGCCGGATCACCGTGCCGCTCCGGGCCCGCGACGCGCTGCTCGGCGTCGTCGCGTTCGCCCGCGGCGGCCGGCCCGAGACCTTCACCGCCGACGACCTGCTCCTCGCCCAGGAGCTGAGCGCCAAGGCCGCCGTCGCCATCGACAACGCCCGCAGGTACTCGCGCGAGCGCACCACCGCGCTGACACTGCAACGCACCCTGCTGCCGCAGCGGCTGCCGAGCCCGGAGGCGGTCGAGGTGGCCTCCCGCTACCTGCCCGCCGGGACCGGCGCGGGGGTGGGCGGCGACTGGTTCGACGTCATTCCGCTGTCCGGCGCCCGGGTCGCCCTGGTCGTCGGGGACGTCGTCGGCCACGGCCTGCACGCCTCGGCCAGCATGGGCCGGCTGCGCACGGCCGTGCGCACCCTCGCCGACGTGGACCTGCCGCCGGACGAGCTGCTCACCCACCTCGACGACCTGATCATCCACCTCGCCAGCGACCTCCAGGCCGCCGGAGCCGGCCGGACGAGCGGCGAATCCGGTGCCACCTGCCTGTACGCGGTCTACGACCCGGTCTCCCGCCGCTGCGCGCTGGCGAGCGCCGGCCATCCGCTGCCGCTGGTCATCTCGCCGGACGGCACCGGGATCCCCGTCGCCGCGCAGCCGGGACCGCCGCTCGGCATCGGCGGACTGCCGTTCGAGGCGACCGAGGTCGAGCTGCCCGAGGGCAGCCTGCTCGCGCTCTACACCGACGGGCTCGTGGAGAGCCGCGAGCGCGACGTCGACCAGGGAACCGCCGAGCTCCTCCGGGTCCTGAACCAGCCGGCCGCCTCGCTGGGGGCCCTCTGCGACACGGTGATGGACGCCATGCTCCCCGACCGCCGGACCGACGACGCCGCCCTGCTGCTCGCCCGCACGCACGCCCTGGCGCCCGACCACGTCGCCGACTGGGCCATCGCGCCCGACCCGGCGCAGGTGACGCACGCTAGGCGGCTTGCCCTCGAACGGGTCGACGCCTGGGGCCTGGAGGAGACGGCGTTCGTGACCGAGCTGGTCGTCAGCGAGCTGGTCACCAACGCCATCAGGTACGGCGAGCCGCCGATCAGGCTGCGGCTGATCCGCGACACCTCCCTGATCTGCGAGGTCTCGGACGCCAGCGACACCGCCCCGCACCTGCGGCGGGCGCGCGCCTTCGACGAGGGCGGCCGCGGCCTGCTGCTCGTCGCCCAGCTCACCGAGGGCTGGGGCACCCGGCACACCCCCCACGGCAAGACGATCTGGTGCGCGCAGACGCTGCCCGGGCCCGGGACGCCTTGAGCCACTACGTCCGCCCGGCGAGACCGGCCGACCGCGTCCCGACCGCGCCGGGGTGACGGCCCAGGCCCGGCACCAGCACCGCCGCGACGGCCAGGTGCATCGCCGCCAGCGACGCGCGGGTGCCGCCCGACATGCCCGAGCCGGTCAGCGGCAGGAAGGAGAGGGCGAGGACGGCGAGCGCGGCGGCGAGCCACACCCCGTGCGCCGCGCGCCGCGCGAACCGCTCCAGCACGGCGAGCAGGCCCCAACCGGCCAGCCCGGAGAGCAGGGCCACGGCGACGACCGGGACCGGCCCGATCGCCAGCGTCCGGTCCGCCGCCTCGTCGGTGATCCGCAGCCGCTCCCCGAGGAGCGGGTCGGCGATCGCCCAGACCAGCGCGGCGGCGAGCGCGGCGCCGAGGACGACGGCGAGTCGCCGGCGGCGTAGGCCCGTCACGCGCTCGCCCCGTGAAGGAAGACGTCCACCAGCTCCCTGGGCGTGAGCTCCGGGGTGTCGCCCTGGCGTGGCCGGGTGAAGAGCATCCCGAGGAAGAGGGCCGCGACCTGTTCCGCGGGCAGCCGCAGGCGGTCCCCGTCGGGCTCCAGCAGCTCGGCCAGGGCGGCGCGGATGCGGGCCATCGACTCCTCCCGGCCCACGCCGCGGGCCTCCCCGTCCGCCGCGCCCTCTCGGCGCCGGTAGCCGGAGGTGTGCAGCGATCCCACCACCGCGCCGATCCTGGCCATGTGGGCCTGAAGGGCCTCGAACGCCTCGGTCAGGCGGTCGGCCAGCGGCTGGTCGAGCGGGATGTCGCCCAGCTCGCGCATCACGTGGTCGGGGCGCAGCGCCTCGGCGACGCATGCGTCCAGCAGTTCCTCCTTGTCGGCGAAGACCCGGAAGATCGTGGCCTCCCCGATCCCGGCGGCCCGCGCGACCTTGCTCGTCGTCACGGCCGCCCCGTACTCCCCGATCAGGGGGATCGCCGCCTTGATGATCATCTCCCGGCGCTGCTCCGGGCTCATCCCCGGCGCCCGGCGTCGGGTCTTTCGTTCGTCGCTCATGCCGGTGACCATACGGAGTGAGCACTCACTCCGTCAATAGCGAGTGAGCACTCACTCCGTGCTCCTCCCTCCCTTCTCCTGCCCGACGCCGGCCGGGCCACCGGGCGACAGAACCCGAGCGGCGAAGGCCTCGATGGCGTTGACGACGGCTTCGAAGCGCAGCGAGTGGAACAGGTCGAAGGCGCGCTGCCCGCCCGGCAGTTCGGCGTAGACGACCGGCCGCGTCGACACGCCGCGCAGGCGTTCGGCGAGGAGCCGGGCGCTCTCGACCGGGACGACGGTGTCGCGGTCCCCGTGGGCGAGGAAGAACGGCGGCGCGTCCGGCCGTACATGGGCGAGGGGCGAGGTCCGCGGGTCCGTTCCGTCGCAGGGGCCGTAGTAGCCGCCCAGGCCGATCACCGCCGCGCGCTCGCCGCCGCTCTCCTCGCCGTGCCCTCCCCGGTGGCCACGCCGGCGGCGACACTGGGGGCGTTGCAGGTGGCCCGGCGCAGGCGCTTCCCCGTCGCGGCGGCCGTGGCGGCGGCGGGCGTCGCGGCCCACGTGGTCCAGGGACTGTGGCGGCCCAACCCCGGCATCTCCCTGGGCTGGTGGCTGCTGCTGATCCGCGCCGCGTACGGCGCGCTGCTCGGCTGGGGCGCGCTGGCACGCTCCCGCCGCGCCCTGCTCATCTCGCTGCACGAACGCGCCCTGCGCGCCGAAGCCGAGCAGGGCAGGCGGATCGCCGAGGCCCGCATGGCCGAACGGCACACGCTCGCCCGGGAGATGCACGACGTGCTCGCCCACCGGCTGACCCTGGTGGCCACCCACGCCGGAGCGCTGGAGTACCGCCCGGACTCCTCACCGGACCAGATCGCCCGGGCCGCCGGGGTGGTCCGCGCCGGGGTGCACCAGGCCCTGGAGGAGCTGCGCCAGGTCATCGGCCTGCTCCACCAGGAAGAGGGGGAGAGAGAGGCGGACCGCGCGTACGACGAGAGGGAACGGACGGCGCCTCGGCCCGCGCTGGCCGACCTGCCCCGCCTGATCGCCGAGGCGCGCCAGGCGGGCCAGCCGGTGCGGCTGCGCGACGACGTCACCGCCACCGATGCCGCCGCCCTCCCGGCGGCCGCCGCCCCGACCGCGTACGGCGTCGCCCAGGAAGCGCTGACGAACGCGCGCAAGCACGCCCCCGGCCAGCCGGTCGAGGTCGTGCTGCACGGCGCTCCGGGCACCCGCCTGCTGATCGACATCCGCAACCCGCTGCCCGCCGCGGAGCAGGACCCGATCGCGCCGGGCGGCGGCCTCGGCCTGGTCGGCCTCACCGAACGGGTACGCCTGGCCGGCGGGGAGCTGAACCACCAGGTCGCCGGCGGGCAGGTCCGGCTCCGGGCCTGGCTACCATGGCCCGCGTGATCCGCGTGCTGCTGGTCGACGACGACCCCATGGTGCGCGCCGGCCTGTCGATGATGCTGGACGGGGCCGCCGGGATCACGGTGGTCGGCGAGGCGGCCGACGGCCGGGAGGCCATCACCGCCGCCGACGCCCACGCCCCCGACGTCGTCCTGATGGACCCGCACATGCCGCGCGTGGACGGCATCACCGCCACCCGCCGGGCGCGCGCCCGCGCCCGCGCCCGCCGGAGGTGATCGTGCTGACCACCTTCGACACCGACGAGAACGTCCTCCACGCGCTGCGCGCCCGAGCCAGCGGGTTCCTGCTCAAGGACACCCCGCCCCCGCGGCTCGTCGAGGCGGTCGGCCGGGTCGCCGCGGGGGATCCCATCCCGTCGCCACGGGTCACCCGGCGGCTCATGGACCGCACCGCCACGCAGGCCGGCGCCTACGAGCGGGCCCGCGCCGCGCTGGCCGCCCTCACCCCTCGCGAACACGAGGTGGCCCTCGCGGTCGCCCGGGGCCGGGCGAACGCCGACATCGCCGCCGAACTCGCCATGGGCCTCACGACGGTCAAGGCCCACGTCTCCAGCATTCTCACCAAGCTCGGCCTGGACAACCGCACCCAGATCGCGCTCTCGCCCACGACGCGGGCCTGGCCTGAGCGACGCCGACCAACGCCCGGACGTGTGACGCAGATCACTCACCACTACGTCGAGCCACCGCCCGCATCCTGGCCGGAAAGGCCCGTAGTCCGGCGGCCTGACGGGGCTTCGAGCCCGATCTTCGGAGCCCGGGCACGGCGTTAGGGTGGAGCCCTCATCCTCCCCACCCGCCACCCGCGAGGAGCCGCGCCACATGGCTGACAGCTTCGTTCACCTGCACGTTCACACCGAGTACTCGATGCTCGACGGTGCTGCGAAGAACAGCAAGCTGTTCGCCGAGGTGGAACGCCAGGGCATGCCCGCCGTCGCCATGAGCGACCACGGAAACATGTTCGGGGCCTACGAGTTCTACGACACCTCCAAGAAGACCGGGGTCAAGCCCATCATCGGCATCGAGGCGTACGTCGCGCCCGAGTCCCGCTACACCAAGAAGCCCGTCTTCTGGGGGCCGGGCGGCAAGCGGGCCGTGTCCGACGACGGCGAGGGCAGCAAGGACGTCTCCGGCGGCGGCCGGTTCACCCACATGACGATGTGGGCGAAGAACGCTCAGGGCCTGCGCAACCTCTTCCGGCTCTCCTCCCTCGCCTCCTTCGAGGGGTACTACGGCAAGCCCCGCATGGACCGCGAGCTGATCTCGCAGCACGCCGACGGAATCATCGCCACCACCGGCTGCCCCTCGGGCGAGGTGCAGACCCGCCTCCGCCTCGACCAGTACGACGAGGCGGTGAAGGCCGCCGCCGCCTACCAGGACATCTTCGGGAAGGAGAACTACTTCCTGGAGCTGATGGACCACGGCCTCGACATCGAGCGGGACGTCCGCGAGGGCCTGCTGCGCATCGCCCGGCAGCTGGGCATCCCGCTGCTGGCCACCAACGACTCCCACTACGTGACGGAGGACCAGGCCGACGCCCACGACAGCCTGCTGTGCGTCGGCGTGGGCAAGACCAAGGCCGACCCCAACCGCTTCAAGTTCAACGGCTCGGGCTACTACATCAAGACCTCCGAGCAGATGCGGGAGCTGTTCCGCGAGCTGCCCGAGGCGTGCGACAACACGCTGCGGGTCATGGAGATGGTCGAGTCCTACGAGGACGTCTTCACGTTCGTCGACCAGATGCCGCAGTTCGACGTGCCGGAGGGCGAGACGCAGGCCAGCTGGCTGAGGAGGGAGTGCGAGAAGGGGCTGAAGGAGCGCTACGGCGACGATCCCGCACCCGAGGTGCTGGATCGGCTGGAGACCGAGCTCAACGTCATCACCCCGATGGGCTTCGACTCCTACTTCCTCGTCGTCTCCGACATCTGCAAGTACGCCCGCGAGAACGGCGTCCCCGTCGGGCCCGGCCGCGGCTCGGCGGCCGGCTCGCTGGTGGCGTACCTGACCCGCATCACCGACGTCGACCCCCTCCAGCACGGCCTGCTCTTCGAGCGGTTCCTCAACCCCGAGCGCGTCAACCCCCCGGACGTCGACATCGACTTCGACGACCGCCAGCGCGACGTCATGGTCCGCTACCTGAGCGAGAAGTACGGCACCGAGTACACCGCCCAGGTCAACACCTTCGGCACCATCAAGGCCAAGGCCGCCGTCAAGGACGCCGCCCGCATCCTCGGCTTCCCCTTCTCCATGTCCGACCGCATCACCAAGGCGATGCCGCCGGACGTGATGGGCAAGGGCATCCCGCTGTCCGGCATCTTCGACCCCGAGCACCCGCGCTACAGCGAGGCGGCCGAGGTCCGGCAGATGTACGAGAACGAGCCGGACGTGAAGAAGGTCCTCGACACCGCGCGCGGCATCGAGGGCCTCACGCGCGGCACCGGCGTGCACGCCGCCGCCGTCATCCTCTCCCGGACGCCGCTGCTCGACCTGGTCCCGATGCACCGGCGGGACAGGGACGGCGTGATCATCACCGGCTTCTCGTACCCGCAGTGCGAGGAGATGGGCCTGATCAAGATGGACTTCCTGGGTCTGCGGAACCTGGGCGTCATCGATCACGCGATCCAGCTGGTGAAGGGCAACCGGGGCATCGACATCGACACCGGTGAGATCCCGCTGGACGACAAGAAGACCTTCGACCTGCTGGCGCGCGGCGACACCCTCGGCGTGTTCCAGCTCGACGGCGGCCCCATGCGGGCCCTGCTGCGGCTCATGCAGCCCGACCGGTTCGACGACATCTCCGCCGTCCTCGCGCTGTACCGGCCGGGCCCCATGGGCGTCAACTCCCACACCAACTACGCGCTGCGCAAGATCGGCCAGCAGGAGATCGAGCCGATCCACCCGCAGCTGGAGGAGCCGCTGCGCGAGGTGCTGGAGCCCACCTACGGCCTGATCGTCTACCAGGAGCAGGTGCAGAAGGCCGCGCAGATTCTCGCCGGGTACTCGCTGGGACAGGCCGACCTGCTGCGGCGGGCCATGGGCAAGAAGAAGCCCGAGGTGCTGGCGAAGGAGTTCGTGCCCTTCCAGAAGGGCTGCCGGGAGCGCGGATACTCGGACGAGGCGATCCAGGCGGTGTGGGACGTGCTGGTGCCCTTCTCGGGGTACGCCTTCAACAAGTCGCACACGGTGGCGTACGGCATGGTGGCGTACTGGACGGCGTACCTGAAGGCGAACTACCCGGCCGAGTTCATGGCCGCGCTGCTGACCTCCACCGACAACGACAAGGACAAGACCGCGATCTACCTGGCCGAGGCCCGGAAGATGGGCGTGCGCGTGCTGTCCCCCGACATCAACGAGTCGGTCGCCGACTTCTCCGCCGTCGGCGACGACGTCCGCTTCGGCCTCCAGTCCGTCCGCAACGTCGGCGCCAACGTCATCGACGCCCTGGTCAAGACCCGCAAGGCCAAGGGCAAGTACACCTCCTTCTCGGACTTCCTCGACAAGGCCGAGATCGCGGTCTGCAACAAGCGCACCATCGACTCCCTCATCAAGGCCGGCGCCTTCGACTCCCTCGGCCACACCCGCAAGGGGCTCTGCGACGTCCACGAGACCGCGATCGACTCCGTGCTGCCCGTCAAGAAGCAGCAGGCCATCGGCCAGGACGACCTCTTCGGCTCGCTCGGCGGCGGCGGGGAGGACGACAACGGCTCCGGCATCGGGCTCGACTTCGAGATCAGCGAGCAGGAGTGGAACCGCAAGGCCAAGCTCTCCCTGGAGCGCGAGATGCTCGGCCTGTACGTCTCCTCCCACCCCCTCGACGGCGCCGAGCACATCCTGGCCCGCAGCCGCGACACCTCCATCGCCGAGCTGCTCGCCTCCGGCCGCACCGAGGGCGAGGTGAAGCTCGCCGGGCTGATCACCGGCATCGACCGGCGCATCAACAAGCAGGGCGACCCGTGGGCGATCGTCTCCCTCGCCGACCGCGACGCCAGCCTGGAGGTGCTGTTCTTCCCCAAGTCCTACGCCCTGGTGCAGCACGAGCTGATCGACGACAACGTGATCTCCGTCCGGGGGCGGCTCAACGAGCGCGACGGTGCCATCAGCGTCTTCGGCCAGGAGCTGGCCGCGCTGGACATCTCCGCGGCCGAGCACGGCGGCCGGCCGCCGGTCGTGCTGGTGCTGCCCGAGCACCGCATCACGGAGGCGGTCGTGGGCGAGCTGAAGCGCACGCTGCGCGCGCACCCGGGCGACTCGCCGGTGCGGCTGAAGGTGGAGGGCCGGGAGAAGACGACCGTGTACGAGCTGGGCTTCCTGGTCAATCCGGAGAACATCGCCTCCGACATCAAGGGCAGCTTCGGCCAGGCCGCCTGGGCCGGGATCGCGGCGTAACGCGTACCGCCTGCGGCGGGCCCGCGGCACGCCTCCCGGATTCCGGGGCAGCGCGGGGCTCGGCCCCGTGCTGCCCCGGCGTGATCCGGGCGAAGCACCGGCAACGCGAGTCGGCCGCCGGGCGCCTGGCCTCGCCGAGGACGCCGTCCCGCCCGGCGACGTCCGGCGACGTCCGGGTGCCGGCCGGGCGGCGGATCGGCACGACGCGCACGCGCGGCCCTGCGGAAGGCACGGGACAGGCGCGCCGTACGGCCCACCTCTTCTGCCTCTTATGCCTCCTTGACGGGGGGCATGGCACACTCGGCCCGATAGGCGCGAGAGGAAGGTCAGTCGTGACGGGGATGCGCGTGGCGCGTGCGGCGGTCTTCGCCGCGCTCTGCGTCACGCTCTCCGCGGGCGCCCAGGTGCTGCTCTCCGGCGCCCCGCTGCCGTTCGCCACCGTGGCGGTCGTCGGCGTCGCCGTCTTCCTCCTCGCCCTGGCCCTGGCGGGGCACGGCCCGCGACGCTTCGCGCACATCGCGGCGGTCCTGGTGCCGCTGCACCTGGCCGCCGACACGGTCTTCACCACCGGGCAGTCCTCCTGCTACGGGCCGGGCGGCGGCCCGGTGACCGGGCCGCTGCGGATCATGGGCGTCGACCTGATGTGCTCCGGCGGCGACCTCGGCTCACCCCTGACGGAGTCGCTCCAGCACCCCGCCGCGCCCTGGCTGCTGCTCGCCGCCCACCTCGTGGCCGGCCTCCTCGCCGCCGCCTGGCTGGCCTGCGGCGAGGCGGCGCTGGCCCGGCTGATACGCGCGGCCGTGGCCACCGCCTTCCGGCCGCTGCTGGTCGCCGTCGCCGCGCTGCGCCCCAACGCCGCGGCCACCGCCGTCACCGTGCCCGGCCGCGCGCGCCGGGCGTCCGAACGCCGGCCGGGGCCCGCGCTGCCGCTGCTGTTCCACTCCGTCGTGCGTCGCGGTCCGCCGACGCGCCCCGCGCTCGCTTCCTGAGCGCTGAGCGCGACCGGCACCGCACCACCCCCACCACCACGACGCACGGACCACGAACGGAGACACCCCACAGCCATGAGCAAGCGCAACTCCCAGGAGGCCAAGAGAGCCGCCCGCGAGCGGCTGCGCGCCGAGCGCGAGAGCCGCGTCCGGCGCGAGAAGATCCGCCGCCAGGCGATCGTCGGCGGCACCGTGCTGGCGATCCTCGCCATCGTCGGCGGCATCGGCGTCGCCCTGGCGGGCATGGGCGACGACGGAGGCGACGACGCCACCGACTGGACCGCCGTGCGCGACCAGGTGGACGCCGCCGGCGCCGACGGCACCAACGCCGACGCGTTCCCGACAAAGCCACCGGCCAACACCAGCGGCGAGGACGGCCTGACCATCCGCGTCGGCGACGAGGACGCCGACCACACCCTCACCCTCTTCGAGGACCCGCGCTGCCCGGCCTGCGCCTCCTTCGAGCAGACCATGGGCGAGAACGTGCGGCAGGGCATCGAGGACGGCACCTACCAGGTCGAGTACGTCTTCGGCACCTTCATCGACAGCAACGTCCCGGGCACCGGCTCCAAGAACGCGCTGAACGCCCTGGGCGCGGCGCTCGACGTCAGCACCGAGGCGTTCCTCGACTACCACGACGCGCTGTACTCGCTGGAGAACCACCCCAGCGAGTCCGACGACGCGTTCGGCGACGACGAGCGGCTGATCGAGATCGCGCAGGAGGTCCCCGAGCTCCGCGACAACCAGAAGTTCGAGGACGACGTCATGAACAGCACCTTCGCGTACTGGGCGCTGCGGATGTCGGACACGTTCGACAACGACCCGGAGGTCACCGCCACGCCGGCGCTGAAGTGGGACGGCGAGGTCGTCGACACCCCGCAGTCCGCCAAGGCGTTCGACGCGATGGTCGAGGAGAACACCAGGTAGCCGACGGCCAGGCAGCCCGTCAGCCAGGCGAGGCGGCGGCGGAGTCGATCTCGGCGAGGAAGTCGAGCGCGATGGACCAGGTCCGCTCCGCCGCCTCCGCGTCGTGATCCGGCAGCTCGGCGTGCGTGTACAGGTGCCCGGCGCCCGGGTAGCGGAACACCTCGACGTCCGCGCCCGCCTTGCGCATCCGCAGGTACCAGGCGCTCAGCCAGTCGTGCGTCTCGAAGGGATCGGGGTCGGCCACGTGGAGCTGCACCGGCAGGCCGTCCGCGCTGGCGTCGTCCGCGAGGTCCGAGGTGCCGCCGACCAGCAGCAGCCCGCGGGCCCGCTCGTCGCCGAGCGCGATCGTCTGGGCGAGCGCCGCGCCGAGTGAGAAGCCGGCGTAGACCAGGCCGGCGTCCGAGTGGGGCGCGCTGGCGGCCACGGCCCGGCGCAGCAGCTCGTCCCGGCCGATCTCGTCCTTGATCTCCCTGCCCTCCTCGACGCTCCGGGCCGTTCTCCCGCCGTACAGGTCGGGCACGATGACACGGTGCCCGGCCGCGCGCATCCGCCCGGCGGCGTCATGAACGCCCGCGGTCGGTCCGTACACGGAATGAAAGAGCATGACATCGGTCACGGCACGGAATCGCCTTCAGGTGATAGCCAGTGGTAGGCATCATCCTGCCAGGGTGGGTTCCGCCCGGTGTCGCGCGAGCGAGGAGTGAGAGACCCATGGACGACGTCCTTCAGCCGGCCGCGGTGATCGGCGGCACGATATCCCTCACCGTGATGATCGGCTGGCTGATCGACCGGGCGCTGTGCGCCGCCGACCGGCGGCGCCCCGACACCGAGCTGTGGGGTCTGCTGCGCCGCTGCCAGCTCCCGCTCCAGGTGCTGCTGGCCTCCTCGGCCGTGCGGATCAGCTACGCGGCGTTCAACGTCGACCTGCGCGAGGACGACGTCATCAAGAATGTGCTGGCCACCGTCACCCTCACCGCGGCCGTGTGGCTGGCGATACGGGTGGCGGGCGCGGTCGCCGAGAGCACCCTGGGCCGCTACGAGTCCCGCACCACCGACCAGGCCCGGGTGCGGCAGTTCCGCACCCAGCTCGTCATGATCCGGCGCGTGGTGACGACCGTGCTCGCGGTGGTCGCCGCCGCCGTGGCCATCCTGATCGTCTTCCCCGACCTGCGGACGCTGGGCACCTCCCTGCTCGCCTCCGCGGGCGTCATCGGCATCATCGCCGGCGTCGCCGCCCAGTCGATGCTCGGCAACCTCTTCGCCGGGCTCCAGGTGGCGTTCGGCGACTCGGTGCGGATCGGCGACACGGTGGTGGTCGACGGCGAGTGGGGCACGGTGGAGGAGATGTCCCTGGCGTTCCTCACCGTGCGCATATGGGACGACCGGCGGCTGACCATGCCCGTCTCCTACTTCAACAGCAAGCCGTACGAGAACTGGTCGCGCGGCGGGCACCAGATCACCGGCACGGTCTTCTTCTACCTCGACCACGCCACGCCGGTGCCCGAGATGCGGGAGAAGCTGCACGAGCTCCTGCGGAGCCGGAGGGAGTGGGACGGCCGTCACTGGGGCCTGGACGTCACCGACACCACGGCGTCGACGATCGAGGTGCGCGCCGCGATGTCCTCGCGCAACGCCGACGACGTGTGGACGCTGCGCTGCACGGTCCGGGAGGAGCTGATCGCCTGGCTGCGCGACCACCACCCGTACGCCCTGCCGCGCGTGCCGACCTCCCCTGCCGCCGTGCGGCACGAGCCCGAGCCCGGGCCGGGGAAGGAGCCGGGGCCGCCGGCGGAGGAGGCGCTCAGGAACTCGCGTCGCGCAACGCCATGAGCGCGGCGCTCAGGTCCGCCGGGTAGTCGCTGCCGAAGGTGGCCCAGCGGCCGTCGGCGGGGTGGGCGAAGCCGAGCCGCACCGCGTGCAGCCACTGCCGCGTGAGCCCCAGCCGCCCGGCGAGCACCGGGTCGGCGCCGTAGGTGAGGTCGCCGACGCACGGGTGGCGGTGGGCGGCCATGTGGACACGGATCTGGTGGGTGCGGCCGGTCTCCAGCCTGATGTCGAGCAGGCTGGCGGCGCGGAACGCCTCGATCAGGTCGTAGTGCGTGACGGCGGGCTTGCCGTCGGCGGTGACGGCCCACTTGTAGTCGTGGTGCGGGTGGCGGCCGACGGGTGCGTCGATGGTGCCCCGGAGCGGGTCGGGATGGCCCTGCACCAGCGCGTGGTACCGCTTCTCCACGGTCCGCTCGCGGAACTGCTGCTTCAGCCGGGCGTATCCCGGCTCGGACTTGGCGACCACCATCAGGCCCGAGGTGCCCACGTCCAGGCGGTGCACGATGCCCTGCCGCTCGGCCGCGCCGGAGGTGGCGATGCGGTAACCGGCCGCTGCCAGGCCGCCGATGACGGTGGGGCCGTTCCAGCCGGGGCTGGGGTGCGCGGCGACCCCGACGGGCTTGTCGACGACCACGAGGTCCTCGTCGTCGTGGACGATCTCCATGCCCTCCACGGGCTTGGCCACGACCTGGACGGGCGCGGGCGGCGGCGGCATCTCCACCTCCAGCCAGGCGCCGCCGGTCACGCGCTCGGACTTGCCGACGGCGGCGCCGTCCAGCCGGACCTTCCCGGCGGAGGCCAGCTCGGCGGCCTTGGTGCGGGAGAAGCCGAGCATCCGGGCGAGAGCGGCGTCGACGCGCTCGCCTTCGAGTCCTTCCGGTACGGGCAGCGTGCGGGTCTCGGGAAGCGTGCTCACCCGTATGAGTATGTCAGCTGGGAGTGAGGGGTCAGTCGCGGTGGACCGAGCCGTCGGGGTCCAGGCCGCGGAAGGAGAGCAGCACGATCAGGATGCCGCCGCAGACGATGGCGGAGTCGGCGAGGTTGAAGACCGCGAAGTAGCGGGGCGCGATGAAGTCGACGACGTGCCCCTCCAGGAAGCCGGGGGCGCGCAGCAGCCTGTCGGTGAGGTTGCCCAGGGCGCCGCCGAGCAGCAGCCCGAGCGCGATGGCCCACGGCGTGCTGTACAGCTTGCGCGCCAGCCGGATGATCACGACGATCACGATGGCGGCGATGCAGGTGAAGACGATGGTCAACGCCTCGCCCACGCCGAAGGCGGCCCCGCCGTTGCGCACGGCCTCGAAGCGCAGCCACTGGCCGATCACGTCGACCGGCTCGCGGTGCTCCAGCCACTCGACCACCATGATCTTGGTGACGAGGTCGAGGACGTACGCCAGTGCGGCGACGCCGACCAGCACGGGGATCCTGCGCGCCCGGCCGGCCGCCTCGGGCACGTCCTGGTCCTCGGGGGACTCTCCGGGTGACTCGTCGGGGGACTCGATGGTCGGCTCCGCCTCGCTGCTCACGGGATGAGAGTACGACACAGCAGTGCGATCACCGGAAATCCCTTAGAAACGGCGTTCCTGCCTCTGCTTGCAGTCGACGCAGAGCGTGGCCCGGGGGAACGCCTGCATCCTGGCCTTGCCGATGGCGTTTCCGCAGCTCTCGCAGAGGCCGTAGGTGCCGGCCTCCAGGCGCTGCAGGGCGCGTTCCGTCTGGTAGAGCACCTCGCGGGCGTTCGTGGCCAGGGCCATCTCGTGCTCGCGGGTCACGTTCTTGGTGCCGGTGTCGGCCTGGTCGTCGCCGGCCCCGTCGCCGGAGTCGCGCATCAGCCCGCTCAGCGCCTTCTCGGACGCGGAGATCTCGGCGCGCAGCCGCTCGGCCTCGCCGTGCAGCCCGGCGCGGGCCTCGGCCACCTCCTCCTCGGTCCACGGTTCCTCGCCGGACCGCACGGCCAGGTCGCCGGGGGCGGCGGGAGCCGCCGTACGGGCCGGTGGTACCGCCGCGGCCGACCTGTCCGCCGTGCTCTTCTTCGCAGCCACCTTCTTGGCTCCTGTCTTCCGGGCCGTGCTCTTCCTGGCCGCTTGCTTCGTCGTCTTCACAGCCTTCTTCGCCGCCTTCTTCCCGGCCGCGCCGGCGGTCGCGGCGGCGGGCGCCGCCGCCGTCTCCTCCGCGGCCCGCTGCGCGGCGTCCTCCTCCGCAGGGGCCGCTCTTGCGGCGGCCCGCTTCTCGGGCGCCGCCCGGCCCGTGGCCGCCTTCTTCGCCGTGGGCGTCTTCCTCGCCGCCCGCTTCGCGGCGGCCTCCTCCCGGGCGCCCTCTCCCTGCGCCACCTGCCGCCCGGCGCCGCTCTCCTCGGCGGCGGGCTTCTTCGCCGGGGTCTTCCTCTTCGTGCCCGGCTTGGCCGGGGCGGGGCTCGTGCTCTTGGCCGTCTGCTTCGTCCTCGGCCTCGCCGCCGCCTTCGTCGTCGCGCTCTTGGCCGTCTTCGCCGTCTTCGCCGTCTTCGCCGTCGTCTTCGTTGTCTTCGCCGCCTTCTTCGCACCCGGCTTCGCCGCGCCCTGTGGTTCGGCCGCCTTCTTGCCCCGCCGGGCGGCCGTGCCGGCCGCCGAGGCCGCCTTCTCCTTCTTCGCCCTGCTCGCTGCCGTCGCTTTCTGTGTCGCTCTGTTCGCTGCCGGCTTGTTCACGGCGGTCTTGCTCGCCACCATGGCGGCGGCCCCTTCACATATTGTGATCTTGCTCGCGAATCGTGACCGGAACGATAAATCGACCGCGAGCGTGCGGCAACGAGGGCGCGCCGGTCTGCCTGCGTTGTGCCCCGCGCGGCCCTTCGCATAACCGCTCGGGTAACCGGTCGTTCCCCGTCGGCAGCGGCCCGTACACTGGTGGGCAGCGAGAGGCGTTGATGGGGACGAGTAGCGTCGTCCAGCAGCCGTGAGCGACCCGGGGACGGTGCGAGCCCGGGGGCGAGCGCGACGCGAAGATCACCCCGGAGCCGCCGGAAGAAAGCCCGCCGCGCGGGCGAGTAGACCCGGCATCGCGGCCCAATGAGCGGGCCGGGCGCCGCCCCGGCCAAGGAGGGTGGTACCGCGGGAGCCCCCGGCTCTCGTCCCTCCGACGGAATCGCAGCGTGTGTCCGCCGGAGGACGATCGATGACCCAGTACCGGCCCGTGCCAGCCCAGGTCGACCTGCCCGCGCTCGAACACGAGGTGCTTGAGCTCTGGCGGGAGCGCAGGACCTTCGCCCGGAGCCTGGAGCGCTCGCAGGGCCGCCCGGAGTGGGTGTTCTACGAGGGCCCGCCGACGGCGAACGGCACGCCCGGCGCCCACCACATCGAGGCGCGGGTCTTCAAGGACGTCTTTCCCCGCTTCAAGACCATGCGCGGGTTCCACGTGCACCGCAAGGCGGGCTGGGACTGCCACGGCCTGCCCGTGGAGCTCGCGGTGGAGAAGGAGCTGGGCTTCACCGGCAAGCAGGACATCGAGGCGTACGGCATCGCCGAGTTCAACGCCAGGTGCCGCGAGTCGGTGACGCGCCACACTGACGCCTTCGCCCAGCTCACGACCCGCATGGGGTACTGGGTCGACCTCGACGAGGCGTACCGCACGATGGACCCGGAGTACATCGAGTCCGTGTGGTGGTCGCTGAAGGAGATCTTCGGCAAGGGGCTGCTGGCCCAGGACCACCGCGTGGCGCCGTGGTGTCCCCGCTGCGAGACCGGCCTGTCCGACCACGAGCTGGCGCAGGGGTACGAGACGGTCGCCGACCCGTCGGTGTACGCCCGCTTCCCCCTCACCTCCGGCCCGCTGGCGGGCGAGGCCGACCTGCTGGTGTGGACGACCACGCCGTGGACCCTGGTCTCCAACACGGCGGTCGCGGTCCACCCCGAGGTGGTCTACGACGTCTTCGCCCACGAGAGCCAGGGCCGCGTGGTGGCGATGCGGGAGCTGTTCGAGAAGGCGGCGGGCGAGGGCTGGACGGCCACGGGCCAGTCGTTCACCGGCGCCGAGATGGAGCGGTGGGCGTACCGGCGGCCGTTCGACCTGGTCGACTTCGGCGGGGCCGAGGCGCACTTCGTCGTCACCGCGGAGTACGTCACGACGGAGGACGGCACCGGCCTGGTGCACCTGGCCCCGGCGTTCGGCGAGGACGACCTCGCCACCTGCCGGGCGTACGGGCTGCCGGTGGTGAACCCCGTCCGGCCGAACGGCACCTTCGAGGAGGGGCTGCGGCTGGTGGGCGGCGAGTTCTTCAAGAAGGCCGACGAGCGGCTGGTGGCCGACCTGCGCGAGCGCGGCCTGCTCTTCCGGCACGAGACGTACGAGCACAGCTACCCGCACTGCTGGCGTTGCCACACCCCGCTGCTCTACTACGCCCAGCCCTCGTGGTACATCCGCACCACCCGCGTCAAGGACGCCCTGCTCCGGGAGAACGCGGCGACCACCTGGTACCCGGAGTCCGTCAAGCACGGGCGGTACGGCGACTGGCTGAACAACAACGTGGACTGGGCGCTGTCGCGCAACCGGTACTGGGGCACTCCGCTGCCCATCTGGCGCTGCCCGGACGACCACCTGACCTGCGTCGGCTCGCTCGCCGAGCTGAGCGAGCTGACCGGCGCCGACCAGTCGGGCCTCGACCCGCACCGCCCGTACATCGACGAGGTCACCTTCCCCTGCCCGTCCCAGGGCTGCTCGCACACCGCGCGCCGGGTCCCCGAGGTGATCGACGGGTGGTACGACTCGGGCTCCATGCCGTTCGCGCAGTGGGGGTACCCGCACCGGGGCCGCGAGGAGTTCGCCAAGCGGTACCCGGCGCAGTACATCTGCGAGGCCATCGACCAGACCAGGGGCTGGTTCTACACGCTGATGGCCGTCGGCACCCTGGTCTTCGACCGGTCGTCGTACGAGACGGTCGTGTGCCTGGGCCACATCCTCGCCGAGGACGGCCGGAAGATGTCCAAGCACCTGGGCAACATCCTGGAGCCGATCCCGCTGATGGAGCGGCACGGCGCGGACGCGGTGCGCTGGTTCATGGCGGCCGGCGGCTCGCCGTGGGCGGCGCGCCGGGTGGGGCACGGCGCGATCCAGGAGGTCGTCCGCAAGACGCTGCTGACCTACTGGAACACGGTCGCCTTCCAGGCGCTGTACGCCCGCACCAGCGGCTGGTCGCCCAGCGCGGAGGACCCGGCGCCGCGCGAACGGCCGCTGCTGGACCGCTGGCTGCTGAGCGAGCTGGGCGCGCTGACCGACATGGTCACGCAGGCGATGGAGAGCTTCGACACGCAGCGCACCGGGAAGCTGCTGTCCACCTTCGTCGACGACATGTCGAACTGGTACGTGCGCCGCTCCCGCCGCCGCTTCTGGCAGGGCGACCCGGCCGCGCTGCGCACGCTGCACGAGGCGCTGGAGACGGTGACGCGGCTGATGGCGCCGCTGGTGCCGTTCATCACCGAGCGGGTGTGGCAGGACCTGGTGGTGCCGGTGACGCCGGACGCGCCGGACTCGGTGCACCTCGCCGACTGGCCCGAGGCGGACATGGAGATGATCGACCCCGACCTGTCCCGGGACATGCTGCTGGTGCGGCGTCTGGTCGAGCTGGGCCGGGCGACGCGGGCGGAGTCCGGGGTGAAGACGCGGCAGCCGCTGTCGCGGGCGCTGGTCGCGGCCCAGGGCTTCGAGCTGCTCGGCGACGAGCTGCGCGAGCAGATCGCCGAGGAGCTGAACGTCACGGCCCTCGCCTCGCTCTCCGAGATGGGCGGCTCGCTGGTGGACACCTCGGCGAAGGCGAACTTCCGGGCCCTCGGCCGCCGGTTCGGCAAGCGGACGCAGGCGGTGGCGAACGCGATCGCCGCGGCGGACGCGCCGGCGCTGTCGGACGCGCTGCGCGCGGGGACGGCGTCGGTGGAGGTGGACGGGGAGCAGGTGACGCTCGCTCCCGAGGAGGTCATCATCACCGAAACGCCGCGCGAGGGCTGGTCGGTGGCCTCCGACACCGGTGCCACGGTGGCGCTGGACCTGGAGGTCACGCCGGAGCTGCGGCGGGCCGGGCTGGCGCGGGACGTGATCCGGCTGATCCAGGAGTCGCGCAAGAACAGCGGCCTGGACGTGTCCGACCGCATCGTGGTGCGCTGGCGCACCCAGGACCCGGAGCTGGCGCGGGCGATCGCCGACCACCAGGCGCTGATCTCGACGGAGGTGCTGGCCACGGACTTCGCCGAGGGCGACGGGGACGAGGCGTACGGCGAGCCGTTCGAGGACGCGGCGCTGGGCCTGAGCTTCCGGCTGCGGCGGGCGTAACCACCGGGGGTGACGCCCCGTGACACGCGCCGGGGCCCGGATCGGCTCTGCGATCCGGGCCCCGGCGCGATGAGGCTGGCTGGACGCCAGCGGTGGTGAGTCAGCCAGGCGTCAGCTGTCGTCCTCGTCGATGAGGAAGCCGCGCATCGGGGACGGCGCCTGGTGCTGGACGGGCTGCGGTCCCTGCGGCCGGACGGGCGCCATGGGCTGGGTCATCGCCGGGGACATCTGCTGCTGCCCGCCGTAGGACGGCTGCGGACCGCCCGGGGCCGGGCCGCCCATCTGCTGGTTGCCGCCCATCGAGCCACCGCCCATGGAGGTGCCGCCCATGGTGGAGTTGCCCCCCATGGAGTGGTGCCCGCCCATGGTGCCGCCGGGCCCGGCCGGGGCGCCCGCCGAGGCGAGCGAGGGCTGGGGCGAGGGCGGCAGCGGCGCGGCCGGCGAGGGAGTGCGCGGCGGGGCGAGGGAGTCGTCGGACTGGCTCTCCAGCTGGCGCAGCTGGCTCTCCAGGTACGACTTCAGGCGGGTGCGGTACTCGCGCTCGAACCCGCGCAGGTCCTCGACCTTGCGCTCCAGCGTGGCGCGGGCGGACTCCAGGGAGCCCATGGCGACGCGGTGCTTCTCCTGCGCGTCGCGCTCCAGCGCGTCGGCCTTGGCGCGGGCGTCCCGCTCCAGGCCCTCGGCGCGGCTGCGGGCCTCACCGACGATCTTGTTGGCCTCGGAACGGGCCTCGGCGATCGCCTGGTCGGCGGTCTGCTGGGCCAGCGACAGCACGCGAGCGGCCGATTCGTTGCCGCCGCCCGGCATGTGCGGGGCGGGGGCGGGGCCGGGGCCACCCATCTGCATGGGGGCTCCGGGGTGCCCCTGCGGCCCGAGGCCGCCGGGGCCCATGGGGCTGTGTCCTCCCGGACCGCCCGGGCCCATCGGGCCGGGGTGTCCCTGGTGCTGCCCCTGGTGCTGCCCCTGGTGAGGCTGGTGACCTTGGTGACCCTGCGGGCCGCCGGGTCCGGCGGGGAGCTGCGGAGGACCGCCCATCGGCTGCTGTTGCGGTCCGGATATGGCAGCGGGGACGGGACCACCGGGCCGCTGCTCCTGCGGCTCGGGTTTGCGCATGTTCTGCTGGTTTTGTGCGGCGGCTCGGGTGGCCGCGGCCAGCTTGGCGCGCAGGTCCTCGTTCTCCCGGAGCAGCCGGGTCAGTTCCGCCTCCACCTCGTCGAGGAAGGCATCGACCTCGTCCTCGTCGTAGCCCTCTCGGAGGCGGACGGTCGTGAACTGCTTGTTCCGCACGTCCTCGGGAGTCAGCGGCATCTCTTCACCTCAACGTAATTCGTCGGCATATCGGCAAGACCGTAACCGTTCACAGCCCGGCCACGACGCTGATCAGGATGTAGACGATGATCATGAGTACGAAGAAGGACAGATCAAGCGCCACACCCCCGAAGCGCAGCGGAGGGATCACCTTGCGCAGCGCCTTCAGTGGCGGATCGGTGACAGTGTAGGTGGCTTCCAGGGCAACAACCATCGCCTTGCCGGGCTGCCAGGAACGCGCGAACATGAACACATAGTCCATCACCAGCCGGAAGAGCAACAGTCCGAGTAGGCAGTACAAGGCAATCAGGATCACCTGCTGAACGATGCCCATCCTGCCTGTCCCTCTCCCCTGTCATCGGTTCTCTGTGGTCGTTTGTGGTTGTTTGTCTCCCCCAGCCGGGTGGACCGGGAGGGCCGTGCGTCTCTTCCGTCGTCGCCTGCTTCCGTCAGCTCTGGTTGAAGAACCCGCCCTCAGCGATGCGGGCCTTGTCCTCCGCCGTTACATCGACGTTAGCAGGAGACAGGAGGAAGACCTTCTGTGTCACGCGCTCGATGCTGCCATGCAGACCGAAGACGAGACCAGCCGCAAAGTCGACAAGTCGCTTCGCATCCGTGTCGTCCATCTCGGTCAGGTTCATGATCACCGGGGTCCCCTCGCGGAAGTGTTCCCCGATGGTACGGGCCTCGTTGTAGGTCCGGGGGTGCAGCGTGGTGATCCGGTAGGGCTCCCGCTCGGACACGACCTTGGGCATGATCACCGGTGCGCTCTTCTCCACGTTCTGGCGGTCGGATGTGATGGAAGACACGGGAGCGATCCTCCCTGAGCGTCTGCTTTCGGACAGCAGTGCGGCCGGAGTTGGCTCCGTCTCCCGCTGCGCCGGAGGGTGAACCACGCGCACCGGCTCCTCGGTGCGCTCGCGTTCCACAGGCTCGTGAGCCGGCTGACGCCGGGCTCGCTCGGGCTCCGGCTCCGGCTCGAACTCGTCGTCGGGGCCATACCCCGGACGGTCATAGCCGTCGTCCTCCACGAGGCCGAGGTAGACCGCCATCTTGCGCATCGCGCCAGCCATCTGACTGCGTCCTCCGCTCTGTGGTGGAACGGCTCCGCCTGCCGGGGCCGTGCATCCACTGCATCCACGAATGTCGGAAATGACCATATTTTCGGTTGTGATCCCTCGCGTGGCGACGTTACCCGAGGGACTCGCGGACTCCGAGCACCGCGCTACCGACGCGCACGTGTGTCGCTCCCGCCGCGATCGCCTGCTCCAGGTCCGTGCTCATGCCTGCCGACACCATGTTCGCAGCAGGATGAGCCTGGCGCAGGCCCCTTGAGATTTCCATCAGCCGCTCAAAGGCTACGCCCGGCCGCCCGGCGTACGCCCCGGAGAGGGGCGCGACCGTCATGACGCCGGCCAGCCGCAACGCCTGGCAGGCGGCGATCGCCCCGGCCAACTCCGGCACGCCGCCGGGCGCGACGCCGCCCCGGCCGCCGCCCTCGCCCGGCGGGCCCTCGCCCGCCTCCTCCTTCTCCAGCGCCACCTGGACGAGGCAGTTCACCGGCCCGCGCCCGCGCCGCCGGGCGGCGGCGTCCAGGGCGGTGACCAGCCGCAGCCTGTCAACGGAGTGCACATAGTCGGCGTAACTCAGCACGGAACGAACCTTGTTCGACTGCAACTGGCCCACAAAGTGCCAGTCGAGGCGAAGATCGCCGCACTCCGCCGCCTTCCGGGCGGCCTCCTGGTCGCGGTTCTCGGCGACGTGGCGCACCCCGAGGTCCGCGAGCAGCCGGACGTCGCTCGCCGGATACGTCTTGGTGACGACGATCAGCGTGACCTCGCGGCGTTCGCGCCCCGCCGCGTCACAAGCGCGGGTGATGCGCTCCTCCACCCGGGCGAGCCCCGCGGCCAGCTCGGCCCGCCGCTCCGCGGCGTTCGGCCCCTCGCTCACGGCGCCACCCAGACGTAGCTCGCCTGCCGGCCCGTGGTGCGCCGGCGGCGGTAGGAGAAGTGACGGCTCGACTCCAGGGTGCAGACCGGGGAGAGCGCGACATCGCGGACACCGCACGCGGCCAACTGCGCGCCCACGCCGCGCGGGATGTCGATCGCCGGGGTGCCCCGGCTCGTGGTGGCCGCCGAGCCCGGCACCGCGCGCTCGGCCTCCTGCCGCATCGCCTCCGGCACCTCGTAGCACCGGCCGCAGATCGCGGGCCCGGTGCGGGCGGCGACGCGGGCCGGGTCGGCGCCGAGCCGGCGCATGGCCTCGACCGTCGCGGGCACCACCCCCGCCAGCAGGCCCGGACGCCCGGCGTGCGCAGCACCCGCCACCCCGGCCACGGGGTCGGCGAGCAGCACCGGCGTGCAGTCCGCGGTGAGCACGGCGAGCGCGAGTCCGCGCACGGCCGTGACCACCCCGTCCGCCGCGGGCGGGTCGCCGCCGGGCCACGGGCCCTCGGCGACGGCGACCTCCCGGCCGTGCACCTGCGTGAGCCAGCACACCTCGCCCGCGGCCACGCCCAGGGACGTGGCCGCCAGCTCGCGGTTGGCCTGGACATCCTCCGGCCGGTCGCCGACGGCGCCGCCGAGGTTGAGCGTGTCATACGGAGCGGCGCTCACCCCACCCCACCGGTCGGTGAAGGCGAAGTGGGCGCCGCCCACGGTCTCCTGTCCGTCTATCACGTCTCTGTCACGCGGGCTGCGAGGCCGCGGTCACTTCAGGAAGTCCGGAACGTCCAGCTCCTCGACCTGGCCGCCGTCGTACGGGCGGGCCGAGGGGACCTGCGGCGCGCTCGGCTTGGGCTCGGCGACCGGCTCGGCGGCGGGCTGCGCCGCGCCCGGCGAGGCGTCGCGGTCGGCGGCGAAGTCGCCGGTGTCACGCGGGGGCAGCGTGCCGAGGCTCCCGAACGAGGGCCGCTCGCTCTCGCCCACCTCGGCCGGCGGCACGTGGGTCTGGCCCAGCGAGGACGGCGAGCTGGTCGTCTCCTCCTTCGGGCCGTACCCGCCGAGCATCTTCTCGCGGGTGCGGGAGGGCGGCTGGCCGCCGTCGAACCCGGCGGCGATCACCGTGACCCGGACCTCGTCGCCGAGGGCGTCGTCGATCACGGCGCCGAAGATGATGTTCGCCTCGGGGTGGGCGGCCTCGCTGACGAGCTGCGCGGCCTCGTTGATCTCGAACAGGCCGAGGTCGGAGCCGCCGGAGATGGACAGCAGGACGCCGCGTGCGCCGTCGATGGACGCCTCCAGCAGCGGGGAGGAGATCGCCATCTCGGCCGCGGCCACCGCGCGGTCGTCGCCGCGCGCCGAGCCGATGCCCATCAGCGCCGAGCCGGCCTCGGACATGACGGACTTGACGTCCGCGAAGTCGAGGTTGATCAGGCCGGGGGTGGTGATGAGGTCGGTGATGCCCTGGACACCGGAGAGCAGCACCTGGTCGGCGGACTTGAACGCGTCCAGCACGCTGACCTGGCGGTCCGAGATGGACAGCAGCCGGTCGTTGGGGATGACGATGAGCGTGTCGACCTCGTCCCGCAGCGCCGCGATGCCGTCCTCCGCCTGGTTGGCCCGGCGCCGGCCCTCGAAGGTGAACGGGCGGGTGACCACGCCGATGGTCAGCGCCCCGAGAGTGCGGGAGATGTTGGCCACCACCGGCGCGCCGCCGGTGCCGGTGCCGCCGCCCTCGCCCGCGGTGACGAAGACCATGTCGGCCCCCTTGAGGACCTCCTCGATCTCCTCGCGGTGGTCCTCGGCAGCCTTGCGCCCCACCTCGGGGTTGGCGCCCGCGCCGAGTCCCCGGGTGAGTTCCCGGCCGACGTCGAGCTTGACGTCGGCGTCGCTCATCAGCAGCGCCTGCGCATCGGTGTTGATCGCGATGAACTCGACGCCCTTGAGACCGACCTCGATCATCCGGTTGATGGCGTTGACGCCACCGCCGCCGATACCGACGACCTTGATGACTGCGAGGTAGTTCTGCGGTGCTGCCACGTCGAAGGCCTCTCGCCTCGATTTACGTGTCGGCCACTGCGCGTGAGCCGCAGTGCGCCGACTGATGCCGATGGGACGGTCGTAATGCCGCCCCGAACCCTAACGCCTCAGTTTAGGGTTACCTGTGGTTGCTGTTCCCTGGATTCCTCGGAACGGACACTAAGCCGCAAGTGGTACGCGTTCAACGAACACGCCGAACCTCCCGTTTTTCTTTTCACCCTATGTGATCGGCCTCGGTGCCAGTCAACCAGGGTGCCGGCCCTCACCCCCGATCAACTCCCCGAGACCGCCGGTGCGCTGGGCACGCTGACGTCGAAGTGCGTAGCGTCTTCGGCCGCCTTCATCACCAGCACGAGTGTGTCCGCCTTCGCCGCGGAGTCCTCCGCGCTGCCCCAGCGCACCGTGCGCCCGCCCGAAAGCTCAAGCGTGATGGCGTCGTATGAGGTGACGCGGATGAACCGGGTCTCGCGGCGTACCGCGTCCGGCAGCGCCGCCGCCACCGCGACGGCCTCCCGGCGGATGCGGTCCTCGCCGAAACGCCGCAGGCCGGCGGTGTCCGCCAGGTCGAGTTCGAGCAGCGGCACGCCCGGGAGCGCCCGGGCGACCTCGGCGAAGGGCACGCCGCCCTCGTCCACCTCGGTGTAACCGTCCGCGCTCCGCATCAGCACCTCCGCCTCACGTTCCGTCACCTTCAGGGAGACGCCGTCCGGCCAGGCCCGCACCACGTCGACCGAGTTCAGTCGGGGCAGCGCGTCCAGCAGCCGCTCGCGCACCGCTCCCCGGTCGAGGGACGCCATGGGCGAGCCCACCGGGACACGTGCCGCCGAAAGAATCTGATCCTCCGTCAGCTCGCGCGGGCTTCCGTCGTGCCAGCTGACGGAGACCCGCTCGATGCGCAGCCAGTCCGAGCCGTACAGCGCCCAGGTGCCGAAGCCGCCCAGAGCCAGCAGCAGCGCGAGGAGGAGCGCCAGGCCGCGGCGGCGCGGCGAGCGGGGCAGCCGGAGCCGCGGCCGAGGGCGGCGGCGCGGGGGCGGCGGCGGGCCGGAGCCGTCCGTCCCGCTGCGCTCCTCGCCGCGCTCCGCGGTCGTCGCTCCGGCCACGCTCTCTCCCAGGCTCGTCTTCCTGCCGCGTCCTGCTTACGCCCGGCGCGAGGCGATCGCCTCGCGCACCATGCCGAGCAGCAGCTCGTCGGCGTCCCGGCGCCCGAACTCGGCGGCCGCCCGCGACATGGCGGACAGCCGCGCGGGATCGGTCAGCACCGGCAGCACGGTGCCACGCACCCACTCCGGCGTCAGCTCGGCGTCGTCGACGATCAGCCCGCCGCCCGCCCTGACCACCGGCTGGGCGTTGAGCCGCTGTTCGCCGTTGCCGATCGGCAGCGGGACGTAGGCGGCCGGCAGCCCGACGGCGGACAGCTCGGCGACGGTCATCGCGCCGGCGCGGCAGAGCATCATGTCGGCCGCGGCGTAGGCGAGGTCCATGCGGTCCACATACGGTACCGGGATGTACGGCGGCATTCCGGGCATCATGTCGAGCTGGGGCAGCTCGTTCTTGGGGCCGACCGCGTGGAGGATCTGCACGCCGGAGCGCTGGAGCGCCGGCGCGATGGCGGTGACGACCTCGTTCAGGCGCCGCGCGCCCTGGGAGCCGCCGGTGACCAGCAGCGTGGGCAGGCCCGCGTCGAGGCCGAAGAACGCCCGCGCCTCGGCGCGCACGGCGGCGCGGTCGAGCGTGGCGATGGAGCGGCGCAGCGGGATGCCGACGTAGCGGGCGTTGCGCAGCTTGCTGTCGGGGGTGGAGACGGCGACGAAGCGGGTGTAGCGGGCGCCGATCCGGTTGGCGAGACCGGGCCGGGCGTTGGCCTCGTGCACCACGATCGGCACGCCCTGGCGCTTGGCGGCCAGGTACCCCGGCAGCGCCACGTAGCCGCCGAAGCCGACCACGCAGTCCGCCTTGGTGCGCTCGAGGACCTCCTCGGCCGCCTTGATCGTGCCGCGCAGCCGCCCGGGGACGGTCAGCAGCTGCGGGGTCGGCTTGCGCGGCAGCGGCACGGCCGGGATCAGCGCGAGCTCGTAGCCGCGCTCGGGCACCAGGCGGGTCTCCAGGCCGCGTTCCGTGCCCAGGGCCGTGATGCCCACGGTCGGATCCTGTCTGCGCAGGGCGTCCGCGAGCGCGAGCGCGGGCTCGATGTGGCCGGCGGTTCCTCCGCCGGCGAGGACAACATGCACCGAATGTTCACCGCTCTCCGGACGGCGTCGCCTCGGCGCGCCGTCTCGTCGTCGTCTCGTGTCGTGCGTCTTCTTGCTCTTGTGCGTCTTCGTTTCCCGGGTCTTCGGGTCCCGGGTCTTCTGGTCTTCGGGTCTTCGGGTCTTCGGCTCTTCCGGTCTCAGGTTTCCAGGTCTTCGGGTGTCCTGCGTCGCGTGCTCCGCCGCAGTCCGGCCAGCCGCCGGGCGGCGGGCCGCCGCGTGGCCAGGGCGACCCTGGCCGCCGGGTCGCTGCGGGCGAAGGCGATGAGCAGCCCGATGGCGAACATGGTCGGCAGCAGGGCGGAGCCTCCGTAGGAGAACAGCGGGAGGGGCACACCGGCGATGGGCAGCAGGCCCAGCACCGCGCCGATGTTGATCACGGTCTGGGTCACGATCCAGGCCGTCACCCCGCCCGCGGCGTACCTCACGAAGGGGTCCTCCGTGCGTCCGGCCACGCGGATACCCGCATAGCCTAGAGCCGCGAAGAGACCGAGGACGGACAGCGTCCCCGCCAGGCCGAGCTCCTCCCCCGTGATGGCGAAGATGAAGTCCGTGTGGGGCTCGGGCAGTTCGCCCCATTTCTCCACGCTGGCGCCGAGTCCGGAGCCGAACCAGCCGCCCGAGGCGAGGGCGTAGATCCCGTGCACGGCCTGCCAGCAGCGGTCGTCGGTGCCCGGCTCGGTGGCACCGAGGCAGGCGAGGCGGTCCATGCGGTGGGGGCTGGTGGCGATGAAGAACGCCCCGAGCGCGGCGGCGGCGGCCAGCGCGGCGGTGAAGAGCCGGGTGGGGGCGCCGGCGAGCCAGAGCAGGCCGAAGAGGATGGCCACCAGGATCATCACCGTGCCCATGTCGCCGCCGACCATCACGAGGCCGCAGACCAGGAGGGCGCCCGGGACGAGGGGGATGAGGAGGTGCCGCCACTGCGTGAGCAGCCGCCGCTCGCCCTTGCGGGCCAGCAGGTCCGCGCCCCAGAGCACGAGCGCGAGCTTGCCGAACTCGCTGGGCTGGAGCTGGAAGGGGCCCGCGACGGAGATCCAGTTGGTGCTGCCGTTGACCTCGACGCCGATGCCCGGCACCTGGACGAGGACGAGCAGCACGACGGAGACCGCGAGGAAGGGGTAGGTCAGGGCGCGCAGCAGCCTCAGCGGCATGCGGGAGGCGATGAGGAGGAGGACGGTGCCGATGGCGGCGGCGACGAGCTGCTTGCGGAAGTAGAAGGTGGCGGGCAGCTCGTAGCGCAGGGCCTGGATCTGGGAGGCGGAGAAGACCATCATCAGGCCGAGGAGGGTGATGAGCAGGCCGGTGCCCATGAGGAGGTAGTACGCCGTGAGCGGCCGGTCCCACGCCCGCCGGGCGCGCACGACGAAGCGCGAGATGCGGGGCGGCCGCGGGGGCCTCGGCGCGGCCGGCGCGGGCACCCGCGCGGCGGGCACGGGGCGGCGCGGCGGGCGGCGCTGCGCGCCGAGCCCGACCCCCGGGTCCGGCCCCGGCCGGCCTTCACGGCGCGCGAGCGGCTCGCCGCTGCCGCTGCCGCTGCCTCCGGCCGGGGCGAGCGCAGGCGCGGGGCGCGCCTGGCGGCGCGTGCCACCGCCCCCGGCGAGCGCGAACGCCGGCGCCGGCGCCGGCGCGGCCCACCAGCCGACGGCCACGCCCCCGGCCAGCCGCCGCCACCCGGCAGCCACCCGCCCGGACAGGCCAGCGGCTCCCCCGCGCAGCGAGCCCCGCGCGTAGAACGGCCGTGCGGCGTCTCCACCGCGCCGGGGGCTCTCGGGGGGCGCGGGCGGGCCGCAGTCCCCCCCTTCCGTGTCCGCCGGACGCTCGGACGGGCCCCGCAGGGGAGCCACGCACGACGCGGCCGCGCCGCCGTCAGCGGCTTCGCCTTCCGCCCGACGTGCAGGCTCGCCCCGCCGCGGGCCGCCGCCGGGCGGCGCCGACGAACCGCCGCCGGTCCGGCCGTCGTGCCCGGCACGGTCGAACCGCCCCGCGGACACACCACCGCCCCGCGCGCCGCCGGGCGGCGCAGCCGAGCGGGCGTCGGCTGATCCCGCGTCCTCAGGACGCTCGGCCCCGTCCCGCACGACACCCGCACGCGACGCGGACGAACCACCGTCACACACGGCAGGGACCACCCGATCACCGCGCACCCCACCGCCCCGAACACCCACGCCCGGCGCAGGCAAGCGCCCATCAGCCACATCGCCCTCCCCCGCACGCACCGACTCACCCCGCCGCGTGGCGGCGGGCGGCAGCGGGGAGCCGTCGTCGGCGCCGTCGCCGTGCCGCGCGGCGCGTTCCGGCCCGACGCTCGGCTCCCGGACGCCCGCCGGAGGCAACATCGCGTCGCGCACGGTCGGCTGTGGCCAGTGATCGCGATTCATCGTCGGCCCCTCCTTCGGCCCGCGCCGGCGGGTGGGCGGGTGGCGTTCGCGGGCCGCCGGCGGCTACTGCCCGGCGGCGAGGTCGCGTACGGCGGCGGCGAACAGGTCGCCCCGCTCGCCGTAATGGGCGAACATATCCCACGAGGCGCAGGCCGGAGCCATCAGGACGGTGTCGCCGGGGCGGGCCAGCCGGGCGGCCTCGCGGACCGCCGCCGCCATCGCCCCAGTGTCGGTCCGCTCCAGCTCCACGACGGGCACATCCGGCGCGTGTCGCGCCAGCGCCCCGGCGATGAGGGCACGGTCGGCGCCCAGCAGCACGGCGGCGCGCAGCCGCCCGGCCGAGGCGGCGACGAGCTCGTCGAAGTCGGCGCCCTTGGCCAGGCCCCCCGCGATCCACACGACCGGGTCGTACGCCGTCAGCGAGGCGAGGGCGGCGTGCGGGTTGGTGGCCTTGGAGTCGTCGACGTACGCCACGCCGCCGGCCTCGGCGACGTGCGCGATGCGGTGGGGGTCGGGGCGGAAGGCGCGCAGGCCGTCGCGGACGGCGGCGGGCTCCACGCCGTACGCGCGGGCCAGGGCGGCGGCGGCCAGGGCGTTGGCGATGATGTGGGGGGCCGGGGGGGCGATGTCGGCGACCGCCGCCAGTTCCGCTGCCTCCCGGTGGGGGTCGGCGGTGAAGGCGCGGTCGACCAGGAGGCCCTCGACGACGCCGAGTTCGCCGGGGCGGGGGGCGGCGAGGGTGAAGCCGACGGCGCGGCATCCCTCGGCCACGTCGGCCTTGCGGACCAGCGTCTCGGTGGCGGGGTCGGCGGCGTTGTAGACGCAGGCGGCCCGGTTGCCCTCGTAGATGCGGCCCTTGTCGGCGGCGTACGCCTCCATGGAGCCGTGCCAGTCGAGGTGGTCGGGGGCGAGGTTGAGGACGGCGGCGGAGTGGGCGCGGAGGGAGGGGGCGTAGTGGAGCTGGTAGCTGGAGAGTTCGACGGCGAGCACGTCGAGCGGCTCGCCGAGGACCACGTCGATCAGCGGCGTGCCGATGTTGCCGACCGCCGCCGTGCGCAGGCCGGCGGCGGCGAGGATGGCGGCGAGCATCCGCACGGTGGTGGTCTTGCCGTTGGTGCCGGTCACCGCGAGCCAGGGCGCGGCGCCGGGGCCGCGCAGCCGCCAGGCGAGCTCGACGTCGCCGATGACCTCGGCGCCCGCCGCCCCGGCGGCGGCGAAGAGCGGACTGTCCGGCCGCCAGCCGGGCGAGGTGACGACCAGCTCGGTGCCCTCGGGCAGGGCGGCGGCCGTGGCGTCGCCGAGGCGGGCGGCGACGCCGTCGGCGGCCAGCTCGGCGGCGCGGGCACGCTGCGGCTCGCCGTCGGCGCCGTCCACGACGGTGACGCGGGCGCCGAGGCTGGCGAGGGCGCGGGCCGCGCTGACGCCGCTGACGCCGATCCCGGCGACGGCGACCCGCCGCCCCTTGAGCTCCCGCATGCTCACGATTCTGCCAGCCAGGCGGCGTAGAAGAGGCCGATGCCGATGATCGTGCACATGCCCTGGATGATCCAGAAGCGGACCACGACCAGGACCTCGCTCCAGCCCTTGAGTTCGAAGTGGTGCTGGAGCGGCGCCATCTTGAACACGCGCCTGCCGGTGAGCCGGAAGGAGCCGACCTGGATCACCACGGACATGGTGATCAGCACGAACAGGCCGCCGAGGAGGGCGAGCAGCAGTTCGGTGCGGGAGATGATGGCCAGGCCCGCCAGCGCGCCGCCGAGGGCGAGGGAGCCGGTGTCGCCCATGAAGATCTTCGCGGGCGAGGTGTTCCACCACAGGAAGCCGAAGAGCGCGCCCATCAGCGCGGCGGCGACGACGGCGCCGTCGAGCGGATCCCGCACCTCGTAGCAGGCGGGGCCGCCGGTGAACTCCTCGGCGCAGGTCTGGCCGTACTGCCACACGCCGATGAAGACGTACGCGCCGAAGACCATGACGGAGGCACCGGTGGCCAGGCCGTCGAGGCCGTCGGTGAGGTTCACGCCGTTGGACATCGCCAGGATCATGAACAGCGCCCAGAGCACGAAGAGCACGGGGCCGATGGTCCAGGAGAAGTCCGTGGTGAAGGACAGGTGGGTGGAGGCGGGGGTGAGGTCCCGCTTGTCGGCGAAGTTGAGGGAGAGGATCGCGAAGGTGATGCCGACGGTGAACTGGCCGAGCATCTTCGCGCCCGCCCTCAGGCCCAGGCTGCGGCGCCGGACGATCTTGATGTAGTCGTCGAGGAAGCCGACCAGGCCCATGCCGCCCATGAGGAAGAGCACCAGCACCCCGGAGATGGTGGGCTGCTCGCTGGTGATGACCTTGGTCACGGCGTACGCGACGAACGTGGCCAGGATGAAAGCGATGCCGCCCATGGTGGGCGTGCCGCGCTTGCTGTGGTGGTCGCGGGGGCCGTCGTCGCGGATGTACTGGCCGTACCCGCGGCGGGCGAGCAGCTTGATCAGCAGCGGGGTGCCGATGAGTGTGAGGAAGAGCCCGATGGCACCGGAGAACAGGATCTGCCTCATGGGGCGGCGACCTCACCATCAACGCCGTGGGCACCGGCCGCCGCGCCGTGCGCGCCGTCCGCGCCGTGCTCGGCGAGCTGGAGGGCGACCTGTTCCAGGCCGACCGCCCGGGACGCCTTGACCAGCACCACGTCTCCCGGCCGCAGCTCTTCGCGCAGCAGCGTCACCGCCGCGGACGCGTCGGACACGTGCACCGACTCCTCACCCCACGAACCCTCGTTCTTGGCGCCCGCGTCGAGCCAGGCGGCCTCCTGGCCGCCGACCGACACGAGCCTGCTGACGTTCAGCCGGACGGCCAGCCGTCCGATGGCGTCGTGCTCGGCGCGCGCCTGGTCGCCGAGCTCGGCCATCTCGCCGAGCACCGCCCAGGTGCGGCCGGGCCGTTCGCCGTGGGCGGCCCCGCCCATGGCGGCCAGCGCGCGGAGCGCCGCCCGCATGGACTCGGGGTTGGCGTTGTAGGCGTCGTTGACGATCGTCACGCCGTCCGGCCGCCTGGTGACCTCCATGCGCCACTTGGAGAGCGGGCCGGCCGAGGCGAGGCCGTCGGCGATCTCGGCGGCCGCCATGCCCGCCTCATGCGCAACAGCGGCCGCGGCAAGCGCGTTGGGCACATGGTGTTCACCGTACAGTCGCATCGTCGCCTCGGCGGAACCGGTGGGGGTGTGGAGGCGGAACGCTGGGTGACCATCCTCGGTCAGGCGGACGGCGTCGGCGCGGATCGCCGCGTCGGGGGCCTCGCCGAAGAGCAGGGTGCGGGCCCGGGTGCGGGCGGACATGGCGCGCACCAGCGGGTCGTCGGCGTTGAGCACGGCCACGCCGCCCTCGTCGGCGGGGGGCAGCGCCTCGACCAGCTCGCCCTTGGCGGCGGCGATGGCCTCGCGGCTGCCGAACTCCCCGATGTGGGCGGTGCCGACGTTGAGCACCAGGCCGATGCGGGGGGGCGTGAGCGTGGTGAGGTACCGGATGTGGCCCACGCCGCGGGCGCCCATCTCCAGCACCAGGTACCGGGTGGACTCCTCGGCGCGCAGCGCGGTCAGCGGCAGGCCGATCTCGTTGTTGAGCGAGTCGGGGGTGAAGACCGTGGGCGCGGTGCGCGTGAGGAGCTGGGCGATCAGGTCCTTGGTGCTGGTCTTGCCCGCCGAGCCGGTGAGCCCGACGACGGTGGTGTCCTTCAGGAGGCCCACGGTGTGCCGGGCGAGCGCGCCGAGCGCGGCCGTGACGTCCTCGACGACGACGGCGGGTACGCCGACCGGGCGGGCGGCGAGCACGGCGACGGCGCCGGCCGCGACCGCGGCGGCGGCGTAGTCGTGGCCGTCCACGCGCTCGCCCGGCAGCGCCGCGAAGAGCGCGCCGGGGCGGGCCTGGCGTGAGTCGATGACGACGGGCCCGGTGATGCGGGGTGGCGGCTGAGGTATGTCGTGCGGCTCTCCCCGCACGACCGTGACGAGCTCAGCTAGGGGAAGGGGGATCACTGCAGCGGGCCTCGCCTGGCGTCGGATGCTTGCTCGGTTGAGAGGGGGGACGTGGGGGGTGCGGGGGGCGTTCGTGGGTGCGTGTGGCAGGGGGAGCCGGCGCGTTCGATGGCGGCGCGCAGCTCCTCGCGGTCGTCGAAGGGCCGGATCACGCCGGCGATGTCCTGGCCGCGCTCGTGGCCCTTGCCCGCCACCAGCACGGTGTCGCCGGGCTCGGCGCGGGCCACGGCGGCGGCGATGGCCGCGTGCCGGTCCTCCTCGACGAGGACGGTGCCGCGCTCGTGGGCGGGCACCTCGGCGGCGCCGGCGAGCATGGCGGCGAGGATGGCGAGGGGGTCCTCGGAGCGCGGGTTGTCGGAGGTGAGGACGGCGGTGTCGGCGAGGCGGGCGAGCGCGGCGCCCATGGCGGGCCGCTTGTTCGGGTCGCGGTCGCCGCCGCAGCCGAGGACGGCGTGGAGGCGGCCCTCGGTGACCTTGCGCAGCGCGTGCAGCACGGACTCGACGGCGTCGGGCTTGTGGGCGTAGTCGACGACGGCGAGGTAGGGCTGCCCGGCGTCGACGCGCTCCAGGCGGCCGGGTACGCCGGGGACGGCGGCGACGCCGCGGGCGGCGGTGGCCGGGTCGATGCCGGCCACGGCGAGGGCGGCGATGGCGGCCAGGGCGTTGGCGACGTTGAAGGGGCCGGGCAGCGGGGCGGTGGCGGGGATCCTGAGGCCCTCGGGGCCGAGCGCGGTGAAGGTGGAGCCGAGCGGGCCGACCTCGACGCCGTCGGCGCGCCAGTCGGCGTCGGGGTGGCCCTCGGCGGAGTAGGTGGTGACCGGGATCCCGGCCACGGCGGCCTCGGCGGCGAGCCGCCGGCCGTACTCGTCGTCGAGGTTGACGACGCCGGAGCGGGAGCGGGCCGGGGTGAACAGCTGTGCCTTGGCCCGGTAGTAGTCGTCCATGTCCGGGTGGAAGTCCAGGTGCTCCGGGCTGAGGTTGGTGAAGACGGCGACGTCGAAGACGCAGCCGTCGACGCGGCCCAGCACCAGGGCGTGGCTGGAGACCTCCATGGCGACGGCGCGCACGCCGCGCTCGCGCATCACGGCGAAGAGCGCCTGGAGCTCGGTGGCCTCCGGGGTGGTGCGCTCGGAGCCGACGCGCTCGGCGCCGATGCGGGTCTCGACGGTGCCGATGAGGCCGGTCGCGCCCTCGCCCCGGGCGGCGCGCAGGCCGCCTTCGATGAGGTAGGCGCTGGTGGTCTTGCCGGAGGTGCCGGTGACGCCGATCTGGAGCAGCTCGCTGCCGGGGTCGCCGTAGACGGCGGCGGCCAGGGCGCCGATGCGGCGGCGCGGGTCGGGCACGGAGAGCACGGGCAGGCCGGTGGCTGCGGCGCGCTCGGCGCCGGCGGGGTCGGTGAGGACGGCGACGGCTCCCAGGCTCGCGGCCTGGGCGGCGAAGTCGGCGCCGTGGAAGCGGGCGCCGGGCAGCGCGGCGTAGAGGTCGCCGGGCCTCACGGCGCGCGAGTCGTGGGTGATACCGGTCACGGGCCGGGGGGCGGGGGCGGCCGGGGGGCCGTCGGCGGGGGCACCGTCGGCGGCATCGGCGGCGGGATCGGTGTCGGCGTTCGGCTTCGGCTCGGGTACGCCCAGCAGCCGGGCCAGCTCCGCGAGCGGCACGGGCCGCACCCGCTGGGGGCGGGGCGGTGCCGCTGCGGGCTGATCGACTCCTTGATCAAGGGGGCGCACGGCGGTGAGCGTACCGGGCGTGCCGGGGGTGGGGCGAAACGAGGTGTCCGGCCGGTCGACGGCGGCCGGGCGGGCGTGCTCCGCGTCGGTGATGGTTCTCACGGGCCGTGTCACGTGCTGTGTCGCTCCACTCGTCTGTGTCTGGTACGGGGGATGGGGTGGCGGTGCCGGGTCGTGCCTCGTCACCTCTCCGGGTCGAAGGTGACCGGCAGGCCCTCGAACTCCTCGCCGGTGGGGGGCACGTGGAGGGCCTTCAGGGAGAACTCCATGACCTCGTTGAAGACCGGGCCGCAGACGTCGCTGCCGTAGTAGCTGCCCACGGTGGGGTTCTGCACGGCGCAGTAGACCGTGATCCGGGGGTTGTCGGCGGGGGCGAAGCCGGCGAAGGAGGAGGTGTAGCCCTGGTAGCCGCCGGACTCGGGATCCACCCGGTTGGCGGTGCCGGTCTTGGCCGCCACTCGGTAGCCGGGGATCTGGCCGACGTTCGCGGTGCCCTCCGGGTTGGTGACGGCGGTCTCCAGCATCCGGGTGAGCTCGGTGGCGGTGGCCTCGCTCACCACCCGGTCCCTTTCGGGCCCGGGGGCGGGCTGGTAGCGGCCGTCGGGGCCCGTGGTGCCGCGCACCAGGCTGGGCTCGACGCGCACGCCGCCGTTGGCGATGGCCGAGTAGACCGAGGCGGCCTGGACGGCGTTGATGGACAGGCCCTGGCCGAAGGGGATCGTGTACTGCTGGGAGGCGTTCCAGTCCTCGGGGTCGGCGAGGATGCCGGAGGTCTCGCCGGGGAAGCCGAGGCCGGTGGGGTGGCCGAGGCCGAAGTCGCCGAGGTAGGAGTGCAGCACCTCGTTGGCCTCCGCCTGGGTGTCGCCCAGCTCCTCGGCGGCCAGGATGGTGCCGATGTTGCTGGACTTGGCGAGGACGCCGGCGAGCGTGAGGTAGTACGTCCCGTGGTTGTGGTCGTCGGCGAAGTTGCGGTCGGCGCGCGGCAGCCGGTTGGGCACGGTGACGTGGGTCCCGGTGGTGGCGGCCCGCTCCTCCAGGACGGCGGCCATGGTGATGACCTTGCTGGTGGAGCCGGGCTCGAAGGCGTCCTCCAGCGCCGGGTTGCCGAGCTGCCCGGGGTCGGTGGCGCCGATGTCGCTGGGGTCGTAGCCGGGGGCGTTGGCGACGGCCAGCAGCTCGCCGGTGGCGGTGTCCTGGACCACGACGTAGCCGCCGTCGGCACCGGAGGCCTCGACCTGTTCGGTGATGGCGTCCTGCGCCGCCCACTGGATGTCGCGGTCGATGGTGAGCTCTATGTCGGTGCCGGGCACGGGCGGGTCCTCGCGCTCGCCCGCGGTGGGGACGCGGCGGCCACCGGACTGGGCGTAGGTGATGGTGCCGTCCTCGCCGGTCAGCTCGGCGTCGAGCTGGGCCTCCAGGCCGCCGCCGCCCTCGCCCTCGCCGTTGACGAAGCCGAGCACGCCGGCGGCGAGGTCGCCGCCCGGGTAGACGCGCTGGCTGGTCTCCTCGGCGAAGACGCCGGCGAGCACGTTGTCTCCGGTGCCCGCCGCCGCCTGCTCGGCGAGGTTGGTCTTCAGGTCCTGGATCTGCCGCCACGTCTGGGGGGTCTGCTTGCGGGCCAGCACGACGTAGCGGGATTCGGGGGTGCGCAGGAGCTGGGCCAGCTCGGTCTCCTCCGCGCCGAGGACGGGCGCGAGCAGCGCGGCGGCCTGGGCGGGGGCGTCGCGGACGCCGGTCTGCTTCCGGGTGAAGAGGTAGGGATCGGCGGTGATGTCGTAGGCGTCGACGGAGGTGGCCATCGCCGTGCCGTTGCGGTCGGTGATGTCGCCGCGGTCGGCGGCGAGCGGCACCTCGACGAGGCGGTTGACGGCGGCGCGCTCGGCGTAGGAGGCGGCGTCCACGGCCTGGACCTGGACGAGGCGGGCGGTGAAGGCGATCATCACCAGGGTCAGGCCGAGCCCGACCAGCCGCAGCCGGGGCCGGGGGCTGGCCAGCCGCAGCCCGCCGCGCGCCGCGCCGGCGCGCGGCTCACGGTGGGAGCGCCCGGGGGCGCGTGCGTCGCTCACCGTGTCTCCCCGTCCGCCGCGCCGTGGCAGCGGCGATCGATACCGCCGCCGCCCGCGTGGCCACCGGCGAGCCGCCTGGTCGCCCGCGGCCCGGCCGCCGCGAGCGCGTAGCCAACGCCGCCGCGGCGTGGGGCGGCTCGGCCGCCTCCGGTGCGGTGACCTCCCGGCCGCCGGCACCCGATGCCGTCGAGGCGGCGCGCGTCCGGTCCCGCTGCGCGGCGGCCTGTCCGCCTCCCGGCGCCTCCGGCGCGGCGGGCCCCGCCGGGGCGGTCCGCACGGTCCGCGCGCAGGCTCGCCGGTTCGCCGGTTCGCCGTGGCTCCCAGGCCACTCCGGCCTGTCCGGCGCTCACGGCCGCCGCCGAGCTCCGCCCGGCCTGTCCCGCTCGTCGTGCCGCCCTCACCGGTCCCCCTCCTGCTCCTGGCTCTCCTCCGCCGGAGGCGGCTCCGCGGGGGTCGGCTCGCCCAGGACGGAGCCGTCCGGGCGGAGGAAGGCGGGCGGGCCGCCGGGGACCATGCCGAGCTCGCGGGCGCGTTCGGCCAGGGCGTCGGGGGCGGAGTAGGCGTCCACCTCGGCCTGCAGCTCCTGCTCCTCGTCCGTGAGCTCCTGGGTCTCGCGCCGCAGCTCGCTCAGCTCGAAGGAGCCCTCGTTGAGGGAGGCGTTGAGGAAGAGCAGCCCGAGCATGCCGCTGGCGAGCAGCGCGACGACGAGCAGCACGAACGGCGTGCGGGCGGCGGCGTTGGGGCGGTGCGGCGAGGCGAGGCGGGCCAGCCGGTCGAGGCGGCGGGGGTCGGGCGCGCGGCGTTCGGGCGGGGGGGTCATCGGGCGTCGTCCTCCCGGATGCGTTCGGCGGCGCGGAGCCGGGCGGGGGCGGCGCGGCTGTTGTCGGCGATCTCGGCCTCGGTGGGGCGTTCGGCGCCGCGGGTCAGCAGCCGCAGCCGGGGCTGGTAGCGCTCGGGCACGACCGGCAGGCCGGGCGGCGCGGTGCTCGTGGCCCCCTCGGCCAGCACCCGCTTGACCATGCGGTCCTCCAGGGAGTGGTAGGCGAGCACGGCGATCCGGCCGCCGAGGGCGAGCGCGGCGACGGCGGCGGGCAGGGCGCGTTCGAGCGCGGCGAGTTCGGTGTTGACCTCGATGCGCAACGCCTGGAAGGTGCGCTTGGCGGGGTTGCCGCCGGTGCGCATCGCCGCCTGCGGCAGGGCCTCGCGGATCAGCTCGACGAGGCGGGCGCTGCTGGTGATGGGCCGCCTGGCGCGCTCGGCGACGACGGCCTCGACGATGCGGGTGGCGAATCGTTCCTCGCCGTAGGCGCGCAGCACGCGGACCAGCTCGCCGGGGGCGTAGGTGTTGAGGACGTCGGCGGCGCTCGGCCCGGTGGTGGGGTCCATCCGCATGTCGAGCGGCGCGTCCTGGGCGTAGGCGAAGCCGCGTGCGGCCTCGTCGAGCTGGAGGGAGGAGACGCCGAGGTCGAAGAGGATCCCGGCGACGCGGGGGGTGCCGAGCCGGGCCAGCACGTCGGGCAGTTCGTCGTAGACGGCGTGGACGAGGGTGGCGCGCCGGCCGTGGCGGGCCAGCCGTTCGCCGGCGAGCCTCAGCGCCTCGCGGTCGCGGTCCAGGCCGATCAGCCGGGTCGCGGGGAAGGCGTCGAGCAGCGCCTCGGCGTGGCCGCCGAGGCCCAGCGTGCAGTCGACGACGGTCGTCTCCCCCGGTTCGCCGCGCGCGCCCCCGCCCCCGTCGCCGTCGACTTCGCCGCGCCCGCGCAGCGCCGGCCCCAGCAGCTCCAGGCAGCGCCGGAGCATGACGGGGCGGTGCCGGGTGCCCGGGGGCCGGTCGTCGCTGGTGGTCATGGGTCATCCGAGGGAGGTGTGAGACAGGTGACGTGGAGCGTCGATGGCAGCCCCCCGCCTCTCACTTGCGACAAGACCCTAGCCCACGCGCTCTTGGGGTCAACGACTGAGCCCGGTCGTGTGGCGGCGCGTCCGCGCGAGGATGTGATTCGCGTCACTTCTGGCTGCGCCGGGCGGAGGCTTGCCGGGGTATGCCGGATCTCTCAGCGTGGCCACGCCAGCCGGGCGCAAGGCGTTCGTACTACGGTCACCGATATGCCTCAAACGGTCATCGATGAGCTGGTCAGCGCCAATGAGCGGTACGCCTCCTCCTTCACCGATCCCGGCATGGACGCGCGGCCGGTGCGCCGCGTCGCCATCGTCGCCTGCATGGACGCCCGCCTCGACCTGCACGCCGCGCTCGGCCTTGAGCTGGGCGACTGCCACACGATCCGCAACGCCGGGGGTGTCGTCACCGACGACATCATCCGCTCGCTGACCATAAGTCAGCGCGCGCTCGGCACCCGGTCCGTCGTCCTGATCCATCACACCGGCTGCGGCCTCCTCCACCTCACCGAGGACTTCCGCACCGAGCTGGAGCGCGAGGTCGGCCAGAAGCCGAGCTGGGCGGTGGAGTCCTTCACCGACCTGGACCAGGACGTACGCCAGTCCATGGCGCGCGTGCGCACTTCCCCGTTTCTCCCGCACACTGATGATGTCCGCGGATTCGTTTTCGACGTGACGACCGGTCTGCTCCGCGAGGTCGACCCGGCCGGCACGCCCTCGCCATGACGGGCGAGGCCGGTTGTGTGAAGAATGCTTGAGGTGCAGCAACCACCCGGCAGGCATGAGATGTCGGGACTATCGGGACCCCGGCCGCGTAGGGCGCGGCCGGGCGCGGGAGAAGGGCCGAGGAGGGCCGGGTGACGACCTATGAGGATCACACCAACCTCACCGATCTGACCGCCACCGCGGATCAGGTGCGCCGCGCGGTGGAGAGCGTGATCGAGGGCAAGCCAGAGGTTGTGCGGCTCTCCCTGACGGTGCTGCTCGCCGGAGGGCACCTGCTGCTCGAGGACGTGCCCGGTGTGGGCAAGACCATGCTGGCCAAGGCGCTGGCGAAGTCGATCGACGGCACGGTGCAGCGCATCCAGTTCACGCCCGACCTGCTGCCCTCGGACATCACCGGCGTGAGCGTCTACGACCAGCAGCGCGGCGAGTTCGAGTTCAAGCCGGGCGCGGTCTTCGCACAGATCGTGATCGGGGACGAGATCAACCGCGCCTCGCCCAAGACGCAGTCGGCGCTGCTGGAGTCGATGGAGGAACGCCAGGTCACCGCGGACGGCCGCACCTACCCGCTGCCGAGCCCGTTCATGGTGATCGCCACGCAGAACCCCATCGAGATGGAGGGCACCTACCCGCTGCCCGAGGCGCAGCGCGACCGCTTCATGGCCCGCATCTCCATCGGGTACCCCAGCCCCGAGGCCGAGCTGCGGATGCTGGAGTCCCACGGCGAGTTCTCGCCGCTGGACGTGCTGCGGCCGGCGGCCGACGCGCAGGAGATCGTGAAGCTGATCGAGGCGGTGCGCGAGGTCCACGTCTCCGACGCGGTGCGGCGTTACGCCGTGGACCTGACCAACGCCACCCGCAGCCACCCGGAGCTGCGGCTCGGGGCCTCGCCGCGCGCCTCGCTCCAGCTGCTGCGCGCCGCCAAGGCCTGGGCGGCGCTGGCCGGGCGCGGCTTCGTGCTGCCCGACGACCTCCAGCAGCTCGCGGTGCCGGTGCTCGCCCACCGGCTGCTGCCGACCGCGCAGGCCCAGCTCAACCGGCACACCACCGAGCACTTCGTCGCCGACATCGTGCGCCGCACCTCGGTGCCCGACCCCTACGCCGCGCAACGCATGCGGGGGTACTGATGGGCGGACCCGGCCTGAGCAGCGACGGCGCGGACGACCGGGGGCCGCTGCGCGCGGCGTTCAGCGGGCTGACCACGCGCGGGCGTTCGTTCGTGGCCGCCGGATGCGCCGCCGCCACCTGCGCGTACCTGCTCGGCCAGCCGGACCTGCTGCGCGTGGGCGCGCTGCTGGTGGCGCTGCCCGTGCTGTGCGTGCTGGTGCTGTACTTCACCCGCAGCCACGTGGCCGCCGCGCGGCGGCTCGCGCCCGCGCGCGTCTCGGCGGGCTCGGAGTCGCGGGTGCACCTGCGGGTGGAGAACATCTCCCGCATCCCCAGCGGGCTGCTGATGCTCCAGGACCGGGTGCCGTACGTGCTCGGGCCCCGGCCGCGGTTCGTGCTGGACCGCATCGAGCCGGGCGGGCGGCGCGAGGTGTCCTACCGGGTGCGCTCGGACCTGCGGGGCCGCTACCCGCTGGGCCCGCTGCAGCTGAGGCTGGCCGACCCCTTCGGCATGGTCGAGCTCAGCCGCTCCTTCAACGCCTACGACACGATGACGGTCCTGCCGAGGATCGAGGCGCTGCCGGCGGTGCCGCTCGGCGGCGACACCAGCGGCCACGGCGACGGCCGGCACCGCACCATAGCGCTGGCCGGGGAGGACGACATCATCCCCCGCGACTACCGGCACGGCGACGACCTGCGCCGGGTGCACTGGCGCTCCACCGCGCACCGGGGCTCGCTCATGGTGCGCCGCGAGGAGCAGCCGCTGCGGGCCCGCTGCACCGTGCTGCTGGACACCCGGCGCGTCGGGTACGCCGGGTCCGGGCCCGAGGCGCCGTTCGAGCGGGCCGTCTCCGGTGCCGCCTCCGCCGTCTCGCACCTGGTGGAGCGGGGGTACACGGTGCGGCTGGTGACCGACACCGGCATGCTGCTGCCCGGCCCCGACACCCACACCGACACCGGCACCGGCACCGGCACCGGCGACCCGGCCGAGATCACCGGGCTGATCATGGACACCCTGGCGGTGGTCGACCACTCCGCCAACACCAACCTGGAGGACGCCCTGACGGCGGTGCGCGGGGCCGAGTGCGGGCTGCTGATCGCCTTCCTCGGCGCGATCGACCGCGAGCAGGTCGCGCTGCTGGGGCGGCTGCGGCAGCGTGCCTCGGGCGGGGTCGGCTTCGTGGCGAGCGGGCAGGTGGACCCCGCGCTGGAGTCGGCGCGTCTGGGGCGGCTGCGGGCGGTGGGGTGGACCGCGCTCGCGCACCAGCCCGGCGTTCCGCTGGCGCGGCTGTGGCAGCAGGCCGCGGCTGCGCAGACGGTCCCGGGGGACGTGCGGTGAGCGCAGGGGCGTACGGGACGTACGGGGCGTACGGGGGCGCGGGCGGCTTCGGCCCGGGCGCGGGCATGGGCATGGGCGCGGAGCCGGGCGCCGGCGGGGGCGGGGGCGTGGCCCCCGTGGTGGACGGCAGGATCCGGGTGGCGCTGGCCGCCTGGTGCGCCACGATGGCGGCGGCCGCCGCGCTGATGCCGCTGGTCGACGGCGCCGAGTGGGTGGCGCAGGCGGGCCTGCTGCTCGCCGCCCAGACCGCGACGGGCGCGCTGATCCGCTGGCGCGGGGTGCACGTCGTCCTCACCGTCGCCGCCCAGGCGCTGGTCTCCCTCGTGCTGCTGACCGTGGTGACCGCCCCCGACTACGCCACGGCCGGGCTGCTCCCCGGCCCCGCGGCGTTCGAGCGGTTCGGCGACCTGCTGTCCACGGGCGCGGACGACGTCAGCCGGTACGTGGCGCCCGCCCCGGTCACCGACGGCATACGCCTGATGCTGCTCGGCGGCGTGCTGCTCGTCGGCCTGCTGGTCGACCTGCTGGCCGTCACGCTGCGCAGCGCCGCCGCCTCCGGGCTGCCGCTGCTGGCCCTGTACTCGGTGGCGGCGGGCGTCAGCCAGGACCAGTCGAGCTGGCCCTACTTCCTGAGCGCCGCCGCCGGGTACCTGGTGCTGCTGCTGGCCGAGGGGCGGGAACGGCTCGGCAGGTGGGGCCGCTTCTTCGCCGGGCCCGCGCTGGCGCCGCCGGCCATGGCGCCCCCGGCGTACGCCTACGCCCCCGGCGCGCCGCCGCCGCCCGCGCCACCGCGGCCGCCCGCGCCCGCCGCGCCCCGGCTGCGCACGGGGCGGCGCATCGGGGCGCTCACGCTCGGCGTGGCCGCGCTGGTGCCGCTGGCCATGCCCTCCCTGGGCGACGGCCTGCTGGGCCTGGACAAGGAGGGCGGCGGCGCCGGCGGCGGCCCCGGCGACATCGTGTCCGTGAACCCGGTCGTCGACCTGCAGGACCAGCTCAACCAGCCCGCCGACCGCACGGTGCTGTCCTACCAGAGCGACTCCCCGGCGGACTCCGACATGTACCTGCGGCTGGTCGCGCTGGACGAGTTCGACGGCGAGGAGTGGCGCTCCTCGCGCTGGCACGAGTCCGACCCGCCCAACCCGCCCTGGCCCGTGCCCGGCCTGTCGTCCGAGGTGGCCGCGACCGAGGTCACGACCGCCATCATCGCGTCGGAGGCCTACGCCCAGACCTCGCTGCCCGTGCCGTACCCGGCGATCGACATCGAGGCCCCCGGCGACTACCGCTACGACCGCGGCTCCCAGACGCTCGTCTCGGAGGACGGCGAGTCGGTCACCGAGGGCCTGAGCTACGAGGTGCGGCACCTGCTGGTGCGGCCCACGGCCGACCAGCTCGCCGCCGCCCCCGACCCCGACCCGGAGTTGCGGGAGTACTACACCCGAGTGCCGGACGACCTGGCGCCCGAGGTGCGCTCGACCGCCCTCGCGGTCACCCAGTCGGCCGCCAACGACTACGAGCGCGCGCTGGCGTTGCAGGAGTGGTTCACCCAGAGCGGCGGCTTCCGCTACGACACGTCGGTGGCCTCCGGCAGCGGCAGCGACGCGATCGTCCGCTTCCTCGAGCAGCGCGAGGGCTTCTGCGTCCACTTCGCCTTCACCATGGCGGCCATGGCCCGCACCCTCGACATCCCGGCCCAGGTCGCGGTCGGCTTCACCCCCGGCGACGCGGGCCTCGACGGCGTTCACGACGTGGGCATCCACAACGCGCACGCCTGGCCCGAGCTGTACTTCGAGGGCGCGGGCTGGGTCCGCTTCGAGCCCACCCCGGGGCAGGGGACGCCGCCCGCCTACACCCTGCCCGAGGATGACGAGACCGAGCCGGCGCAGCCGGCGCCCGAGGAGACCGGCTCGCCGGACGCGAGCCCCTCGCCCACGCCGGCGCCGACGCAGACGCCGACCGGGCCCGAGGAGTGCGACGCGGGGCGGCAGCCGGGCGCCTGCGACGGCCCGGAGCAGCAGACGCCGGAGAGCGACGGGGACGACTCGTTCGCGCTGCCCGTCTGGCCGGTGGCCTTCGGCGGCGGCGGCCTGCTGCTGGCCGGTCTGCTGGCGAGCCCGCTGCTGTGGCGCCGCCGGGTCCGCGTCCGCAGGCTCTCGCCGGGACCCGTGGCGCCGCCGGGTCTGCCCGCCCCGGCCGGGGCCCCGGCCGACTCGCGGGCGCTGCGGGCGTGGCGTGAGCTGAACGACACCGCCTGGGACTACGGCGTCGCGCCGCTGGCGACCGAGACGCCGCGGCAGGCGGCGAGCCGCATCGTGCGGGTCGCCGAGCTGGACGCGGAGGCGAGCGCGGCCGTCCACCGGGTCGCGGAGGCGGTCGAGCAGGAGCTGTACGCCCCGCAGGCGCTGCGGCGCGGCGGCGGCGACCGGATCGTCGCGGATGTACGCCTCGCCAGCGCCGGCCTCCACGCCACCGCGGGCCGCGCCGCCCGCCTGCGCGCGCTGCTGCTGCCCCGTTCCGGCATGCGGGTGATGCACACCCTCACCGAACGCCGCGTCCGCCTGACCCAGCGCCTGACCGTCGCCCTCGCCCGCCTCCTCCGCCGCCGGGGCCGGCAGAGCGCGTAGCCGTCCGGGGGCGGCCGACGCCGGGCGCGCGGCGCGGCGAGACCCCCGGCTCGTGCCGAGGGTCTCAAGGGAAGTCCGAAGGTGCCGCGCGCAGGCCCTGCGGGGACGCGCGGCCGTGCCGAGGGGGAAAGGGCGGGTGGGTGGGAGAGGCAACCGGCGCGCGGCAGGCCCAGGCGCTAGTCGCCGCGCTCGTCGCGGCGGCGCTGCCAGCGCTCCTCGATGCGGCTCATCATCGAA
>NZ_JBQQCA010000041.1:0-63135 GCF_052246635.1 Streptomyces sp. 6N223 | reverse complement strand
GTCAGGCCGAGGGCTCGCCCCGGCCGCTTCGCCCACCCCCTCTCCCCGAGGGCGGGCACACCCCGGGCGTCGGGTGACGGCCCGCACGTGACGCCCCACCCGACGCCCCTGGGCGAAGACCTCGGGCCGGCCGGACGCGCCGCGCACCCGCACTCCGGAGGGCTGACAGCGCCGAAGGCGCCGTGACCGCCCCGGCGGAAGCCGGGCGCAGGCCGCCACGAGGGCCCCGGTGGGGTCCAGGGCTGCGCGGCGCTAGGCGATCGCGCCGAGCGGGGCGTCGAGGACACCCCCGCCCTCGGCGACGAGGCGGGCCGCCGTGGCCAGGCGTGCCGCTGCCTCGTCGGCGACCTCGCCGCCGACGATGAACGGCACCCGCAGGTAGCCCTCGAACGCGCCGTCGAGCCCGAAGCGCGGCCCGGAGGGCACCCGCACGCCGAGGCGTTCGGCCGTGTCGGCGATCCGGGAGCCGGACAGGCCGCCGGCCCGGACCCACAGCGTCAGGCCCCCGCTGGGCACCTGGAACTCCCAGCCGGGCAGCTCGCGGCGCAGCGCGGCGACGACGGCGGCGCGGTTGTCGCGCACGCCCGCCAGCCGCAGGGCCACCGCCTCCTGCCAGCCGCCGCCGGTCATCAGCCAGGCGAGGGCGAGCTGCTCGACCACGGGGCTGCTCATGTCGGCGTAGGAGCGGGCGGCGACGAGCGCGCGGATCACCTCGGGCGCGGCGCGCACCCAGCCGATGCGCAGCCCGGTCCAGAACGCCTTGCTGGCGGAGCCGACGGTGATCACGCCCGACCCGCCGTGGTCGAATGCGCACACCGGCCGGGGCGGCCGCTCCCCCGGCGCGAGGTCGAGGGTGAGGTCGGCCATGGTCTCGTCCACCACCAGCACGGTGCCCGCGGCGCGGGCGGCGGCGACCAGCTCGCCGCGCTGGCTGTCGGGGATCAGCGCGCCGGTGGGGTTGTGGAAGTCGGCCACGACGTACGCCATGCGCGGGGAGGCGGCGGCGAGCACGCGGCGCCAGGCGGGCATGTCCCAGCCGGACAGGCCCTCCCCCATCGGCACCGGGACGAGGCGGGCGCCGGCCTCGCGCATGAGCTGCAGCACGTTGGCGTAGGAGGGGTGCTCGACCGCGACGCGCTCGCCGCTGGAGGCGAAGAGGCGGCGGATGGCGGCGACCGCGCCCATGGCCCCGGTGGTGACCATGATCTGCTCCGGCATGGTGGGGACGCCGCGCGCGGTGTAGCGGTCGGCCAGCGCCTGGCGCAGGGACGGCAGCCCGGCCGGGAAGTCGCCGTGGGTGCGGGCTGCGGGCGGCAGTTCGGCCATGGCGCCGGTGAGGGCGCGGGTGAGCCACGGCTCGGGCGCGGGCAGGGCGGCACAGCCGAGGTCGATCATGGAGCCGGCGGCCTCGGGCGGCAGCGGCTCCAGGCCGCGTCCGGGCAGCGGTCGCCCGGCGGGCACGGCGGTCCAGCTCCCGGAGCCGCGCCGGGAGGCGAGGAAGCCCTCGGCGCGCAGCGCCTCGAAGGCGGCGGCCACGGTGGTGCGGCTGACGCGCAGGGCGGCGGCCAGCTCGCGTTCGGCGGGCAGCCGGGCGGCGACCGCGACGCGGCCCTCCAGCACCAGCAGCCGGATGCCGTCGGCCAGCGCCCGGTACGCCGGGACGCGCCGGCCCGCCGCCTGCCGGACGCCGTCCTGGGAGGCGAGCAGCCGCGCGAGCTGCGCGGCACCCACCATCGAGGTCCACTCGGGCATGAGATCGGTCCACCTTTGCGCGATTGGCCATGGCCTGACCCCCGTTGCAGGCCACAGAGTGCCACGTGCCGGTCCACCCGGGCCACCCGTTTCGGAGGGAGACGCGATGGAGGCGACCGAACGGCCAGCGGGCGGCAGGCGGCTGCCGCGCCGCCTCGCCCAGCTGTACGGCGGGCTGTTGCTGTACGGGGCGAGCGCCGCGCTGATGGTGCGCGCCGGGCTCGGGCTCGACCCCTGGGACGTGTTCCACCAGGGCGTCTCGGAACGGACCGGGATCTCGATCGGGATGGTGGTGAACATCACGGGGGCGCTGGTGCTCCTGCTGTGGATACCGCTGCGGGAGCGACCGGGCCTGGGCACGGTCTCGAACGTGCTGCTGATCGGGACCTCGATGGACGCCACCCTCTCCGTGGTCCCGGCGGCGCACGGGCTGCCGGCCCAGGTCCCGCTGCTGGCGCTCGCCGTCGTGCTGAACGGCGTGGCGACGGGCCTGTACATCTCCGCCCGGTTCGGCCCGGGGCCGCGCGACGGCCTGATGACGGCGTTCCACCGGGTCACGGGCCGCTCGGTGCGGCGGGTGCGCACCGGTATCGAGCTGATGGTGCTGGCGGCCGGGTTCCTGCTGGGCGGCACGGTCGGGGTGGGGACCGTGGTCTACGCGCTCGCCATCGGGCCGCTGGCCCAGGTCTTCCTGCGGGTGTTCGCCATCCCGGCCCCCGGTGGCGCACACTCCGTGGTGGCGGCCGGTGACGGCGTGTCGCGCCCCGGCGCGACGGCCGAACCGGATGGCGGGCCGGATTTCGGCCACGGGCCGTGAACCGGTAACCTACCCCTTCGGCCCCGCCGGATGGGCCACGGCGGCGTGGTCATCCTGTGCGAACGCTGGGTGACATCTCCTGCCAGATGTGACAAACCGGGCGCCGGCGGGTACAAGAAGGGCGGTACGACGGGCGACGCATGACCCCTGCGGGAATCTTCACCGCCGACCGGACGTTGACTCAAGCGATGACGACAGCGACACCTGTCCTGTGGGCGACCAGCCCGGGAGGCACGATTCATGAGTGAGCGAGCTCTGCGCGGCACGCGGCTCGTGGTGACCAGCTACGAGACGGACCGAGGCATCGACCTGGCGCCGCGTCAGGCGGTGGAGTACGCCTGCCAGAACGGGCACCGGTTCGAGATGCCGTTCTCGGTGGAGGCCGAGATCCCGCCGGAGTGGGAGTGCAAGGTCTGCGGCGCCCAGGCGCTGCTGGTGGACGGCGAGGGTCCCGAGGAGAAGAAGGCCAAGCCCGCGCGCACGCACTGGGACATGCTCATGGAGCGCCGCACGCGCGAGGAGCTCGAGGAGGTCCTCGCGGAGCGGCTGGCGGTGCTGCGTTCGGGTGCCATGAACATCGCGGTCCACCCGCGCGACAGCCGCAAGTCCGCCTGACGCGCGCCCGCGCGGCGCGCACACGGCGCCGGGACGCAGACGAAACGGAGGAAAGGGGCCAGGCCACCACCAGGTGGCCGGGCCCCTTCCGCATGCCCGCGCGCCCTCACGCCGCGTGACGGGGCGTGACGCCCGTTCCGCTACGCCCGTTCCGCTACGCCTGCCCGCCCGGCCGGTCCTCGTCCCGGTCCTCCCGGTCCTGGTCCCGGTCCTCGTCGCGGACGACCTCGCCCTGGACTACCTTCCCGTCGGTGCGGTGGACGCGCCGCTGCTCCTCGGCCTGCCGCGCCTCCCGGAAGGCGACGCCCAGCGGCCCGCTCGCCTCGCTCAGGTACCGCGCCCCGGCGCGCCGCAGCAGCGCCGCCGTCGGCGGGAAGACGCACAGCAGCCCCAGCGCGTCCGAGGCGAGCCCCGGCACCATCAGCAGCAGGCCGCCGAGCATGGTCAGCCCACTCCCGCCGCGCGGCTCAGGCTCCCTCTCGGCGGCCCCGGGCTGCAGGCTGGCGGCCAGCCGCCGCCACGCGCGGCGGCCTGCCCGGCGTATCACCGCGGCGCCCAGCACCACCCCGGCGACGAGCACGAGGAAGACGGTCAGGCCCCCGGCGGCGTCGCCCAGCAGCGCCAGCAGCCAGATCTCCAGCACCACCCAGGCGGCGATGCCCAGGGGCAGCAGCGCCCTGGGCCCGCGGCGGCGCGGGGCACGGCGGCCGTCTCCCGGCCGCCTGTGGGTCCGATACGAGTCGGGGCTCCCGGTGGTCATGGTTCAAGTGTGCCTGGCCGACGTCAGCTTCCCGAACCGGGCGGCGATGCCCCAGGCCGTGACCCGCCACAGCGCCTCGATCACGATGTCGCGGCTCATCTTGCTGTCGCCGTGCCGCCGCTCGACGAAGGTGATGGGCACCTCCACCACGCGGTGCCCGGCCCGGACGGCGCGGTGGGCGAGGTCCACCTGGAAGCAGTAGCCCTGGGAGGCGACGTCCTTGAGCAGCCGGGCGTCCAGCACGTGGCCGCGGAAGGCCCTGAAGCCCCCGGTCACGTCCCGGATGGGCAGGCCGAGCAGCAGCCGGGCGTAGCCGCTGCCGCCGCGCGAGAGCACCTCCCGGTACTTCGGCCAGTTCACGATCCGGCCGCCGGGGACCCAGCGGGAGCCGAGCACGAGGTCGGCGCCGCGCAGCGCGGTCAGCAGCCGGGGCAGCTCCTCGGGCTGGTGGGAGCCGTCGCCGTCCATCTCCACCAGGACGCCGTAGCCCCGCTGGAGACCCCAGCGGAAGCCCGCCAGGTACGCCGCGCCCAGCCCCTCCTTGCCCGGGCGGTGGAGCACGTGGACCCGCTCGTCATGGCAGGCCATCTCGTCGGCGATCTTGCCGGTGCCGTCGGGGCTGTTGTCGTCGGCGACGAGGATGTCGCAGTCGGGGACGCCGGCGCGCAGGCGGTCGACGAGCGGCGGCAGGTTCTCGGCCTCGTTGTAGGTCGGGATGATGATCAGGACCCGTCCGAGCGGCGCGTTCCGGCGGCGTTCGCGCTCGCCTTCGCCCCCGCTCATGCCCGCTCCCGGCGGCGGCGGGCGCGCACGCCCACGAAGGCCCAGGCCAGCAGGCCGAGGCCGACCAGCGCCCACTCCGGGGCGGCCCCGGCCCGGTCGGCGAGGGTGATGTCCTCGCGCAGCGGCAGCTCGGCGGTCAGCACGTCCTGGGTGAACTCCTCGGTCCGCTGCTCGATGGTGCCGTCAGGAGCGACGATAGCGCTGATGCCGCTGGTCGCCACCGTGACGATCGCCCGGCCGTGCTCGACGGCACGGAGCTGGGACATGGCCAGCTGCTGCTCGGGCTGGCCGGTGCGGCCGTAGGTGGCGTTGTTGGTCTGGATGACCAGGGCTCGGGCGCCGGCGTTCACGGTGTCCCGCACGATGCCGTCGTAGGCGACCTCGAAGCAGATGACGTCGCCGAGGCGGGCCGGTCCGACGTCGAGGACGCCGGGCTCGTCGCCGGGGTAGAAGTCGCGGGGGACGCGGTCCAGCCGGCTGATGACGGTGCTCAGCTGCTCGCGGAAGGGCACGTACTCGCCGAACGGCACGGGGTGCTGCTTGGTGTAGGCGTCGCCGGGCCCGGTCTCCGGGTCCCAGACGATGCCCTGGTTGAGGACGTAGCCCTCCTTGGAGGGGTGGTCGACGAGGGCGCCGACGAGGATGGGGACGCCGACGGCGTCGGCCGCCCGGTCGATCGCGGCGCGCGCCTCGGGCTCGCGGTAGGGGTCGAGGTCGGAGGCGTTCTCCGGCCACAGCACCAGCTCCGGGGGCTCGACGCGGCCGGCGTCGATGTCGTCGGCGAGGTCGAGCGTGGCCTCGACGTGGTTGTTGAGGATCTGCATGGGGCGGCCGAGGAAGTCCATGCCGGCCCGCTGCACGTTGCCCTGCACCACGGCGATGTTCACGGTGTCGTCGGCGTCGGTCGGCACGGGGACGGCGTATCCGGCCACGGCGGTGGCGGCCGCCAGCGCGAGCGCGCCCGCCGCCGGGAGGGCGGCGCGGAGCGTGCGGGCCGCGCGGAGTGTGCCCCGCGTCCGCCACAGCTCCAGGGCCGCCCAGGCCAGCAGGGCCCCGGTCAGCGCGACACCGAAGGTGACCAGGGGCGCGCCGCCCAGCGCGGCCAGCGGCGTGAAGGGGGTGCTGGCGTTGGCGAACGCCAGGCGCCCCCACGGGAAGCCGCCGAACGGCACGCGGTCGCGGGCCCACTCCTCGGCGACCCACAGGCAGGCGGCCCACAGCGGCCAGGCGGGCAGGCGAGAGGTGGCGGCGAGCCCGGCGCCGAGCGGCACGAAGAACAGGGCCTCGGCGAGGGAGAGCCCGACGACCGCGTCCCAGCCGATGACGTGGAGCCACTTCAGCAGGACGAGGAAGAACGGCATGCCCAGGGCGAAGCCCAGCCAGGCGCCCTGGCGCGCGGTCCGGCCGTGGGCGAGCACGGAGAGCACGGCCACGGCGAGGATCGACAGCGGCCAGGCGTCGTACGGCGGGAAGGCGAGGGCGAGGGCGAGCCCGGCGGCGAGGGCCACGGCGCTGGCGCGCCAGTGCAGGCGGGCGAGGGCGGCCAGCCGGCGCAGCCGTCCCGGGCGGCGCGCGGGCGGGGCGGCGGCGGCCGGCTCGGCGGCGGCGGGGCCGGGTGCGGGCTCGGTCGCGGCGGGCCCGGGCTCGGCGGCCTGTGACGCGGGCGCGGCGGGCGCGTCAGGCACGGCGTCGGGCGCGGCGTCGCCGGCGGTGGTCGTCTCAGGGCCCGTTGGCACGGTGGTGGCCTTCCTGCGAAGCGGGCGATGATGAACGACCGTACCTTGGCCAGGGGGTGCGGCGGGATGCCGGGCGGCGCCCGGCTCGGGATCGAGGTGCGAGACCGCGCCCGGCGACCGCTGCGGACCGGGGCCCGGCGCTCTTCGGGCCGACCTGGGACCCGCTGGCTGCGGGTCTGCCGAAAGCCGTTGTCTACTGAGCTCCGGGCCCCGCCCGGGTCGCACCAGCCGACCAGACGAAACCCTCCGCCCCCGTGCCGCAGGCGCTGGACCTGGCTCACGGGTGGCGCTGTGCCGGTCCTGGCACCTCGCCCTCTGGCCCAGCAGCGTTCGACATGACTGCGCGAAAGGAGCGTCGGCCGGACGTCCCGTGGTGGACCCGGCCGAACCTACCGGTCGACGACCGCCGCCTGTCAACAGCTCTCTGACCTGCTGCTTCTCGCCAAAGAAGCAGGTCAGTGCGGAACGCCCGCCGCGGCCCGACAGGCGCAGGGCACGTCGTTCGGCGGTATGGCGTAACGCTGGATCACTCGTTCAGCCGCTCACCCGTCAGGTCGACGACGTGAGATCGAAGACGGTGCGGCCGGCGACCACCGTGCGCAGGCAGACGGGCGGCTCTGCTCCCGGGTCCAGGGCGGGCAGGCCCGGCGTGCGGGAGCGGGGGTCGGTGGACCAGCGGGAGATCCGCTCGTCGGGGGCCTGCACGACGAGCTCGCCCGCCTGCCACACGGCGTAGTCGGCGACGAAGCCGGGGGCCAGCACGCCGCCGTCGTCGCGGCCGATGGCGCGCCAGCCGCCGCGGGTGTGCGCGGTGAAGGCGGCCCGCACCGGTACGCGGTGCCCGGGGGTGCGGTGGAAGGCGGCGGCGCGCACCCCGCCCCACGGATCGAGCGGGGTGACGGGGGCGTCGGAGCCGAGGGCGAGCGGAACGCCGGCGCGCAGCAGCGCGGCGAACGGGTTGAGGGCGCGGGCCCTGTCCGGGCCCAGCCGCCGGGCGTACATGCCGTCCTCGCCGCCCCACGCGGCGTCGAAGGCGGGCTGCACGGAGGCGGTGAGGGCGAACTCGGCGAAGGCGGCGACGGCGTCCTCGCCGGTCATCTCGGCATGCTCGACGCGGTGCCGCAGCGCGCGGACCCGGTCGGCGCCCAGCCGGTCCGCGGCGGCGCGCACGCCCGCGACGACGGCGTCGACGGCGGCGTCGCCGATGGCGTGGAAGCCGGCCTGCAGCCCGGCCTCGGTGCAGGCGGTGACGTGGGCGGCGATCTCCTCGGCGGTCAGGTACGCCGCACCGGTGTGCGCGGCGTCGGCGGCGTCGGCGTAGGGGGCGCGCAGGTGGGCGGTGTGCGAGCCGAGGGACCCGTCGGCGAACAGGTCGCCTCCCGCCCCTGCGGCGCCGAGCTCGCGGATCCGCTCGGCTTCCTTCGCGTTCGTGACGAGTTCGCCCCAGTAGGCGGTGACCCGGGGGCCGGGTTCGGCGGCGGCGAGGGCCAGCAGCCCGGCGAGGTCGTCCTCGCTGGAGATCTCGGGCCCGGCGCACTCGTGGACGGAGCCGATGCCGAGCGCGGCGGCGCGGCGCAGGGCGGCGCGCTGGGCCCCGGCACGCTCGGCGGGGCCGAGGGCGGCGTCGGCGGCGCGCCGCACCGCGTGGTGGGCGTCGCCGGTGAGAGGGCCGTCCGGGTGGTGGCCCGGCAGCTCCCGCACGCCCGGGACCAGGTCGAGCAGGGCGGTCGTGGCCAGCGCGGAGTGGGCGTCGACGCGGCTGAGGTACAGCGGGCGTCCCTCGGCGGCCCGGTCAAGATCGGCGCGGCTCGGCGGGCGCCGCTCGCGCCACGCGGTGGCGTCCCAGCCGTGCCCGATGAGCACGCGGTCGGCGGGGCGGGCGCGGGCGTGGGCCCGGATCCGCGCCAGCGCCTCGGGCAGCGAGGCGGCGCCGGCGAGGTCGAGGCCGCTCAGGCTGAGGCCGGTGGCCGTCGTGTGCACGTGCGCGTCGGTGAACGCCGGGGTGACGAGGGCGCCGTCGAGGTCGACGATCTCGTCGGCCGCCCCGGCGAAGGCGTCGGCGGCCGTCTCCGAGCCCACCCACGCGATGCGGTCCCCCTGGACGGCCATGGCCGTGGCGAAGGGGTCGGCGGCGCTGTGGACGCGGCCACGGCGCAGCAGGACGGTGCGGGGCGCGGTGCTGTCGGTCATGGCTGCCAGTCTCCCCCGCTCCGCTCGCGCGGTCGGACGCGGCCGGGCACCGGCCAGATGCCGTCAGACGCGGGTCAGACGCGTTCAGATGCGCGGCGGGCGGGCCTCGTAGGGGGTGGAGAGCACGACGGTGGTGCGGGTGGAGACGCCCGCGAGGGTGCGGATGCGGGCGAGCAGGAGCTCCAGCTCGGCCGGGGTGGCGACGCGGATCTTGAGGATGTAGTTCTCGTCGCCCGCCACGGAGTGGCACGCCTCGATCTCGGGGACGTCCGCCAGCCGGTCCGCGATGTCGTCGGGGGCGCTGGGGTCGAAGGGCTTGACCGAGATGAACGCCGTCAGCGGCAGTCCGATGGCGTCGGTGTCGACGATGGCGGCGTAGCCCCGGATGACGCCGCGCTGCTCCAGCCGCCGCACCCGTTGGTGCACCGCCGAGGTGGACAGCCCGGTGGCCTTGCCCAGGTCGGTGTAACTCATCCGCCCGTCCCTGACGAGCAACTCCACGATCCGCCGATCCAGTTCCTCCACGGGCCGTAACCTACCCGGTACGGAGGCCGGGCCGCGCGCGGGGCGTACCACGGCGCGTGTGAGAGGAGGGCGGAGCGGACGAACGCAACCGTTCTGTGACCAACGCCACAACCGCACGTCGGCGTGCGGTTGGCCGCCGCGATTATCCCGCGGAGCTGCCGGGAAATGCTGCTGCTGTGGCCAAGGGCCAGCGCCATCCGAGGGGGATGTCAATGCGCACCACGAAGCAAGACCCGCACGCCGGGCCCGCCGGGCTCCTCGACGCGGAGGATGTGGATCCGGCACTCGACCCGGAGGCCGGGACCGAGGGGGACGCCGAGGCGGAGGGGGACCTCACGCGGGTCGCCTGCCCCGACTGCCGACAGCCGATCGCGCTCTCCGCCGAGGCGGAGGCCCTGCCGGAGCACGCGCTGTGCCCGACGCGGTGGAACCCGTTCGGCCTGACCGTCTGCCCCGGCTCGGGGCGGAACGTGGCGGGCGGCGCGGGGACCGCGCCGGTCCCGGCCGAGCCCCGGCGCGGGGAGTCGGCCGCCCGCCTCACGCTGCCGGAGGGCCTGGACTGGCGCCTCCAGCCGTTCTCCGACCCACCCGTCGCGCGTCCGCTGGTCCGCCAGGCGGCCTGAGCTCCCGAGCCCCACCCCGCCTCTCCCCGCCCCAGCGCACGCCGACGGCGGCCAGCGCCTGCTGCTGCGCCGCCGGCAGGACCCAGGACTTCGGCCACGGCGAGATGATCCGCGACGGCTACGACCAGACCCTCACCATCGACCCCCGCAACCCCCAGTTCCTCTACCAGGGCCTCGACCCCGCCGCCACGACGTTCCCGGCATGTGTGAGGAGCGGGAACCGCCCGTGGCGGTTCCCGCTCCTCCGGGGTCCGATCCGTTTCCTCAGCCCTTGAGCCCTCCGGCGAGGAGGTCCGCCCGCCAGAACCGCTGCAACACCAGGAGCAGGGCGATCAGGGGGAGGATGGAGATGGCCGAGCCGACGATGATGAGCGGGTAGAGGTCGGTGTCCCCCGCCCCCTTCGCGATGAAGGAGTACAGGCCGAGCGTCATCGGGTACTTGTCCTGGTCGGACAGCATGATGAACGGGAGCAGGAAGTTGTTCCAGATCCCGACGAACTGCAGCAGGAACACGGTGACGAGGCCCTGCGTCATCATCGGGAGCACGATCGTCGCGAAGATCCTCATCTCCCCGCAGCCATCGACGCGTGCCGCTTCGAGGCTCTCGGTCGGCACCGCCGTCTGCGCGAAGACCCGGCAGAGGAAGATCCCGAAGGGGTTGATGACGGACGGCAGGAGCACCGACCAGTACGTGCCCGCGAGCCCCACCTTGGCGAGCAGCAGGTACTGCGGGATGGCCAGGACGATCCCGGGAACGAGGACGCCGGCGAGGATGAAGCCGAAGAGGACCTCGCGGCCGCGGAAGACGAATTTCGCCAGGGCGTAGCCCGCCATCGCGGAGAGCAGGGTGGACGCCAGGGCGCCGACCCCGGCGTAGATCACGCTGTTGAGGCCCCAGCGCCAGAACTGCCCGTCGCCGTAGGTGCTGATGTCGGCGAGGTTGTCCCACAGGCCCGTGCCCGGGGCGAACGAGAAGCTCGTGAAGAGCTCACGCGGCGACTTCGAGGACGCGACCAGCACCCACACCACCGGCACGAGGCAGTAGATCGCGCCGACCAGGAGCACCAGGGTCGCCACCGGAGCCACGCGCGGCCGCGGTTGCCTTCGCGTGACGCCGCCGCTCATGAGGCGCCGCCGAACGTGCGCCTCTGGAAGAAGCGAAGGATGACGAGCGAGACGAGGAGCGTACCGACGGCCAGGACGACCGACGCGGCTGCGGCTCCACCCAGGTTGTCGTTCATGAACGCCTCCTGGTAGATCTTCATCAGCGGCACCCACGTCGAGGAGATGGTCGTCGAGAGCGGCCGCAGCGTCGTGGGCTCGCTGTACAGCTGAATGGTCCCGATGATCGAGAACAGGCCCGTCAGAACGAGAGCCGGGGCCACGAGAGGCACCTTGATACGCCAGGCGATCGTCCATTCCCCGGCGCCGTCGATCCGCGCGGCCTCGTATATCTCCGAGGGAATCGACCGCAGCGAGGTGTAGATGATGATCATGTTGAAACCGACTCCCGACCACAGGGCGATGTTGGCCAGGGCGAAGTAGAGGGTCGGGTAGGACAGCATGTCGAGCGGGCCGTGGCCCAGCGACCGTGCGAGGTCACTGATCGGGCTGGTGCTCGGCAGGTAGAGGAAGCCCCACAGCAGGCTCGCGATCACGCCGGGCACCGCGTACGGCAGGAAGATCGCGGTCCGGGTGAAACTGGCGAAGCGGACCCGGGGGGTGTCGAGCAGCAGGGCGAAGAGCAGCGCGAGGCCCAGCACGCTCGGCACCGCGATGAGGCCGTAGACGAGGAGCCGGCCGAGACCGGCCGCGAACTCCGGGTCGGTCAGCACGCTTTCGTAGTTGTCGAGCCCGATGAATCCCTCCACCCGGCGGCCGTACGCCCCGCCGCCCTCGACCCGCAGGCCCCGGAAGCTCAGGTAGAGCGCGTAGCCGATCGGCACCAGGAGGAACGCGACGAAGAAGGCCATCGCCGGGGCGACGAACAGCCACGGGACGAGGCCCCGCCGGACCCGGCCGCGGCGGCGGGGCCGCGCCGGGCCCCGCCGGGCGCCGACCGCGGTGGGATCACCTGGGGGGAGGGCGGCGCCACCCTCCCCCAGGCTGCTCTGACCGAGGGTCATCGCCTCACCGTGTATCCGGACTTCTCCAGGTCCTCGATCACAGCCTCCTGCGTGTCGATATAGACGTCGCGGAAGGAGGTGCCGTCGAGCGCCGCCTGGTTGAGCGCGTCCCCGAACGCGCTCTGCGCCACGTTGACGTTCGGACCCCACGTCACCGGGATCGTCGTGTCCTCGATGACCTGGTCGGCGATCTCGTAGAAGTTCCTCTGCTCCGGCATCAGACGCGGCGGATCGCTGGCGAGCGTCGCCTCACGTCCCCCGTTGCCCGCGGGGTAGATGTCGAGGTCGAGGAGCAGCTTGGATCCCTCGTCCGAGGCGCCGAGCCAGGCGGCGAACGCGGCGGCCTCCTCGGCGTTGTCCGACTTCTCGGGAACCAGGAAGGTGGACCCGCCGAGGAACGGCACGGACGGATCGCCGGGCGTCCACTGCGGCAGCGGCGCGGACTCCCACTTCCCGGCCGTGTCGGGGGCCACGGAGTAGATGACGCTGGGCGCCCAGGCGGCGGCCGGCCAGCTGAGGATCCTGCCGTCGTTGACCTTGGCGTTCCACTCGGGCGTCAGCAGCGGCTCGACGGAGACGAGGTCGCGCTCGACGAGGTCCTGCCAGTAGTCCGCCGTCTCCAGGGACGCCTCGTCCGCGATGCCAACCTGCCACGCCTCGCCGTCGGTGCTCCACCACTGGGAGCCGGCCTGGGCGGCCTGCGCGGCGAAGATCTCCAGCCCGGTGGCCGAGAAGCTGGTGATGTAGACGTCGGGGTCCTGCTCGTGGATGGTCTCGGCGGCCTGCGCGTACTCCTCCCAGGTCGTGGGCACCTCGACCCCGTACTGCTCGAAGAGGTCCTTCCGGTAGGTGAGCATCATGGGCCCGATGTCCTCCGGCACGCCGTAGACGCGGCCGTCGAGGCTGCTGAGCGCCCAGATGTTCTCATCGATGCCGTTCTTCGATCCGGCCACGTCGTCGGTGATGTCGCGGACGGCTCCGGACACCACGAGCGAGGGCAGGCCCCGGTACTCGACCTGCACGATGTCGGGCGTGTCGTCCGCGCGGTCGGCGGCCAGGAGCTTGGAGGAGGTCTCCTGGGTGCCCCCGACCTCCGAGAGCTTGATGTTGACGCCCGGGTTCTCCTCCTCGTACCGCTCGATGATGGCCTGGGCGGCGGGATCGGCGGCCTTCAGGCTCCAGGTCCAGAACTCCAGCGTGACGGGATCTCCCTCTCCGTCCGATCCGCCGCCGCACCCGGCAAGGGCGGTGGTGACCCCCGCGATGGCCAGGGCCGCCAACGCACGGGCGAGGCGGGAAGCGCCGATGGGTCTACGAGTTCGAGGCGGCGCGGGCATTGCACATCTCCTTTGACGCGGGGGAAACCATCCGGCTTGTCCCTGCTTGGGGTTGCCCTATGCTCATGGAAACGTTGTCACTCGTCAAGCCCTCGCTTGGCGACAGCCCGGGGAGCCGCTGTGCCCGCTGCCGTGCCCGCCGCCGAGATCAACCCCGTCATCGCTGGCTGCCACCCGGATCCGTCGATCTGCCGCGTCGGAGAGGACTACTACCTCGTCACGTCCTCGTTCACGTACTTCCCCGGGCTTCCCGTCCACCGCAGCCGGGACCTCGTGCGGTGGGAGTGCGTCGGGCACGTCCTCGCCGAGCCGTCCCACGTCGACCTCGACGGCCTCGATGTCTCCGACGGCGTCTGGGCGCCCACCATCCGGCACCACGACGGCCTTTTCTACGTCGTCTACACGGTCGCGGAGGACCGCCAGGGCCGTGGCACCTTCGTCACGACCGCCTCCGACCCGGCCGGCCCCTGGTCCGCGCCGGTCGACCTCGGCGCCGAGGGCATCGACCCGTCGCTGTTCTTCGACGACGACGGCCGCTCGTGGTTCACCGCCACTCGTGACACGCTCACGCCCGACGCCACGGGCCCCGGCGAGATCTACCTGCGCGAGTTCGACCACCGCGCGCTCCGCCTCACGGGCCCGACCCACGTGCTCTGGCACGGAGCACTCGCCGGCGCGTGGGCCGAGGCCCCCCACCTGTACCGGCGGGGCAACCGCTACCACCTGCTGGCGGCCGAGGGCGGCACCGGGCACCACCACTCCGTCACCGCCGCCGTGGCGAGCTCACCCACCGGGCCCTACGCGACCGACCCGCGAAGCCCGCTCCTCACCCACCGCCACCTCGGCGCGCTCACGCCGGTCAGGAACGTCGGCCACGCCGACCTGGTCGACGCCCCGGACGGGGACACCTGGGCGGTAGTGCTCGGAGTCCGTCCCGTGGACGGCGTCCACACCCTCGGCCGCGAGGTCTTCCTCGTGCCCGTCTCCTGGGAGCCGGAAGGACCGGTGTTCGCCCCCGGTGTCGGCGCGGTCACCGGCCTGGGTGGCCGTGCCGGCCTGGGAGACGGCACCGAAGGCGGCACCGCGGACTGGGTCGGCGTACGGGGTCCCGTCCGCCACCGGTGGGACGGCAGCGATCTCTTCCTCGCTCCCTCACCCGACGACCGTGCCTCGCGGGGTCGCCCCGCGTTCCTCGGCCGGCGCCAGGACCGGCACGCCTTCGCGTTCTCCGCGACCGTCCCCGCCCCGGCCTCGGCGGAGGAGCACAGCGCGCTGGTGGCGTTCCAGAGCCAGGACCACTTCGTCACCCACACGGTGCGGCACTCCTCCGGCGGCATCGTGGTCGAGACGGTCCTGTGGGCCGGCGGGGAGCACGCCCTCCTCGCCCGCCGCCCGGGCTCGGGCCGGCAGCGGCTCGGCATCCGCTCCGACGGACAGCGCTACGCCTTCGGCACGGTGACGGGCGGCGCCTTCGACGCCCACGCCACGATCGGCGCGCGGGTCCTCAGCAGCGAGGAGGCCGGCAGCTTCGTCGGCGTCCTCCTCGGCGTGGCCCACCACGGGCCGGCCGGAACGCCGTGGGTCCGCGTCGAGGGCGTCACCTACGCGGGCGCGGGCACGGGCGCTGTCCAGGACGAGCCCGTCACCGGGGCGGCGCCGCCGATCTCCGGACGATGAGGGTCGGCGCGATGAGGTGGTGACGCGGCCGCGCCCCGCCGATCATGCCGACGAGCACCTCGATGGACGTGCGGCCGAGCGCGACGAAGTCCTGGCGCACCGTCGTCAGGGAGGGGACCAGGTACTCCGACCCCTTCATGTCGTCGAAGCCGACGAGCGAGACGTCCCCGGGGACCGCCACGCCCTCCTCCGCGAACGCCGCGAGGACACCTATCGCCATCTGATCGTTCCCGGCGAAGACGGCCGTCGGCCGCCGCCTGCGGCGCGCCAGTTCCAGCCCCAGCCGATAGCCGCTCGCGGCCGTGAAGTCGCCCTCGAGCATCTCCGGCGACGTCACCCCCGCCTCCCGCATCTCCGCGCGCCAGCCGTCCACGCGCGCGCGGGCGTCAAAGACCGCCAGGTGACCCGTCAGGTGCACGATGTCCCGATGACCGAGCTCGAGCAGATGGCGCGTGGCGAGCCGGGCGCCGAGCTCCTGGTCCAGCTCCACCGAACCGATGGCCGGATTCGTCAGGTCGCCGGACGTGACCACCGTCATGGGCACGCGCGTGACCATGCGCTCCAGGGCGCCGGCCACCAACGGACGATCGGCGATGACCGCGATGCCCTCGGCCGCCTGGCTGATCAACCGGTCCACCGTCGCGGCGAGCTGGTCGGCGTCGCCCCCCTGCCAGCTGCTCATGTTCACCCAGTAGCCGGACTGCTGTGCGGCTCCCTCGACGCCGCGCAGAGTGCGAGGGAGCTCGAAGAGATCGGACCCCGCGATGACCAGGCCGATGGCCATCGACCGCCCGCTCTTCAGCGACCGCGCCAGGTCGTTGCGGCGGTACCCCAGGCGCTCGATGGCCGCGACCACCCGCTCCCGGGTCTGCGGGCGCACCGAGGGGTGACCGTTGAGCACGCGGCTGACGGTGACGTGCGCCACGCCCGCTTCCCTGGCGACGTCCACCATGCTCGGGGGACGCGTAGAACGCGCCGAATCCTGCCCGGACACACCGCTCCACTCCCGGCCGGCCCTCGTGGCCGGCGACGATGGCACTGTATCTCCCCTCCGGAAGACCCGGCATGCAGGGGTTACTCGCAGTATCCCGACGATTCCGTCCGTACGGGTTTCGGCGACGCCTACCGGACGGGGACCAGGCCCGTCGCTCGTATGGGTCGCGTCGCGTACGCCGGTGTGCATGCGTGACCCGCCCAGGGGCCATCAGAAGGGCCGCCTCGCCCACCAGACGGCCGGAGGTTGCCGGGATTGTTGCCGAAGTCGGTGACCCCGACGAGACCGCCCCTGCCAATACTCCTTCAGCCGCCGTACCTGATGCATTGAGCCGTTCGGACAGACGCCGCTCATCGAACCTCCCCGAAGATGCGATCCCGGGCTGAACGTACCGCCGACCACCGACAAGGACGGGCCGAATCCGGACATGACAACGAGCCTCACCTGTCTCACAGGTGGGGCGTTGCGCTCATCCTCGGCCCGGCGCTGAGGGCTGGACTGCTTCCGTGGCCACTGCACCCACCTCCCGTGCCATCGTCCGATTCCGGCGCGTCACTCGGTGGTCACGCGGGGAGATATGGCTACGTCATTGAGCTACGGCAGCAGGGGGCGATACATGGCGTTCGGCGCTCGAGACATCAAGGCAGCACTTGGCCGCATCGAGACGCAACTCACGACCCTCACCACCTCAACGCTCACGGCGCTGAGCAGCGCGATCAGTCAGGGCATCGAACGTCTTGCAATCGCCATCAGCAGCACCCAGAAGTCCATCAGCGACGCCCAGGAGTCGATCAACGCCAGAATCAGCGCTGTGAACACCCGCATCGAGGCGGTGAATTCGGACATCAACGCCCTGCGGTATTCGGTACAGACAACCGCAGACGCCCGGGAGATCCGGCGCGACATCGCCGCACTCCACGCGCTCATCGCCGAATGGAAAGCTGAAGCCGCAGAAGCACGCCGCCGCTACGAAGCTGCCCACCAGCAGATCCCACCCGGACCACCAACCGAAGACGCCGATCCTGCACCGGCCGGCGAACCGGCACGCACCGACGAGCCAAGCCAGAGCCAACTCCTCCGCACCGCGGCTGGCATCTCCTCCGCCACACTCACCTGTCACCGGGACCTGTGGGCGTTCTTCGTCGAACGCTCAGCGGCCGGTCGCCACTTCCGGGTACCCGGCCTCGTCAAGCAGGTCGGTGACGGGAACGTGGAGGTCAGACTGTCTGGCCGCACAATCATCGCCTCCCTCACGGCACTCGACCAGGTCCGACGCGACCACGAGCGTGACGAGAACGAAGACTGGGCACTCGCGAGCGAGTTGTACGACGCGATCGCCGACGTTGTGAAAGCCGCAGGCAACGGCCCACGCTCCGGAGCCGAGGGACAGGTGGTCATCGTGATCGACCGCAAGCCGGGTGTCGAGGCCCAGCCGACCATCGCAGAGGAAGGCGGGGACGACGAAGGCGAGGACGACGAAGGCGACGACAGCGCAACGGGCTCGGAATCTGACAGTTGAGTGAGCCAAGCCACGAGACGCCCCGCTCCGAGTTGGGAGCGGGGCACACCGATGTTCGGCGGGCCTGTCAGGAACCTGATCGAAGATGTCGCCGTGCGCGACTCACGCGACTTCGGCGATCTTCTCCTGGTCGCCCACGGTCGCCTCGCCGGAGTCGGGGGTCACCTCGGCCGCCACGTAACTCATCTGCCTGCCGACGGAGCACCAGGAGGACACCGCCGTCGCGGACGATGGTGGCGGCGGAGATGAGCACGGTCACAACTCTGCCGTGAGGATGTAGCTCTGCTTGAAGAGCCGAACGGGACGCGGCAGCCAAGAAGGCCGCCGACGAGACCCCTCCGGGTCGAGTACGTCGATGCCCGGCTACATGCGGGCGTACCGAGAACGGCTTGCTGCCGCTGCCGGGCGCCTCGCCACGGTGTCGCTGGAGTGCCTGCCCGCGCTCGACCTCGGGGCCAAGTACGGGCGCGGCGTCGACGTCCTGCTGTACGTCGACCCGCAGATTCTCGGCAGCACCCGGCCGCCCTCCAACCACCGCGTGGAGATGGCTGGCGAGGACGACCACCGGCACCTCGAGGCCGCGCTGCACGCCTGCCGCGCGGCGGTCGTCCTGTCTGGCTACGACTCGCCGCTGTACGCCGAGTTGTACGGCGGCTGGCACCGCGCCGAGCGCAGCACCGTGACCGGCAAGGCGCAGGGCGCCAAGGGCCGCGTCGAGGTGCAGTGGTCGAACCGGCCCGCCGCCCTGCTCCCCCGCGCTGCCGCCTACACGGGCCGCGAACTCGGCCCGCTCCCCGCCGTCCTCGGCGAAATCGCCGCCGAACACGAGCGGCAGGACGGCCGATGGGGTGAGCAGAACCACCCCGACGGTACCGGTCTGCAGGGCGACGAGGGACAGGCCATCATCGCCCGCCGCTGAGGGTGCTCTCGCCCGGCGCCACGTCCTGCAACAGGAGTCCGCGAAGCTATCGCCGGGACCGCACTCGCCGACGCATACGACCGACTCCGCCGCCACATGCCCAAGCATCCCGAGAAGCATGCTGCCCGTGGGGGCCTGCGCGGGTCGGGATGCCCGAGGGCGAAAACGGGCCGCAGCCGGACGCACGCAGCGGCTCACCTCGGACGAGATCCCCGACCAACTCGACGAGTTCATCGCCGACACCGGGCAGCGCGGCGCCGACCCGGCATGGCTGCGCGGAGCCCGCTGTATCCCCGGACGCCTCCGCCTCTCCGACCCTGGCGCGCTGGCGACCTGAGCCGGGCGGCGTGCTGCGCGAGCGCATCGCCGACGCCCTGTGCGACTGCGCGATCCCCTGCCACGGCACCGAGCCCGCGTGCGCCTCGTGGGACGGCACCGCACCCCCATGACGGAGGTCGAGCCCGAGCTGAACCGGCTCCGCGAGCAGTTCATCGACTCCGAGACGCTCCGGGCCGGCGAGGCCGACGCCACCGACGAAGCCAAGAAGCAGCGGGGACGCGCCGAGCGGGCCGAAGCCGCACTGAAGCGCGTGCGCGCAAGAGCGCGACGCCATCGACCGCGACCGCGACCAGCCTCGACACCGACGGCGGTCCTTCGGTGACGGGATGGCCGACGCCCGTCGCCCGCATCCTCCTCGCCCTCGACGACACCGACACCCCCACCCCATGACCGCGGCCCGGGCCAGGCGCCGGGCCACCTACGGGGCGAGCACGAAGATCCCGAAAGCCATGAAACCGCCACCAGCCGCCAGGATCGCCAAGGCGACCGCGATCTTCGTCCCAAGACTGGGCTCACGACGGCGCCCCCACGCGGACCGGCTGAAGATGCCAGGAGGATACATCTGCATCCCCTCCCTCTCCACGTCCGAACATCGCCTACCTCACACCGCTACTGCCACACCCCGAGCCCGAAACCAGCCGACAGGGGCACCACCGCCAACCGCCCGCCCGACCTGGGCACGACGTGACCAACACCCGTTCGGGCATGGCCGCAGGATGGCACGGGCGCGCATGTGCGGCGCGGGGGCGGGATGCCGTAGAGTGGTTCCCACATCGCGAGGTGGAGCAGCTCGGTAGCTCGCTGGGCTCATAACCCAGAGGTCGCAGGTTCAAATCCTGTCCTCGCTACGACAGAAGCCCCGGACCGTCTGGTCCGGGGCGTCGTCGCGTCCTGGGGCCGGAAGGCGACTCCCGGCGGGGAGGCCCACACCGCCCGGCCAGCGGCGGGAGCGCGAAGGGTCGCGACGCCGACCCACGCAAAAACGTTCCCCTACGTGCGGCGCTGGTCGCGCTCCTGACGCTCGAGCCGCCGCAGGACCAGCTTGCACTCCCACAGCGTGTGCCGCTGCTCGCGAGTCAGGTGGTGAGGCAGCAGCTGCCTCGCGCACATTGCAGCTGTGGCAGAGCAGGCCTTCTCCGAACGACGACTGCTCTGCCTTGTCGGGCTCAGAGAAGGAACACGTAGACAGGTCGACAGCCTCAAGTTCGGCCAAATCCGGGCAGTCGGACCTCCGCGCCTTCGGAACGGCAGACCGAGGGCGTCGGCCCTGGCGGCAGCGGCGCGAGCGAAGACGCTGTGATACTCCCCCGCCAAGGCAGCCACGCCCAGGCGAGCCAGTTCATCTACGGCCGCCGCGGCCCTCCGTGGATCTGCCGCGGTGTCTCGTACCACCAGCTCGAGTGGCCTTCCGACGATCCCGCCAGCGGCATTGACTTCGCGAACGGCCATCTCGAGGCCGGCGAGCAAGTGCTGGCCTGCCTCGACCCAGCCAGGCCGGGTCAGTGGAACGAGAGCGCCGATCTGCGCTGATGATGCTTCAGTCCATCCCGCGCCAGATGACGCTAGTGACGTGTTCATGCGTTGGCGTCTCCCGCCTGACGATTCGGTCGCAGGTTGCCCAGATCGCCGAGCGGTTTGTCCAGAGGGCCGGCGTCGGTCTCCCGGCTCTCGAGGTCCGCCGGACGGGCCAGTACCAGCAGGCGGGCTTCAGCATGAGGAAGCGTTCGATCGCGGCTTGGCGCCCGACTTCGGCCTTCCGGACCTCGCGGTCGTACTCCGCTCGCTCCTCCAGCGTCAGGTGCCCGCAGCCTCGAGGCCGTCGCGACGGAGGAGCGCCTGGTCGGGCTTGGGACGTGAGGCGAGCTTGCCTCCAGCCTTCCGATGGTCGGTCAATACTGGCCGTTCACATCCTCCTCACGGGCCTTTTCGGTTGCTCAGGCGGGATGAGTTGGCGGGCTTGCCGAACCAGCGGGAGAGGTGGTCGTCCAGGTCCTGCTGATCGTCGCCGATCCAGGCGACGTGGCCGTCGGGGCGTAGCAGGACGCACGGAACATCCAGTGCCGCAGTGGGATCCGCGAGGTAATCGACCCGGTCTGACCAGCCGCCGACGGTCAGGCGTTCGGTGCGGTCCAGCAGCAGGCCGCGGCCGCGATGCAGCAGACCGTAAAGGTGGCCCTGTTTCACGTCGATGTCGCGCAGGCGACGGCCGAGCAGGGCGGGGCCTTCGCCGAAGTCGTAGCGGATGCCGATCGCGGTGATCTTCTCGATCAGATGGCGGTTCACCTCGTTGAAGTCCATCAGTTCGGTGAGCAGCCTGCGCACGGCCTGCGGGCCCGGTTCGGTGGACAGCAGTTCCATCTGGGCGCGGGTGTTGTCCAGCACGTCCTCGGCGACCGGATGACGTTCGGCCTGGTAGGTGTCCAGCAGTGTCTCCGGCGCCCAGCCGCGGATCTGTGCGGCCAGTTTCCAGCCGAGGTTGAATGCGTCCTGAACGCCCAGGTTGAGGCCCTGTCCGCCGGTGGGTGGATGGATGTGTGCCGCGTCGCCGGCCAGCAGCACCCGCCCGACCCGATAACGTTCGGCTAGCCGGGTGGCATCCCCGAAGCGGGACAACCAGCGCGGGGAGTGTACGCCGAAATCGGTTCCGGCGATGGTGCGCAGCTGTTGTTTGAAATCCTCGAGGGTGGGCGGTTCCGCGCGATCGCTGACTCCCGCGGCGGGGACTACGACGCTGTAGACGCCTTCGCCGAAGGGCCGGAGCCAGAATCGCTGATGTGTCTCGCGGACTTCGGCCATCTTGGCGGCGATCTCCTCCTGCGGCACACCCACTTCCATCTCGCCCATCAGTGTCTCGTTCCGCGAGGGCTCGCCGGGGAAGCCGACGCCGAGCAGTTTGCGCACCGTACTGCGACTGCCGTCACAGCCGACGAGATAGCGCGAACGCAGCTGTTCGCCGTCGGCAAGTTCGACGGTCACACCCTCGTCGTCCTGCTCGAAACCGGCCACCGCGCAACCGCGCCGGACCTGCGCACCCAGTTCGATCGCATGGTCTTCGAGCAGGTCAACGATGACCGGCTGCGGAATGCCCAGCAGATAGGCGTACGCGGAATCCAGGCCCCTGGGCGCGGGTTTGGGGATGGCGGCGAAGAAACCGCCGGCCGGACGCCGTCTTCCGCGTTCGAGAATGCGATCCAGCAGTCCGCGCATTGCCATCAGCTCGATACTGCGAATATGCAGACCGACTATGCGGGCGAACGACACGGGCTCGGTTTCCTTCTCCAGAACGAGCACCCGCACATCGTGCAGCCGCAGTTCGGCGGCCAGCATCGCGCCAGTCGGCCCGCATCCGGCAATGATCACGTCGAACATGAGGGGCGCGCGATCGGCGCCGGAGGCCGAGGACCGGAGTCCGGGGGCGTCGCCCACGGTGAAGTCTCGCTCGACCGTATCGCTCGACGACGGCTCGGCGGTGAACTGCGGAGAGTGCACAGGTGTTGCCTTTCGGGAGTGCCTTGGTGGCGAGGCGCTCCCGGCGACACCTACGTCAATCGCCCGGCCGTGACGGGAAGGGGGAGCACCCACATCGATACAGCGTTCATGGGTCTCACCTCCTCGGGCGGTGTCACGGTCCACTGCAAGCTATAAGCCCGAGCATCGCCCCGTCCACTCCTTTCCCAGCCACGTGATCACGACTCCGAACGGGCCCGTGCGGTTGCAGGGCGAACCCGGCGTGGCGGCCCAACTGGTAGCGGTCAGGCCGACGATCTGATCCTTGGCCGCTCCGAGGTGGAGACCGGAGGCCTACTTGCCCCACCCGCTGCGCAGGGTGTTTGATTCTCTTTCATTCTGTTCTTCGGGATTGTTCTTATCGGATGGATCCGTGCGAGCTTTCCCGGACGCCGCATCTCCGTCAAGAACACCGACAGGACCGGTACTCGTCGGCAAAGCAACGAGACATCCGATGTAACCCAGAGGCCCTTGCCGGGAGTTCCGGGGGCGTGACCTGCGGCGTTGGAGAAATCCCGTCCGCCCCTCTGGACAGAGGAGGGGACGGGCGTCGTTAATACATCCCATGTGCCCTGGCGGAGCGCGGCCTGCCCGTGCGCATCCCCTGCGCCCTGCTGCCCGTAGGCCCTTCGTCCGAATCTGTCGCATCTCAGGTTCGAGCCGCAGCACCGATGGTGCTGGACAGACAGGAGAGGAATCACCATGCCAGGACCGACACGCCGAAGCGTGCTCACGGCCATGGCCGCGACGACCGTCGGCGCCGCCACGGCGGCGACCATAACCACGCGCGCGGCCGCGGCGGCGCCGGGCAGTTGGACATCGGTCCAGCCCGGCGTCCCGTCATCCGGCTGCGACGGCGTGCGCGCCACCGTGGCCCTGGACGCGAACGGGGCGCTCACCCTGGAGGCCACGTGGGACTGCCAGCCGGTCCTGTTGCCCGCTCCGATCGGGCTGGTGACCGCGGAGGCCGACTACACCACCGGGCTGGAGTTCGTCAGCCGCGGCGACGAGGCCAGCTCGTTCACCTACGACGTCGTGGCGGGGAAGTCCCGCGTCCGGGAGCGGACCGCCACGGAGACGCGGCTGGTGTTCGCCAAGGGCTCCGCCGAGATCACCGTGTGCGTGCGTACCTCCGCGGACGGCGTGGCGCTGCGCTACGAACTGCCGTCGGACGCCACGGTCCTGGGCGAGGCGACGTCGTTCGAGCTCCCGGCCGACGCCCAGCTGACCTGCGAGCCGTTCGCGAACGACCACGAGAACCTGTACACGACCTCGGCGGTGTCCTCCGTGCCGAGCGGCGAGTACGGCATGAGCATGTTCGCTCAGCTCGCGGACGGCGCCAGCGTGCTGCTGGCCGAGTCCGGCGTGGACGGCGGCTATTCGGGGGGCCGGTTCGCCCACGACCAGGGCACGGGCCGGTTCACCGTGGCGCTGGCCGACGCGGAGATCCAGCGGACCGGGCCCTTCGCGACCGCGTGGCGCGTCGCCGTCATCGGCACCACCGGGACCGTCGTGGAATCCACGCTGGTCGATGACGTGGCGGCGCCGTCGCAGGTCACGGACATGTCGTGGATCCGGCCGGGCGTCTCCGCGTGGCCCTGGTTCGACGGCATGCACGAAACCCAGCGCGACCTGGAGAAGCTCAAGCAGTGGGCCGACTACGCCGCCTCGCAGGGCTGGCCCTACCTGCTGGTGGACGACGGCTGGAAGGAGTCACCCTCGATCATTCCCGAGCTCGTGGCCTACGCCGGCGACCGGGGCGTGCGGATCATGCTCTGGTACCACTGGCTGGACCTGGACACCGCCGACAAACGCCGGGATCAGTTCACCACGATCACCGAGTGGGGCGTGGTGGGCGTGAAGCTGGACTTCATGGGCTCGGAGACCCAGGCCCTCCACCAGTGGTACGACGCGACGCTGGCCGACGCCCGCGACCACCAGCTGATGGTCGACCTGCACGGCTCGCGCCTGCCGGTCGGGGTGCACCGGACGTGGCCGCACGTGCTGACCTCCGAAGCCATCCGGGGCGAGGAGTACGGAGCGGACCGCACCATCGAGCACGTGGCCTCGATCCCGTTCACGCGCGGCGCGATCGGCCCGACCGACTATTCGCCGATGAGCTTCCAGATGTCCAACCCGAACAGCGACGGCGCGGAACTCGGCCTCGGCGTGGTGCTCGACAGCGGCATCCTGCTGCCCGGCAGCACGGTCCCGGACTACCAGGCGCGCCCGGAGGCGCAGCGATGGCTGCGCACGCTGCCGAGCGTCTGGGACGAGACGCGGTACGTCTCGGGCGATCCGCTCACCGGCGCCGTCATCGCCCGCCGCAACGGCGACCGGTGGTTCGTCGGCTCGTTCCGGCGCGGGGGCGCCGGCACCACGTCGTACCCGACGGCCTTCCTCGGGGCGACCGGAACCTGGCAGGCCGAGATCACCACCGACGGGCCCGACGGCCTGGTCCGCACCAGCCAGGTCATCGCGGCCGGCGACCCCCTCAGCGTCGAGGAGGTGGCTGACGGTGGTCACGCGGTCAAGCTGACCAGGGTCCCGTCCGTCGCGGCGGGATATCACCAGGTGACCGTCGCGGGCAGCGACCATGTCCTCGGCGTCGAGGGCGGCTCGGACGCCAACGACGCGAAGATCGTCCGGTCGCCGGGCAGCGACAGCCCGCACCAGCGGTTCGAGTTCACCCCGGTCGCCGGTGGGTACACCCGGCTCGTCATCCAGGGCAGCGGCAAGGACGTGGTCATCGGCAGCGCGCCCCGTGACGCCGGCGCGACGGTCATCCAGTACGAGTACGCCGCCGGGTCCGACACCAACGACGAGTGGCTGGTGGAGGACGCGGGCGAGGGCCGGATCCGCCTCGCCAACCGCTTCAGCGGCCTCTACCTCACGGCCGGCGACGCCGAGGGTGCCCCGTGCGAGCAGCGCCCGTACGACGGTGGCGACCACCAGACGTTCACGATCGGCTGAGATCGGCCGATCCCTGGCGGCTCACCTCCGCCGCGAGCCGGCCCCGCGGTCGCGGCCACCGCGTCGTCATCGGCCCACCGGATGGCACGCTCGTCCCGCCGATGACCAACGGTGGCCGCGCCCGCAGGCGGGCAGCAGGCCCTGTCCGGGGCCAGCGCTTCCGGACGATGGTGCACGCCCACGGACGCGAGTGCACGACGTTGGGCTGCGGAAAGAGCCGCCGGGAAGTAGAGGTAGCAGACGCCGCCGGTGCCGGAGGCGACGGTGCCATGGTCGCTGAACCCTGACCTCTTCGACATCATCGGCGTCCTGGTCTGTCTCGCTGGCATGCCCCTCGTCATGTTCGCCCCACGCAGGCTGGAGGACCACTTGGCAGCAGAGCTGGTTGAGGCCCGTGGGGCGGGCGAGGTTGCACCAGGACAGGCTGGGGCAGCCGAGGCGCTTCGATGACGGATAGACTGCGGCCCCCGGTTGGCAGGTAGCAGCGGCGTCCGGTGGACAGCGCTAAGGGGGCATCCTGTGTCGTGGACCGTGCCTGACCAGATCAAGCTCACGATGCTGCACCAGATGGAGCACAAGCACGAGCCCGGCCTGTCACGGACCAAGATCCGGGAGACCTCGTATGTGGTGCGCCGTCCTGACCACGGCGAGGCGCGGGTGGCCGTGCGGTGCGGACACTGCGGGCGCGAGGGCATGTTCATCATCCAGGACCTGGGGACCACCAAACGCCTCCGCCGCGGCCCGGTGATCCGCTCCCTGGTCTCGGCCGTCGCCCTTCTGACAGGGATCGTGTCGTTGTGGATCACCGGGTTGGCGGGCGAGAGTGCCCTCTTCCTGATGCTGGCCTTCGTCGCCTCGCTGGTCCTCGGGCCGGTCGGGATCTACCTGGTGTGCGATCCCAGCAGCAACATTGGCGTGCAGGCACCGGAGTTGGTCCACTTCGACAGCACCACCCGACGCCAGGGACTCTCGTATGTCACGCGCAGCTCCCGCCGGGGCGAGGGCGTGGCCTGCAGCGGATACGCCAAACCCGCTCGATGAGCGAACGGTTCCACTCGTGGAGAGCCACCTGTCTCCTAAAAGATCTCCCCAGATTCTCCCCAGCACCTAAGTGATCACGAAAGATGGCCCCCGTGTGGTGTCGCACGAGGGCCATCGCGTGGCTGGTCAGCGCACGCCCACGGACGCGAGTGCACGGCGTTGGGCTGCGGAGAGAGCCGCCGGGAAGTAGAGGTAGCAGACGCCGCCGGTGCCGGAGGCGACGGTGCCGTCCTCGCGGTAGCGCTGGGTGCGCAGCCAGATGTTCTCGAACTGCCGCCTGGGGTAGACGCGCCGGACCTCGGCGTTGGAGTCGCTGGCCGGGTCGTTGGCGATGACGTCGCCGTCCTCGGTGAAGCCGATGACGGTCATCAGGTGCCCGGAGGTGCCGTACCCGGCGCCGTCGAGCTCCGCCTCGTAGAAGGACTGCGAGGTGATCAGCGGGATGCCCGCCTTGATGAGCCGCTCGGCGTCGGTGAGAGAGGCGATGCGGGTGACCACGCCGCGCATGTCGCGGTAGGTGGCGGCGTAGGCGGCGTTGAAGGGCCAGTTGCCGCAGCCCTCGTACTGGTAGTCGTAGGTGAAGCGGGCCGCGTGGCAGACCTGCGGGTCGGCGAAGTCCGGGTTCACCCAGGCGACGTCCTCCGCGCTGGGGCGGCGGCCCCAGTACTCGATGATCATCTGCGAGGAGGTCGGGCTGCACCACGCCTCGCCGCCGTTGTCGTACTCCGGGTACTGACCGATGTGGATGTTCTGCGAGTACGACGGCACGTCCAGCTCGACGCCGGCGGCGACGCCGGGGGCGGTCTGGGGGACCTCGAAGCGGGCGGGGACGTCCGAGGTCATCGCGCCCAGCCGCCACACGGTGGGCGTGGCGCCGCTGCCGGGCGCGCGGTAGAGCGTGAGCCGGAGCCGGTAGGAGGCCAGGCGCAGCGCGCTGTCGGTGTCGTCGATGGCGACGGTGTCGGTCCAGACGGTCGACTTGCCGTCCTCCTGGCCGTCGACGGAGGTGCGGCGGATGTCCGCATCGCCCGAGGCCCATACGCCCAGGGTGTACCAGGGGGTGTCGGTGCCGTCGCTGTAGCTGCCGAGCATCTCGACGCGGATGAACGTTCCGGCGGGTGTGGCGGCGTTCCACGAGGCGATCAGCTCGCTGGCGGGGGTGGCCGCGGTGTGGACGGGCGAGAGCCAGCGGGCGTACTCCCAGGAGGCGGTGGTGCCGGTGTGCGGGTCGGCGTAGTCCACGGTGCCGGCCGGGCTGGCGATCGCCACGCCGGGGCGCTTGCCGTCGGCGACGGAGACGCCTTCGGCGGTGCCGCCGCGCCAGTCGGCCGCCGTGGCCCAGCCCCGGTACTCGATGGTGGAGGCGGCGGCGTCGCCGGGGCGGGGCCGGTAGGGCCGGGTGCCGCCGGCGGGGGCGGGGGCGGCCGTGCCGCTGGCGGCGTCGGCGGTGGCGGCGAGCGCGGCGGGGGTGCCGACCGCGGCGGCGACGGCGGCGGCGAGTACGGTACGGCGTGGCGTCATGGTCACGGTGATGGTCTCCCGGTCGTGTCCTTGGGCCCCGGCGCGGCGGGACGAGGTCGGCAGGGCACCACTATCTCCGCTCACGGAGCTGACGAGAAGTAATACCGGAGAACAGCCAAACAGCAATATTGGTCTGACCTGTGGCACGCCGCGCGGGCTGTCCGCCGTGACCTACGCTGTCGCGGTGAACACCCTGCCCCGGCTGGCCGCCCGGCTGAGCTCCCTGCCGCCGTCCTGCGGTCCGGTGCGGCTGGTCGCCGTCGACGGACACGCCGGCTCGGGCAAGACGACGCTGGCGGGCGCGCTGGCGGCCGAGCTCGGCGGCGCGCCGGTGCTGCACCTGGACGACGTCGCCAGCCACGACGCCCTCTTCGGCTGGACGGAGCGGGTCACCGGCGGCGTGCTCGGCCCGCTCGGCCGCGGCCGGACCGCCCACTATCCCGTTTACGACTGGGAACGCCGGGAGTTCGCGCGTACCGCCTCGCTTCCGCCCGCGCCCGTGGTCCTGGTGGAGGGCGTCGGCGCCGGCCGCCGGGCGCTGCGGCCGCACCTCGCCTTCCTGATCTGGCTGGCGGTGCCCTCGTCCGTGGCGTGGGAGCGGGGCAGGCGGCGGGACGGCCCGGGGCAGGCGGACTTCTGGCGGGAATGGACGGCGGCCGAGCTGCGGCACTTCGCTGATGATCCGTCAAGCCCCTTTGCCGATATCCTGATAACGCCGAGGGGCGCCAGTTACGATGCCTGCGCGTGATTCCCTCCCGGCGCCGGGGGTGGCCGGCGGCAGGCGGAGCACCCGTGAGTGGGGGTCAGCATGGATTCAGGCACGCAGGGCGGCCACGTGTCGCACGGCCCGGCCGATCTGGCGTGGCTGCGCGGCGTGGACGCGTACACGGCCGCCGCCTACCCCGAGGCCGAGGAGGAGTTCCGCGCCGCGGTGCGCCAGGACCCCGGCATGGCCGACGCCTGGCTGGGCCTGCACGCGCTGCGCGCCGACGTGCCGGTCGCGCTGCAGCAGATGCACCGCAACCGGGGGCGCTTCGGGGAGCAGCGGGCGCGCCACGGGCGTCCGCTGAGCTCCTGGTACTGGCTGGGCTGGTGGGTGCAGCCGGTGCTGGAGACCCAGCGTGACCTGCTGCTGGCGTACGCCTCGCAGCTGCTGGACGGCCGCCGCATGGCCGAGCTCGACCTGGCCCTGGCCGCCTGCCCCTCGCCGCAGTCCGACCCCGGCACCCGCTTCCTGCACGCCTGCCGGTGCTACCTGGCCAAGGACTGGGAGGGGCTGTTCCGCTTCACCGCCTCGCTGGTCGACGACCCGCAGCTGGGGGTGGAGGCGGGCCTGTTCGCGGGCATGGCGCGGGTGCGGCTGGAGATGTACGACCAGGCGGAGCCGCTGCTGGCCGCCGCGCTGATGCGGTGCCGCACCGAGCAGCCGCAGCGCAAGGAGCTGCGGTACTGGCTGGCGCGGGCGCGGGAGGGCAGCGGGCGCAGCGCGGCGGCGCTGCCGCTGTACCGGGCGGTGCACGAGGCCGACCCCGAGTTCATGGACACGGCGGAGCGGCTGGCGGCGATGGCGGAGGAGGACCCGGACGCCGCCGCGCTGTTCGCCTCCCCGGCCGGCGGACTCGGGGGTCTCGGGGGCCCCGGAGGCCTCGGCAGCGGGCTCGGCGCGGACGCCTGGCCCGGCGTGGGGGCGGGCGTGGGGGCGGGCGCGGGCGGCGTGCCGCCGCCGGGCGCGCTGACCTCCCCGGAGCCGCTGCCCTACGCCGCCGACGACGGCCTCTCCCCCGCCTCGCCGTCCGCGCCCTCGGCCCCCCTCTCCCCCGGCCAGCCCGCCTCGCCGAGCCCGGCGCCCGAGCGGCTGGTGCCCTCGCCCGCCGCTCCCGCGGGCGCGGCGTGGCGGTATCCGGCCGGGCCGGGCACGACCGGGGACCACGGGGCGGCGGGCGGCGGCGTTCTCGCGGGCGATCCGGCGCTGCTGGAGCGCTCGCTGAGGGAGCTGGACCGCATGGTCGGGCTGGAGCCGGTCAAGGAGCAGGTGCGGGCGATGTCCGCGCAGCTGCGGATGGCCCGGCTGCGATCCGGGCAGGGCCTGCCGGTGCAGCCGCCGAAGCGGCACTTCGTCTTCTCCGGCCCGTCGGGGACGGGAAAAACGACGGTGGCGCGGATACTCGGGCGGATCTTCCACGCGCTCGGGGTGCTCAGCCACGACAGGCTGGTGGAGGCGCAGCGGGCCGACCTGGTCGGGGAGTTCCTGGGGCAGACGGCGGTGAAGGCCAACCGGCTGATCGACTCGGCGCTGGGCGGCGTCCTCTTCATCGACGAGGCCTACAGCCTGGTCCACTCCGGCTACAGCAAGGGCGACGCCTACGGGGACGAGGCGTTGCAGGTGCTGCTGAAGCGGGCCGAGGACAGCCGGGAGCACCTGGTCGTCATCCTCGCGGGGTACCCGGAGGGCATGGACCGGCTGCTGGCGGCCAACCCCGGCCTGTCCTCGCGCTTCGCGGCCCGGGTGGAGTTCCCCAGCTACCAGCCGGCGGAGCTGACGGCCATCGGCGAGCTGCTGGCCGCCGAGCACGGGGACGTGTGGGACGAGGAGGCGCTGGAGGAACTGCGCAGCATCGGCGAGCACGTGGTGGCCGAGGGCTGGATCGACGAGCTGGGCAACGGCCGCTTCCTGCGCACGCTGTACGAGACGAGCTGCTCCTTCCGGGACATGCGGCTGTCGGAGTCGGCCACGGCGCCGACCCGGCAGGAGCTGTCGACGCTGCGGCTGCCGGACCTGATGCAGGCCTACGGCGAGGTGCTGGCCGGGCGGGGCCGGGACCGTTCGCAGGGCGGCGAGGGCGGGGGCGCGGCGGAGCTGTGATGCGCGCGGCGTCGGCCGCCCCGGGCGCAAACGTCGGGGAGCGTCGGGGATCCGGGGCGGGGCCCCTCAGCCGCCGTCGCCCGGCGGGGTGGCCGTGCCGTGGGTCTCGGCCAGGGCGCGCAGGGTCCGGGCGTCGGCCACGGCGCGGCGGCGGGCGACGCCCGGCTGGATCGCCATCACCGCCAGGGTCGTGCCGTCGGCCAGGTCGAGCGTGACCCACGGGTCGCCGGGCCGGAGCGAGACCCGCAGGATCTCGGCCCAGGCCAGCCGGCGCCGGGTGGTGAGGTTGACGACGGTCAGGCCCTCGGCGTCGGCGACCGCCTTGGGGCGGCTGAGCAGCGCGAGCACGCCCCAGGCCAGCAGGCCGCTGGAGCTGACGGCGATGCGGTCTCCCGGGCTCCAGCTCACCGCGCCCCGGGCGGGCAGCAGGAGGGCGACCAGCGTCAGGACGCCGAAGGTGGCCGCGCCGACGCACATCAGCACGATGCGGGTGACCACGGGACGGAAGGTGACGGGCAGGCCGGGCGGCTCGGGGAGCTCCGGCTCCGGCCCAGGCTCGGGCTCCGGCCCGGGCTCCCGCTCCGGCCCAGGGGGCGTCACAGCCGGGCGGCGTGGATGCCGGTGGTCAGGATGGCGCGGGCGCCGAGCTCGTACAGCTCGTCCATGACCCGCTGGGCGTCGCGCACCGGCACCATCGAGCGGACCGCGACCCAGCCCCTGTCGTGGAGCGAGGAGACGGTGGGCGACTCCAGGCCCGGGGTGAGGGCGACGGCCTTGTCGACCAGCTCGGCCCGGATGTCGTAGTCCATCATCACGTATCTGCGGGCGACCAGGACGCCCTGGAGGCGCCGCAGGAACTGCTGCACCCGGCCGTTGGCCGGGTCGCCGCCCTCGTGGCGGATCACCACCGCCTCGGACTCCAGCACCGGATCACCGATGATCTTGAGCCCGGCGTTGCGCAGCGTGGTCCCGGTCTCCACGACGTCGGCGATGACCTCGGCGACGCCGAGCTGGATGGCGGTCTCGACGGCGCCGTCGAGGGGGACGACGGAGGCCTCGACGTCGTGCTCGGCCAGGTGGCGGGCGACGAGCCCGGCGAAGGAGGTGGCGACCCTCAGGCCGCCGAACTCCCGCACGTCGGTGACGGTGCCGGGGCGGGCGGCGTAGCGGAGGGTGGAGGCGCCGAAGCCGAGCTGCATGATCTCCTCGGCCGGGGCGCCGGCGTCCAGCAGCAGGTCGCGGCCGGTGATGCCGATGTCCAGCGTGCCGGAGCCGACGTACACGGCGATGTCGCGCGGCCGGAGGTAGAAGAACTCCACCTGGTTCTCGGCGTCGATCAGCACCAGTTCCCTGCGGTCCTTGCGCTGCAGGTAGCCGGCCTCATGCAGCATCGCCGAGGCCGGCTCGGAGAGGGTTCCCTTGTTCGGGACGGCGATGCGCAGCATGGACGGGGGTTCCTTTACGGCTCGGTGCGGGGGACGGGAACGGGGACGGGACGGTCACGTCGCGGCGGTCAGAGGTGAGCGTATACGTCGTCGAGGGAGATGCCGCGCGCCACCATCATGACCTGCACGTGGTAGAGCAGCTGGGAGATCTCCTCGGCGGCGCGGTCGGCGTCCTCGTGCTCGGCGGCCATCCACACCTCGGCGGCCTCCTCGACAACTTTCTTGCCGATGGCGTGGACGCCGGCGGCGACCAGTTCGGCGGTGCGGGAGGTGGCCGGGTCGCCGGTGGCGGCCTTGTGCTGGAGCTCGGCGAAGAGGCCGTCGAATGTCTTGTTCGCCATGGTGCTCTTAGCCTACGGCCTCGCGGGCCGGGTTCCGGTCCCGGGGCCCGGCCAGGGACCGCAGGGTGGCGGCGGTGGCGACGGCCGCGGTGGCGGCCTCGTGGCCCTTGTCCTCGGCGGAGCCGGGCAGCCCGGCCCGGTCCAGGGCCTGATCCTCGGTGTCGCAGGTGAGAACGCCGAAGCCGACGGGAACCCCGTGGTCGACGCCGACCTGAATGAGGCCCTGGGTGACGCCCTGGCAGACGTAGTCGAAGTGGGGGGTGCCGCCCCGGATGACGACGCCGAGGGCGACGACGGCGTCGTAGCCCTTGGCGGCCAGCGCGCGGGCGGCCACGGGCAGTTCGAAGCTGCCGGGGACGCGCAGCAGGGTGGGCCGGTCGACGCCGAGCTCGTCCAGCGCCCGCAGCGCGCCGTCGACGAGGCCGTCCATCACGGTCTGGTGCCACTGCGCCGCGACCACGGCGACGCGCAGTCCCTCGCTGTCCTCCACCGCCACTCGTGGCGCGCCCTTGCCGCTCACCGCTGCTCCTCTCGTTCGTCGTTTCCGTGGTTGGTGCCGTCGGTGCCGTCGGTGCCGTCGGCGTCGTTGGCGTCGTTGGCGTAGTTGGCGTTCACTGGTTGCCGCAGGGGGAGACCGGGGCGGCGTCCAGCCAGGGCAGGTCGTGTCCCATCCGGTCCCGCTTGGTGCGCAGGTAGCGCAGGTTGTGGCGGCCGGCCGGGACGGGCGCGGGCTCGCGGCCGGTGACGCGCAGGCCGTGCCGCGCCAGGGCGTCGGTCTTGTCGGGGTTGTTCGTCATCAGCCGCAGCGAGCGGACGCCGAGGTCGGCGAGGATCCGGGCGCCGGCGGCGTAGTCCCGGGCGTCGGCGGGCAGGCCGAGCTCCAGGTTGGCGTCGAGGGTGTCGCGGCCCCGCTCCTGGAGTTCGTAGGCGCGCAGCTTCGACAGCAGCCCGATGCCCCGGCCCTCGTGGCCGCGGAGGTAGAGCACGACGCCGCGGCCCTCGGCGCTGATCCGGTCCAGGGCGGCCCGCAGCTGGGGGCCGCAGTCGCAGCGCTGCGAGCCGAAGACGTCGCCGGTCAGGCACTCGGAGTGGACGCGGACCAGGACGTCCTCGCCGTCGCCGATCTCCCCGGCCACGAGGGCGATGTGCTCGACCCCGTCGGGGGTGGAGCGGTAGCCGTAGGCGCGGAAGTCGCCGTGGCCGGTGGGCAGCACGGTCTCCGCCTCGCGGCGTACGGCCGGGGCGGGCTCGCGGCGTACGGGCGGCGACGCCTCGGCCTCGCCCGCGCGGCGGCGGTAGGCCACGAGATCCTCGATGGAGATGACCGCCAGGCCGTGCCGCCGGGCGAAGGCGGTGAGTTCGGGCAGCCGGAGCATGGTGCCGTCCTCGCCCGCGATCTCCACGACGACGCCCGCCGGGCGCAGGCCCGCCAGCCGCGCCAGGTCGACGGCGGCCTCGGTGTGGCCGGGCCGGGTCAGCACGCCGCCGGGGCGGGCGCGCAGCGGGAAGACGTGGCCGGGGCGGGCGAAGTCGGCGGGGGTGGCGTCCGGGTCGGCGAGCAGCCGGATGGTGGCGGCCCGGTCGGCGGCGGAGATGCCGGTGGTGACGCCGTGGGCCGCGGTGGCGTCGACGGAGACGGTGAACGCCGTGGCCATCGACTCGGTGTTCTTCTCGACCATCTGCGGGAGCTCGAGCCGGTCCAGCTCGGCGGGCTCCATCGGCACGCAGATCAGGCCGCGGCACTGGCTCATCATGAACGCCACGACCTCGGGCGTGATCAGCTCGGCGGCGATCACGAGGTCGCCCTCGTTCTCCCGGTCGGCGCTGTCGACGACCACGACGGGGCGGCCGAGCGCGATGTCCGCCACGGCGCGCTCGACCGGGTCGAGCGCCACGTCGAACGCAGGCCCAGCGGGGGCAAGGTGTGTCACGGTCATGCTGCCACTCCATCGGTTGCGGGCGTGAGGCGGGCGGGCCGGGGCGCTGCCTCGCGGGAGCGCAGCCACCAGGCGCGCATCCCCCACAGCACCAGGCCGAAGTAGACGACGTAGACCAGGCCGGAGAAGGGCAGGCCGGAGGAGAACGCCAGCGGGACGCCGACGACGTCGACCAGCAGCCAGGCGAACCAGAACTCCACCAGGCCGCGGGCCTGGGCGACCATGGCCACGAGCGTGCCGACGAAGATGTACGCGTCGGGCCAGGGGTTCCAGGACAGGTCGGGGAAGGCCGTGAACAGGCCGCCGACGGCCAGCGTGCCGACGGCCGCCCCGGCCGCGAGGGCGCCGCGCTCGCGCCAGGTGGCGAAGCGGACCGCGATCTGGCCGTCGTGGGAGTCGCGGCGGCCCCGCTGCCAGGCCCGCCAGCCCCACAGCGCCACGACGATGACCAGGAGTTGCTTGCCCACTCCCCCGCCGAGCTGCGCCGAGGCGTAGGCGGCGACGAGGATGACGCCGGAGAGCAGCTGGACGGGCCAGGTGAGCATCGAGCGGCGCCAGCCGAGCGCGAGCGCGGCCAGGCCGGCGAGGTTGCCGGCCATGTCGGACCACATGACGTGCTGGTCGAAGGCGGTGAACGCCGTGGAGTTGAGCTGGTCGAGCACGCTCATGGCGCGCTCACCCCGCTGCTCACCCCGCGGTCGGCCAGCAGGCGTTCGACGTACTTGCCGACGATGTCGACCTCCAGGTTCACCACGTCGCCGACGCGCTTGCGGCCGAGGGTGGTCAGCTGGAGGGTGGTCGGGATGAGGCCCACGGTGAAGTGGTCGTCGGCGGCGGAGACGACGGTGAGGCTCACGCCGTCCACCGTGATGGAGCCCTTCTCCACCACGTAGCGGGCGAGGTCGGCGGGCAGCGCGAAGGCGACGGCCTCCCAGTTCTCGCCGGGGGCGCGGCTGAGGATGGCGGCCGTGCCGTCCACGTGCCCCTGGACCAGGTGACCGCCGAGCCGGCCGCCGAGCCGGGTGGGGCGTTCGAGGTTGACGCGGTCGCCGGGGGCGAGCGTGCCGAGGTTGGAGCGGGCCAGCGTCTCGGCCATCACGTCGGCGGTGAACTCGCCCTCGCCGGTGGCGACGACGGTCAGGCAGACGCCGTTGACGGCGATGGAGTCGCCGTGGGCGGCGTCCTCGGTGACCACGGAGGCGCGCAGCCGCAGCCGCGCGGAGTCTCCCTCGCGTTCCAGGGCGAGGACCTCGCCCAGCTCTTCGATGATTCCCGTGAACACTCAGGTCTCCTTGGGGAGGGGTACGGCGGTGATGCGCAGGTCGGGGCCGAGGGGGACGACGGCGTCAACCCTGAGGCGCAACGCCTGTGTGATGGTGGTGATTCCGGCGTCGGCCAGGGCGTGGGGGCCTCCGCCGAGCAGGGCGGGGGCGAGGTAGGCGGTGATCTCGTCGACGTATCCGGCGGCGGTGAACGCCCCGGCGAGCGTGGGCCCGCCCTCCAGCAGGACGGAGCGGACGCCGCGCCCGTACAGCGCGGCGAGCAGCGCGGGCAGGTCGAGGCCGCCACGGCCGCCGTCGGCGCGCGGCAGGCGGGCCACCTCGGCGTGGCGCTCCAGCGGCGCGGTGCGGCCGGCGGGGGCGTCGGCTGCCACGGCGATCAGGGTGGGCGCGGCCCCGTCCAGGACGCGGGCGCCGGGCCGCACGGCGCGGGCCTCGGTGTCGACGACGACGCGCAGCGGCTGCACGGCGCCGGGCAGGCCCCGGGCGGCGAGGTGGGGGTCGTCGGCGCGGGCGGTGCCGGAGCCCACCACGACGGCGTCGGCCTCGGCGCGCAGCCGGTGCACGTCGGCCCGGGCGGCTTCGCCGGTGATCCAGCGGCTGGTGCCGTCGGCGGCGGCGACGCGGCCGTCGAGGGTGGCGGCGTACTTCCAGCGCACGAAGGGGCGGGAGCGGCGGACGGCCGTCAGCCAGGCGGCGTTGACGGCCTCGGCCTCCTCCGCCAGCAGCCCGGCCTCGGTGTCGATGCCGGCGGCGGCGAGGGTGGTGGCGCCGCCGCGCGCGGTGGGGTTGGGGTCGGCGACCGCGTAGACGACGCGGGCGATGCCGGCGTCGATGAGGGCCTGTGCGCAGGGGCCGGTGCGGCCGGTGTGGTTGCAGGGTTCGAGGGTGACGAGGGCGGTGCCGCCGCGGGCGGCGTCGCCGGCGTCGGCCAGGGCGTGGATCTCGGCGTGCGGGCCGCCCGCGGCGCGGTGCCAGCCCTCGCCCGCGAGGCTCCCGGCGGCGTCGAGGATGACGCAGCCGACGACGGGGTTGGGGCTGGTGGCGCCCAGGCCCCGGGCGGCGAGCGCGAGGGCGCGGCGCATCGCCTCGGCCTCCCGGCCGCGGGGGTGCGTGGCGCTGTCGTCCGCCACCGGATGCCTCCTGCCTCGTCGGGCACGGCTCCGGGGCGTCATACGGGACAGGGCGAGGAGGGGCGGGGGCGGCGGGCGCCCGGCCGGTGACGCGGCCACCCCTGGGGGTGGCCGACGGCTGGGGCGTCGTGTGCCCGTCCCGCTTCGCCGCGCACTGCCTCCCATCCGGACTTTCACCGTCGGTCCAGGAGTTCCACCTGGTCAACCGGCCGCTGGCGGCGGCCGGGTCGCGGACTGTTACCGCCGGTTCGGACTTTCACCGACCCCGGAGTGCGCTACGTCGCTGATACGGCATCCAGTGTGCCATGGCCGGGCGACGACGCGGCCCGGCTGTGGGAGGGTTCACAACGCCCGGGCGGCGCCGACGGGGTCGAACAGGTCCCGCCGGGCGGCGTCCAGGGCGGTGAGCAGGCCGCCGTGGAGCACCGGGCTGCCGGTGAGGGTGGCGGCGCGTACCTCGGTGCGCAGCGGCGAGAGGACCTCGTGGCAGCGCTGGACGCGGACGGCCAGCGCCGCGCCGCCGGCCCGGCCCAGCTCGCCGCCGAGGACGAGGCAGCCGGGGTCGAGGACGACGGTGACCGAGGCGACGGCGACGGCGAGGCGTTCGGCCAGCTCGCTGAGGAACGCCTCGTGCGGCTCGGCCGCACCGGAGCGGCGCCGCGCGCGGTTCGGCGGCGGAGCCGCCGCGCCGCCGGCATCGGCGCCGGGGGCCGCCGCGCCCTCCCCCGCCGTCGCGGCGCCGTTTGCGGCTGCGCGGCCCGGCGCGGCACCGCCTGCGGCTTCGGCACCACCGTTCGGCGGGACCGCGGCACCGCCCGCATCGGCGCCGACGGAGGCCGATGCGCCCCCGCCCCCCGACGCGGCACCGTCGAGGATTCCCCCGCCCGGCGCGGCGGCCGACGCGGCATCACCCACCGCGTCGGCGTCAGCCGACACCCCGGCACCGGCTGCTTCGCCCGCGGCGGCCCCTGCGGGGCGAGCGCGGGCGCCGTTCGGCGGGACCGCAGGAGCGCCCGCATCGGCGTTGGCGGAGACCGATGCGCCCCCGCCGCCCGGGGCGAGGTCGGCTGCGTCGTCGCCTTCCCGCCCCTCGGCGCCGGCCGCCTCGGCGGCGCCGGACGGGTCAACCGCCGCGCCGTCGTCCAACGCCTCGGCGGCGCGGGCCACCACGGCCACCGCCTCCTCGACGCCCTCGCCCTCCACGGCCAGGCCGTGTGCCCGGGCCAGCGCGAGGACCGCGTCGGAGCCGGCCAGCGCGTGGAGACCGCCGCCGCAGTCGACGGCCGAGGGCATGCCGCCGGTCCCCGGCACCGGGAGGAAGCCGAGTTCGCCGGCGCCGCCGGAGGCGCCACGGCGCAGCGTGCCGTCGAGGACCACGCCGGCGCCGATGCCGTGGCCCAGCCACAGCAGGACGAAGGTGTCGCGGTCGCGGACCGCGCCCAGCCGGTGCTCGGCGATGGCAGCGAGGTTGACCTCGTTCTCGACGGCCACCGGGCAGCCCAGCCGCTCCCGGAGCGTGGAGAGCAGTTCGGCGTGCCAGCGGGGCAGGTCACCGGTGGGGCGCAGGGCTCCGGTGGCCGGGTCCGCCAGGCCCGGGGCGCCCATGACGGCGGTGTGCAGTGTGGTGACCCCGGCCTCGCGCATGGCGCCCTCCAGCGAGGCGACCGCCGCGCCGACGACGCCGGCCGGGTCGCGACCCGGGCCACGCGCGGCCGGCAGCCCGGCGCCGCCCACCGCCTGGCCGGCCAGATCGGCCAGGACGAACGAGACGCCGTCGGTGCGCACGTCCAGGGCGGCGACGTGGGCGCGCTCGGCGACCAGCCCGTAGAGGCGGGCGTTGGGCCCCCGGCGCTGCGCGCCCGCCTCGCCGACGACGGCGACCAGGCCGCCGCGGCCCAGGCGGTCGAGGAGGTCGGCGACGCTGGGCCGGGACAGTCCCGTCAGCTCCCGCAGCTGGGCCGCGGTCAGCGGGCCGCGGTCGGCCAGCAGGTCCAGCGCGATGCGGTCGTTGATGGCGCGGGCCGTGCGGGGGGAGGCGGTACGCGCTGTGGTCATGCGACGAATCCTCGCCGGGTCGGGGGAGTTTTCCAAAACAACTTCTATTAGGAAGCCTTCCTGATAATATCCCGCCATGTCTTCGACTCGGTCGTCGAACCCCTCACCCACCGACCCCGTGCCCACCGACCACCCCGCCCGCATGCGCCGGTCCCGCGTGGCCATCAGCCTCGCCTTCGTGCTCCACGGCGTCGTCGCCGGCAGCTTCGCCACCCGCATCCCCTGGCTCACCGACCGCCTGGACCTCACCACCGCGCAACTCGGCCTCGCGCTCGCCTTCGCCCCGGTGGGCGCCGCGCTCGCCATGCCGCTGGCCAGCGGCGTAGCGCACCGCCGTGGAGCGCGCGCCGCGGTGCGCGGACTGCTGGCGCTGTGGTGCGCCTCCCTCGCACTGCCCGTCCTGGCGCCCTCGCTGCCGGTGCTGTGCCTCACGCTCCTCGTGCAGGGCGCGGGCGCGGGCATGGCGGACGTGGTGATCAACGCCCAGGGCGTGGAGGTGGAGCGGCGCTACGGCCGGTCGATCATGTCCGGGCTGCACGGCATGTGGAGCGTCGGCGCCCTCAGCGGCTCGGCGGTCGGCGTGGCCGCCGTCCACGCCGAGGTGGACGCCCGCGTCCACCTGACGCTGGTCGCGCTGGCGCTCGTCGCCACCACGCCGGTGGCCTGCCGCGGCCTGCTCGACACCCGGCCCGAGCCCGAGGAGGAGCCGCCTCCGCGCTTCGCGCTGCCGCCCCGCTCCGCGCTGCTCATCGGCGCCGTCGGCATGTGCGCGATCCTCGCGGAGTGGGCCAGCGCGGACTGGTCGGGGGTCTACCTCCGGGACGCCACCGGCACCTCGGAGACCATCGCCGCGGCCAGCAACACGGCGTTCAACGCCACCATGGCAGCCGCCCGCCTCGCCGGTGACCCGGTGGTGCGGCGCCTCGGCCCGGTCCGCACCGTGCGCCTGAGCGGCGCGGTGGCCCTGACCGGCGCGGTGCTGGTGGTGACCGCCACGGTCCCGGCGGCCGGTCTGGCGGGGTTCGCGCTGCTGGGCGTCGGCGTCGCGGTCGTCGTGCCGCTGTGCTTCGCCGCCGCCGGGCGCACGGGCGACAACGCCGGCCAGGCGATCGCCGGGGTGGCCACCGTCACCTACACCACCGGCCTCGTCGCCCCCACGCTCATCGGCGGGGTCGGCGAACTCGCCTCGCTGCGCGTGTCCTTCGGCGTCGTGACGGCGGCCCTCGCCGTCATGGTGCTGATCGCCGGGGCGCTGCGGCCCCGGCCCCGGAGCCGGCGGGCCCTGCGCGCGGGCGGCCGGAGCTCACCCGCCGCCGGCGCCGGCGGCAGCGGAGGCGACGGCGGCCATCCGGCGCACGGCCTCCGCGATCACCTCGGGTGAGGCCGCCAGGTTGAGCCGCACGTGGCCCTCGCCGCCGGTGCCGAAGTGGTGGCCCGGCACGAGGGCCAGCCGGCCCCGTTCGAGGAACGCCGCGGCCGGGTCGTCGCCCAGGCCCAGGCGGCGGCAGTCCAGCCAGGCCAGGTAGGTGCCCTCGGGCGGCCGGCAGCCGACCACGGGCAGGTGCTCGGCCAGCAGCTCGCCCAGCAGCGCCCGGTTCTCGTCCAGGCCGCGCAGCACCGCGTCCAGCCACGGCCCGCCGTCCGACAGCGCGGCGGTGTGCGCGATCACGCCGACGTGGCTCGGCCCGTGGCTGACCTCCTCGGGCATCCGGGCCAGGTCGTCCGCGGCGTCCTCGCCCGCCACCGCCAGCGCCGCCTTGAGCCCGGCGAGGTTCCACGCCTTCGACGCCGACATCAGCGAGAACGCGTCCGAGCCGCCCGCCAGCGAGAGGTACGGCACGTGGCTCGCGCCGGGCAGCACCAGCGGAGCGTGTATCTCGTCGGCGACGACGCGCACCCCGTGGGCGCGGGCCAGCTCCGCGACCGACGCCAGCTCCTCGGCGGTGTGCACGGTGCCCGTGGGGTTGTGGGGGCTGCACAGCAGGTACGCCGCCCGCCCGCCACCGGCCGTGGCGCGGCGGAACGCCTCCCGCGTGGCGTCGGGGTCGATCCGGCCGCCGGGGTCCAGGGGCGCCTCGACGACGCGGCGGCCGGCGTTCCGCACGAAGGCGTAGAACGGCGGGTAGACCGGGGAGTTGACCACGACGGCGTCGCCGGGCCCGGTGACCAGCCTGAGGATCTCGACGACGCCGAGCATGACGTCGGGGACGATGGCGGTGCGCTCCACCGCCACCGGCCAGCCCCAGCGCCGCCGCGCGAAGGCGTCGAGCGCCTCGGCGTACCGCGTGCCCGCCGGGTAGCCGGTGTCGCCGAGTGCCATCGCCCGGTTCACCGCCTCGACGACCGGCTCGGCCAGCGGCACGTCCATCTCCGCCACCCACAGCGGCAGCACGTCCTCGGGGTAGGCCCGCCACTTCATGCTGGTGCGGCGGCGCAGCTCGGCGAGCGTGAGCCGCGACAGGGGGTTGGCGACGGGGTACGCGGTGAGGGCGGTCTCGCTGGGACGGGGACCGGTGGCTGTCACGGGCTGCCGCTCCTTCACTCCTCGTGCGGGCCTGTGGGGCCAAGGATGCCAGCGCCGGGCGGGCGGCGCCTGACCGGCGCGGCCCGCCCGGCGTTACCGAGGCGGCGGGGTCTGCGGGTGTCCGTCAGCCGAAGGCCCTGACCGCCTGGTAGTAGGTCCAGGCCAGGCCGTCGCAGGCCGTCGCCGTGGCGCCGGAGTAGCCGTCGCAGACGCGCTTGAGGTCCTCGTAGAACGCGCTGTCCAGGCGGTCCTTGTTCGCGTCGAAGGCGCCCATGGCCTTGTAGTTGCGGTACCCGAAGTCATGGCGTGCGCATGACACCTCAAAGGGGAAGCCGAAGGGGTTGTCCGGGGAGGAGGAGCAGTAGTCGGTGGACCAGTCGAACCCGTAGGCGGACCAGGCCGACTGGTTGTTCCGGGCGGAGAGCCAGGCGCTGTAGCTGCTGGAGCTCGTCTGGGTCCAGCTGGAGAGAACCTGCGGCTTGTCGGCCGGTGCCGCGCTGGCCGGGGAGGCCGTGGTGGCGACGGCGGCGACAGCGAGGGCGGAAGCGGTCAGAGCCGTGGCGAGCCGATGACGTATGCGCATGCGCGTCCTCCGGTGAGGGGGGCGGCCCAAGTGGGCGGCGGTCTACGCGAATTGACGCTACGCGTGAGTAATCGCCCGGACAACCCCGCCTCGATGCACGGAGGTTGACCTGTCGGAGAACGCGGGGGAATGGAAGGTGACGAATCAGGAGACGGGCCTGGCCCGCACCCAGGTGCCGTCGTCGGTCAGGACCCGGTCCACGGCGAGCCCGGCCCCTGCCAGGGCGCGTTCGAAGGCGTCGCCGGTGTAGCGGTAGGAGAGGAAGGTCTGCGTCCAGCGGGCGTCGGGGTACTCGTACTCCACCCGGACGCGCGAGGTGTCCGGCAGTCCGGCCGGCTCGGACGCCGCGACCCGCACCAGGCCGCCGTCGCCGGTGCGCCGCTCCCGGGGGACGCGCGCGTGCCAACCCTCCCCCTCCCGCTGGATGAGCACGCAGCCGTCGTCCGCGACGTACCGGCGGCAGGCGCGCAGCATGCCCCGGCGCACCCGCGGGTCGCCGTTGTGCACCAGGAAGGAGGCGAGCAGCACCACGTCGAAGCGCTCGTCCCCCAACTCCAGCGTCTCGACGGGGCTCGCGACGGTGCGGGCGCCGCGCACGTGCCGGAGCATCTGCGGCGACTCGTCGACGGCGGTGACGGCGAAGCCGCGCGCCAGCAGCGGGTGCGTCATCCGCCCGACGCCGCAGCCGAGTTCGAGGATGCGGGCGCCGGGCGGGACGGCGGCCTCGATGATGTCGGGCTCCTCGCCGGGCGGGAGGCGCAGCCACAGCTCCACGGCGCAGCCGTCCGGGGTGATGGCGCCCGGCCCCGTGCCGGCGTAACCCTCGCGTGCCCGCTGCTGGTTCATGCCCGCCATCCCACCACACCGGGACGGAGGGCGGGCCTCACCCCTCAGCGCTTCAGCCCTTCAGCCGCTCAGTCCCAGCTGACGTGAAGTGGCTGGCCCTCGGCGTATCCGGCGGCGCTCTGCACGCCGACCACCGCGCGCTCGGCGAACTCCTCCAGGGTGCCGGCTCCGGCGTAGGTGCAGGCCGAGCGGACGCCCGCGATGATCGAGTCGACCAGGTCCTCCACGCCGGGGCGGGCGGGGTCCAGGTACATCCGGGAGGTGGAGATGCCCTCCTCGAACAGCGCCTTGCGGGCCCGGTCGTACGCCGAGTCCTCGCCGGTGCGCTTGCGCACGGCGCGGGCGGAGGCCATGCCGAAGTTCTCCTTGTACAGCCGCCCGTCGCTGTCCTGCTGCATGTCGCCGGGCGACTCGTGGGTGCCGGCGAACCAGGAGCCGATCATCACGTTCGACGCGCCGGCCGCCAGCGCCATGGCCACGTCGCGCGGGTGCCGCACGCCGCCGTCGGCCCACACGTGCCTGCCCAGCCGCCGCGCCTCGGCCGCGCAGTCGAGCACGGCGGAGAACTGCGGGCGCCCGACGCCGGTCATCATCCGCGTCGTGCACATGGCGCCGGGCCCGACGCCGACCTTGACGATGTCGGCCCCGGCCTCGATCAGGTCCCGCACCCCCTGGGGGGAGACCACGTTGCCCGCCACCACCGGCACCTGCGGGTCCAGGCCGCGCACCGCCGCGAGCGTCGAGAGCATCGACTCCTGGTGGCCGTGCGCGGTGTCCACCACCAGCACGTCCACCCCGGCGTCGAGCAGGCCCTTGGCACGGGCCACGGCGTCGCCGTTGATGCCGATGGCCGCCCCGATGCGCAGCCTGCCGGTGGCGTCGGTCGCCGGGGTGTAGAGGGTGGCGCGCAGGGCGCCGCGCCGGCTGAGGATGCCGACGAGCCGGCCGTCGACGTCCACCGTCGGGGCGATCTTGCGGTGGGCGGCGTCGAGCGTGGTGAACGCCTCGCGCGGGTCGATGCCCGCGTCCAGCACCAGCAGGTCCTTGCTCATCACCTCGCTGAGCTGCGTGAAGCGGTCGACGCCGGTCAGGTCGGCCTCCGTGACGATGCCCACCGGGCGGTGGCCGGAGACGACGACGCCCGCGCCGTGCGCCCGCTTCGGGAGCAGCGCCAGCGCGTCGCCGACCGTCTGGGTCGGGTCCAGCACGATCGGGGTGTCGAAGACGAGGTGGCGCTGCTTGGTCCAGCCGATCACGTCGGCGACGACGTCGAGCGGGATGTCCTGCGGGATCACGACCAGGCCGCCCCGGCGCGCCACGGTCTCGGCCATGCGCCGGCCGGCGACCGCGGTCATGTTCGCCACCACGACGGGGATCGTGGTGCCGGAGCCGTCGGAGGTGGCGAGGTCGACGTCGTGCCGGGAGGCGACCGCGGAGCGGCCCGGGACCATGAAGACGTCGTCGTAGGTCAGGTCGTACGGGGGCCGTGCGTCGCCGAGGAACTTCATGGCTCTCCTCACCTGCTTCTCAGGCGGTCGGTGCGGGTGGGGACCGTGTGGCTCCTACGCCATTATCGCCGATCAGGGATGTTTCGGCCCCGCCCGGCCCTCCGGGCCGCTACTCGCGGTCGGGGTCGGCCCGCTCCAGCGCCGGGCGGCGGCCCGGGTCCTGGGCGAGCAGCCGGTCGGCCGCGACCGTGTCCGTGACCAGGCTCGTCACCAGCCCGGAGCGCAGCACGGCGGCGATGGCGTCGGCCTTGCGCCGGCCCCCGGCGATCGCGACCACCTCGGGCACCCGGCGCAGCCGGTCGGCCTCGACCGTGATGCACCGCTCCCCCAGGTCCCGCCCGATCCGCCGCCCGTCGGCGTCGAAGAGGTGCGCCGACATCTCGGCGGCGACGCCGAGCGAGTCGTAGTGCTCCCGCTCCTCCTTGCCGAGCATGTCGTGGACGGCGGAGACGCCCGGCTCCCAGGAGCCGATGGAGACGGCCGCGATCGTCACCCTGTCGAAGAACTCGAACGCCGCGGCGATGCCCGGCTGGCCGCGCAGCGCCGCGGCGGTCGCGGGATCGGGCAGCAGCATGGGGGCGTAGATCGGGTGGGCCTGCCCACCGGAGACGGCGGCGGCCCGGCGTACCGCCTCGACCGAGCCGCGCTCGGCGGCCCCCGCGTCGTACACCCCCGTCAGCTGCACCACGGTGCACGGCGGCAGCTCGCGCAGCGCCGCCGCCATGTGGATGGTGGACCTCCCCCAGGCCAGCCCCAGCACGTCCCCCTCCGCGACCAGCTCGCGCAGCAACTCGGCCGCGACCTCGCCCAGATGCTCCGGGTCGGGGTTGTCCTCGATCGCGTCCGAGGGGGACTGGGCGACCACGACGTGCCGCAGGCCGTACCGGGCGCGCAGCGCGTCGGAGCGCTCGGCGTCGAGCTCGGCCGGGACCCGGATCTCGATGCGCACCAGGTCGTGTTCGACGGCGGACTCCAGCACGCGGGCGACCTTGAAGCGGCTCACCCCGAACTCGTCCGCGATCTGGATCTTCGACTTCCCCTCCAGATAGAAGCGGCGGGCCATCGCCGCCGCCTGCATCAGCTCGGCCGGTCCCATTCGTGTGGCTGACCTTCCGGCCGACACCGCACTCACCTCACAGTCCTCACGGCTCGCGTCGCGCTCATGTCGTGCGTGTTTCATCCTCGCAGATGTGCACGGGTCTTGACGGCCTTCGGTGCATGGTGCAGGCGGTCAGCCGGCGGTGGCGCGGGAGGCCGCCGCGCGCTCGGCCCGCTCGCGCAGCGCCCGCACCGCCCCGGCCGGATCCTCGGCGCCGTAGACGGCGGATCCGGCGACGAAGACGTCGGCCCCCGCCTCGGCGCAGCGCTCGATGGTGGCCGCCGAGACGCCGCCGTCGACCTGGAGCCACAGCGGCAGGCCGTGGCGGTCGATGAGCCGGCGGGTGCGGCGGATCTTGGGCAGCATGATGTCGAGGAAGGCCTGCCCGCCGAAGCCCGGCTCGACGGTCATGATGAGCACCATGTCGAACTCCGGCAGCAGGTCCTCGTAGGGCTCGACGGGGGTGGCGGGCTTGAGCGCCACGGCGGCGCGCGCGCCCTGGCGGCGGATCTCGCGGGCCAGCCGGACGGGGGCGGCGGCGGCCTCGGCGTGGAAGGTGACCGAGCCGGCCCCGGCCTCGGCGTACTGCGGCGCCCAGCGGTCGGGGTCCTCGATCATCAGGTGGCAGTCCAGCGGGGTGTCCGTGGACTTGCGCAGCGACTCGACGACGGGGAGGCCGAGCGTCAGGTTCGGCACGAAGTGGTTGTCCATGACGTCGACGTGGAGCCAGTCGGCGCCCTCGACGGCCCTGGCCTCCTCGCCCAGGCGGGCGAAGTCGGCCGAGAGGATGCTGGGGTTGATCTGTGCCATGACCCCCAGTATTCAGCACCCCGCCCGGCGCCCGGGTCGCGGGCCGGGTGTCACGCGGTGCGGCGCAGCAGCGCCAGGTACATGGCGTCGGTGCCGTGGCGGTGCGGCCAGAGCTGGACGTCGGGGCCGTCGCCGAGGCCGGGCACGCCGGGCAGCAGCGGGCGGGCGTCGATCCACTCGGCGGCCGGCTCGCCGGGGCGTTTCAGCACATCGGTGACGGCGGAGCGGGTCTCGGCCAGGTGCGGGGAGCAGGTGGCGTACGCCACCACGCCGCCGGGGCGGCAGGCGGCGAGCGCCTCGCGCAGCAGGGCGCGCTGGAGCGGGACGAGGCCGTCGAGGTCGCCGGGCTCGCGCCGCCAGCGGGCCTCCGGGCGGCGGCGCAGCGCGCCCAGGCCGGTGCAGGGCACGTCCACCAGGACCCGGTCGAAGGCGCCGGGCCGCCAGGCGGGCCGGGTGCCGTCGGCGGCGACGACCTGGTACGGGCCGGGATTGCCGGCCAGGGCGCGGGCCACGAGGCGGGCGCGGTGGGGGCGCAGCTCGGCGGCGAGCAGCGCGGCGCCGCGCTCGGCGGCCAGGGCGCCGAGCAGCGCGGCCTTGCCGCCGGGGCCGGCGCAGCCGTCGAGCCAGCGGGCGTCGGGGCCGTCCAGCGGGGCGCGGGCGAAGGCGAGGGCCACGAGCTGGCTGCCCTCGTCCTGCACGCCGGCGCGGCCCTCGCGCACCGCGGGGAGGCCGCCGGGGTCGCCGCCCTCGGTCAGCCGCACGGCGTGGGGGGAGAAGCGGCCGGGGCGGGCGCGGCCGGGGTCGCCGGCGTTGGCCGCCGCGAGCAGCTCGGGGGCGCTGCTGCGTCCGGGCCGGGCGGCGAGGGTGACCTCGGGGCGTTCGTTGTCGGCGGCGAGCAGGCGCTCGATCTCCTCCCGGCCGCCGCCGAGGGCGTCCCAGAGGGCAGAGACGATCCAGCGGGGGTGGGCGTGGACCAGGGCCAGGTGCCCCTCGGGGTTCTCGTCGTACGGCGGGGCGAGGCGTTCCAGCCAGCCGTCCAGGTCGTGGCCGGCGACCCGGCGCAGCACGGCGTTGACGAACCGCGCGCGCCCGTCGCCCACGACGAGCCGGGCGAGCTCGACGCAGGAGCTGACGGCGGCGTGGCTGGGGATGCGGGTGCCGAGGAGCTGGTGGGCCCCGATCCGCAGCACGTCGAGGACAGGCGGGTCGACGGCCTCCAGGGGGCGGTCGACGCAGGCGGCGATGACCGCGTCGTAGGTGCCCTGCCGGCGCAGGGTGCCGTAGACGAGCTCGGTGGCCAGCGCGGTGTCGCGGGCGTCGAGCTCGCCGGACTCGCGGGCCCGGCGCAGCAGCGGGGGCAGCACGAGGTTGGCGTACGCCCCGCGCTCGGCGACGGCGCGCAGGGCGTCGAAGGCGAGCGCGCGCACCGGGTCGCGGCGCGGGGGGCGCCGCTGGGGCCGCCGGGCCCGCTCTCCCGAGGGGTGGTGGCGGGGCCGTTCGCTCACGGCTGGCCTCCGTTCGCCCCGCCGCGGCAGCGGCTGTTCACACGGCCGTCCGCGCGGCGTTGTGCGCGCGTCGTCGCTGACCGCGGCCCGGCAGCCGCGCTGGGGGTACCTCCCGCGTGCGGAGGAGCGTCGCTCACCGCTGCCCGCCCGGCTCGCCCAGTCGCTCGCCCGGGGCGACGCGGACGCCGCGCGCCCAGTCCTCGGCGCGCATGGGCTTCTTGCCCTGCGGCTGCACCCAGCGCAGCGCGACGGCATGCGAGCCGGTGCCGACGTGCACGGCGTGCTTGCCCGCGGCGATCTCCCCCGGGGGCAGCCCGGTGCGCTCGGGGTCGGGGGCGAGCTCGCGCAGCTTGAGGCGTTCGCCGCGGAAGACCGTCCACGCCCCGGGCGCGGGGGTGCAGGCGCGCACCAGGCGGTCGACGCGCAGCGCGGGCGCCTCCCAGTCGACGCGGGCGTCCTCGGCGGTGATCTTCGGCGCCGTGGTGACGCCCTCGGCGGGCTGCGGGGTGGCGCGCAGCGTGCCGTCGGCGATGCCGTCCATGGTGGCGACCAGCAGCCCCGCCCCGGCCAGGGCGAGCCGGGTGAGGAGGTCGCCGCTGGTGTCGCGGGGGCGGATCTCCTCGGTGAGAACGCCGAAGACGGGGCCGGAGTCGAGCCCTTCCTCGATCTGGAAGGTGGTGGCGCCGGTGATCTCGTCGCCCGCGAGCAGGGCGTGCTGCACCGGTGCGGCGCCGCGCCAGGCGGGGAGGATCGAGAAGTGGAGGTTGACCCAGCCGAGGCGGGGGATGTCGAGGGCGCTCTTGGGCAGCAGCGCGCCGTAGGCGACGACCGGGCAGCAGTCGGGGGCGATCGCGCGCAGCCGGGCCTGGAAGCCGGGGTCGCGGGGCCTGTCGGGTCGCAGGATCTCCACGCCCGCCTCGCGGGCGCGCTCGGCCACCGGACTTGCGGCCAGCCGCCTGCCCCGGCCCGCGGGGGCGTCGGGGCGGGTGACGACGGCGGCGACCTCGTGGCGGTCCGATGCGAGCAGCGCGTCCAGGGCGGGGACGGCCACCTCCGGGGTTCCTGCGAAGACGAGCCTCATCGTGGGTCGGTCACCTGATTCGTTCGAAGCGTTTCTGATGCTGTGTGATGCTGCGTGAGGAGGGCCCGGCGCCCGCGCGCGGCGCGCGAGCGGGGGGGTGCCGAGTCTACGGTCCGCCGGTGCCCCGCGCTTCGGGGGCGTACGGCTCGCGCCGCGCTCCGTCTCGGCGTACGCCGCGCCCCACGCCCGTGACTCCGGCGGCTGGTGGCGCGTTGGTCAAGTCAGATTGACCACGACGGGCCCTCATCTCGCTTCCTCCCCGGCCCGTTTTTCCTTCCCTGACGCCGGTTCGAGAGGCTTGTTCATGGCCGACCACGCCACCCCTGATGCTCAGGCACGGGCCAGTCTGCATCTGCTCGTGCGGGACATCGAACGGGTCCGCCGCCAGGTGGACGCACTGCGCACGCTCTCCGCGCAACTGGGAAACGTCTACCGCCCCCGGCGCACGGGGCACGCGGCCGGCTTCGTCGTCTACGGCCGCGCCCCGGCGCCGACCGTGCGGCTCGCCCAGGAGCTGCGCGACAGCGTCGAGGCGCTGGTGACCGCCGCCGTCGACTTCGACCGCTCGCTGGGCTTCTCCTGGGACGCGGTGGGGTCGGCGCTGGGCGTCACCAAGCAGGCGGTGCACCGGCGGTACGGGGCACGCCGGGCGGCGGCGCAGTCCGGCGGCGCGGCGGCCGGGCGGGAGACGCCCGGTCAGGCGCGCACGGAGCCGGCGGCCGCCGGCCCGGCCGCGCGCCCCCTGCCCGCGGCGCAGAACGTGCCGCCGGCCCGTGGCGGCGTGCCGTCCAGAGCCGCCCAGACGGTCCCGGGCGAGGCGAGGACGGGCGCCCTGCCGGCGCCGCGCAGCGGCTGACCGGCCGCGGCCGCGTACGCGGCGGCGTACGCCGCATGAGGCGGCGTCGGCCCCGGCCGTCCGTCGGCCGGGGGCCGAGCACACCGCCCCGGCCGACGGGCGGGCAGCCGCCGTGGACCCGGCGCGCGGGGCCCCGGCGCGCGCCTGACCCACACCCCACGGCGACATCGGAGGCCGCGCCGGTCCGGGCGCCCCTATACCGGCCGGGGACGGACGAGTGGGGCGCCGGCGCCCGGTGGGGCCGGGGCCGGGGCAACGGCCCTGCCGCTCGCCTCGCGGCCGTTGCCCCCTTCCGGCATCGCCGCGGGGAGCCCGGGGGCGCCGTCCGCCCCCGTCACCCGATGTCGGGCGGATCGATGCGCACCCACGCGGCGCGGCCCTCCCGCCGGGCGAGCCGGGCGGCCTGCGCGTTCTTCAGTGCGGCGGCGAGCGCCGCGCCACTGCCGGGGGGAACGCGGACCAGGGCGCGCTGCCACTGCTCGCCCGGCGGCGGGTGGCCGGTGCGGCGGGGGCTGCCGGCCGGGGCGACGGGCATCGGGACGGGGCCGAGCACATCGGCTTCGGCCGGGAGGCGGGCGGCTCGCAGGAGCTGGTCGGCCGTCTCCCCCGGGCCGCTGACGGCCGCCATCCGGGAGACGGGCGGGAAGCCCAGGAAGGCGCGCTCGGCCAGTTCGCGGCGGGCGTGCCCGGCCGGGTCCCAGCGCAGCAGGGACTGCACGGGCGTCAGCGTGGGCTCGGCCGCCAGCACCACCACCGTGCCGCCCTCGGCGTGGGGCCGGACCAGGGCGGCGGCGTTCAGCCAGCGACGCAGCGCCTCCTCACCGGCCCGCAGATCCCGGCGGCCCAGCAGCGCCCAGCCGTCGAGCAGCAGCGCGGCGGCGTACCCGGGGCCGTCGGCCACCGGCTCGGCGCCCGGGGTGGCCACGACGAGCGACGGGCGGTCCGGCACGGTGGCCAGGACGTGGTCGCGCCCGGAGGTGCGCACGGGGACGGCCGGGAAGGCGCGGCCGAGCTCCTCGGCGGTTCGCCGGGCACCCACGACGACGGCGCGCGGCCGGTTGCCGCCGCACTCGCCGCAGCGCCAGTCGGGCTCGGTGGTGCCGCACCAGCCGCAGTGCGGCGCCTCGCCCCCGCTCTCCAGGGCCAGCGGCCCGTGGCAGCGGGCGCAGCGGGCCGGGGCGCGGCAGCGCTGGCACGACAGCCGGGGCAGGTACCCGCGCCGGGGGACCTGGACCAGCACCGGGCCGTGCGCCAGGGCGTCGCGGGCGGTGCGCCAGGCCAGGCTCGGCAGCCGGGCCGCGCGGGCCTCGGGGTCGCGGGAGTCCTCGGCGTCGCCGACGGTGCGCACCAGGGGCGCGGCGGCGCGCACCGTGTCCCGGTCGGCGGCCAGCGGCCGGGCCCAGCCGGTCTCGACGAGCTGCGCGGCCTCGGCGGTGACGGTGTGGCCGCCGAGCAGCAGCGCCGCCCGCTCCTGGGCGGCCCGCAGCAGCAGCACCTCGCGGGCGTGCGGCTGGGGGGCGTGGTCGTCGCTGTGCGAGGAGTCGGCGTCGTCCCACAGGGCGGCCAGGCCCAGGTCCCGCACGGGGGCGAACATGGCGGCGCGGGTGCCGACGACGCCGCGCACCGCGCCGCGGCTGACCGCGAGCCAGCGGCGGTAGCGCTCCTCGGGCCCGGCCTCGGCGGTGAGCAGCACGTGGTGCCCGTCGCCGGTCAGCGCGCGCAGCGCCGCGTCGACGCGAGCGGCGGCGCGGCCGTCGGGCAGCACGGCCAGGGCGCCGCGCCCGGCGGCGAGCGCGGTGGCCAGGGCGCGGGCGAGCTCGTCGGGCCAGGCGGGGCCGGGCAGGGCCGACCACACCGCGCGGGGGGCCTCGCCGCCGTGGAGCGCGGCGAGGAAGGCGGGGCCCCGCGGGTAGCGGGCCCAGCCGCCCGGCTCGGGCGCGGCGGGCGGCGCGGGTGCCGGGGCGGAGGGCTCCTGCTCGACGCGCGCCATCCGGGGCGGCACGGCGAGCTGCACGACGTCGGCCAGCGCGCCGGCGTACCGGTCGGCGACGGCGCGGCACAGCGCCAGCAGCCCGGGGCCGAGCACCGGCTCGGTGGAGAGCACCTGCGCGAGGGGGGCGAGCGTGCCGGGGAAGTCGCTGTCGGCGCGGCGCTCGACGATGAAGCCGTTGATCAGCCCACCGCCCTCGCGGCGGCCCTCCCGCTCCCCCGCGCCGAACCGGACGCGCACCCGGACGCCGGGGCGCGCCTGGTCGTCCATGGCGGCGGGGACGGCGTAGTCGAAGAACCGGTCGAGGTGGACCAGGCCCTTGTCGACGAGGACGCGGGCCACGGGCAGCCGGTCGGCCAGGGCCGCGCCGCGCCACGTGCGCGGCCGGGCCCTGGCGGGCTTGCCGGCCTTTCCGCCCTCGCCAGCCCTTCCGCCCTTGCCCGCAGGCGCGCTCTCCCGGATGAGCGCGAGCTGCTCACTCCCCCGGGCCTGGCGCTCCTGCTCACCGCTCACACGGCCAGTACACCAGACGCCTCGGACAAGCCCGGCCCTCCACGCCCCGGCCCGTCACCGACGCGGCGCACACGTCGGCCCGAGGCGGGCCGGGCCCGCCCCGGGCCAGGGCGTGGAGGGCCGGGCGAGCCGCCCGGCGAGGGCTACGCGCCGGCCGCGCCGCGCAGCGCGTCGACGCGGTCGGTGCGCTCCCAGGTGAAGTCCGGCAGCTCGCGGCCAAAGTGCCCGTACGCCGCGGTCTGGGCGTAGATCGGCCGCAGCAGGTCCAGGTCGCGGATGATGGCCGCCGGGCGCAGGTCGAAGACCTCGCCGATGGCGCGGACGATCCGCTCGGGCGCCACCGTCTCGGTCCCGAAGGTCTCCACGAACAGCCCGACCGGCTCGGCCTTGCCGATGGCGTACGCCACCTGGACCTCGCAGCGGGCGGCCAGCCGCGCGGCCACCACGTTCTTCGCCACCCAGCGCATGGCGTAGGCGGCGGACCGGTCCACCTTCGAGGGGTCCTTGCCGGAGAACGCGCCGCCGCCGTGGCGGGCCATGCCGCCGTAGGTGTCGATGATGATCTTCCGCCCGGTCAGGCCGGCGTCGCCCATCGGGCCGCCGATCTCGAAGCGGCCGGTGGGGTTGACCAGCAGCCGGTACCCCTCGGTGTCGAGCTTGATGCCCGCGTCGACCAACGCCGCCAGCTCCGGCTCGACGACGAACTCGCGGATGTCCGGCGCCAGCAGCGAGTCCAGGTCGATGTCGGAGGCGTGCTGGCTGGAGACCACGACCGTGTCGAGCCGCACCGCCTTGTCGCCCTCGTACTCCACCGTGACCTGCGTCTTGCCGTCCGGCCGCAGGTAGGGGATCGTGCCGTTCTTGCGCGTCTCCGACAGGCGGGACGCCAGCCGGTGGGCCAGCTGGATCGGCAGCGGCATCAGCTCCGGCGTCTCCTCGCAGGCGTAGCCGAACATCAGGCCCTGGTCGCCCGCGCCCTGGCGGTCCAGCTCGTCCGTCACGCCCTGGACCCGCGCCTCCCAGGCGGAGTCCACGCCCTGCGCGATGTCCGGGGACTGCGCGCCGATGGAGACCGACACGCCGCAGGACGCGCCGTCGAAGCCCTTCTTGGACGAGTCGTACCCGATGTCGATGACCTTGTTGCGCACCAGGGTGGCGATCGGCGCGTACGCGCTGGTGGTGACCTCGCCCGCCACGTGCACCAGGCCCGTGGTGATCAGCGTCTCGACGGCCACGCGCGAGGCCGGGTCCTCCTTCAGGAGGGCATCAAGCACCGTGTCGCTGATCTGATCGGCGATCTTGTCGGGATGACCCTCGGTCACCGACTCCGAGGTGAAAAGACGGCGGGACACATCGCTCCCTGGGGTCGCAGCGGCTGCTGACTGATCTGGCGACCGCCCGGCTCGTCCGTGGTGGCGGGTCGTCCGTCGGCGATCCGGGCCATTCTATCGGTCGCCCCCGACGCTGGGGAGGGGTGATCATTGTGCGAGACGGGACGAGACGGGAAGTGAAAGGCCCGCCTCAGTTGCGGCCGGCAGCCTCACGTCGCCGCACCACCGCGTCCCAGATGCGGTCCGCCAGCGCCTCCTTGGGGCCGCGGGGCACGGGCGTCTCGCCGCCGCCGGCCTCGAGGATGACCGCCTCGTTCTCCTCCGTGCCGAACGCCCGGCCCTCGCCGACCTGGTTCACGACGAGCAGGTCGCACCCCTTGCGGGCCAGCTTCACGCGGCCCTGGGCGAGCACGTCGTGGGTCTCGGCGGCGAAGCCGACGACCACCTGGCCCACGGGGCGCGCGGCCGACAGCTCGGCGAGGATGTCGGGGTTGCGCACCAGGGCGATGGGGTCGGGGTCCTGCCCGTCGCGCTTCTTGATCTTGATGTCGGAGCGGGCGGCGGGCCGGAAGTCGGCGACGGCGGCGGCCATCACCACGGCGTCGGCCTCGGCGCTCGCCTTGGTCATCGCCTGGCGCATGTCCTCGGCCGTCACGACCCGGACGACCTCGGCTCCGGCCGGGTCGGGCAGGGCGGCGTTGGCGGCGACCAGCGTGACGCGGGCGCCGCGGGCGAGGGCGGTGCGGGCGAGGGCGTAACCCTGCTTGCCCGAGGAGTGGTTGCCGAGGAACCGCACCGGGTCCAGCGGCTCGCGGGTGCCGCCCGCGCTGATCACCACGTGCCGCCCGGCCAGGTCGAGGGGGAGGCCCGCGGTGCCGCGCGCCAGGACGCGGCGGCAGACCTCGAAGAGGGCGTCGGGCTCGGGCAGCCGCCCCGCGCCGGAGTCGGCGCCGGTCAGCCGCCCCACGGCGGGGTCGACGACGAGGGCGCCGCGGCGGCGCAGCGTCGCGACGTTCTCCCGGGTGGCCGGGTGCTCCCACATCTCGGTGTGCATGGCGGGCGCGAAGACAACCGGGCACCGGACGGTGAGCAGCGTGTTGGTGAGCAGGTCGTCGGCCCGGCCGGTGGCCGCCCTGGCCAGCAGGTCGGCGGTGGCGGGGGCGATCACAAGCAGGTCGGCGCGGCGGCCGAGCCGGACGTGCGGCACCTCGTGAGCGCGTTCCCAGACCTCGGTGGCGACGGGGTTGCCGGACAGCGCCGACCAGGTCGGCTCCCCGACGAAACGCAGCGCCGAGTCGGTCGGTATGACGTGGACCTCGTGGCCCGACTCGGTCAGCCGGCGCAGCAGCTCGCACGCCTTGTAGGCGGCGATGCCGCCGCCCACTCCCAGGACGACCCTGGGCTTGTCCATCGCTCGACCCCTTCCGCGCCGCGCGAAGGACTACTCCGTGGGGCCCTCGACGGCCTCGGAGGTGAGCAGGCCGGCGTTGATCTCGCGCAGCGCGATGGACAGCGGCTTCTCGTGGACGTGGGTGTCCACCAGCGGGCCGACGTACTCCAGCAGGCCCTCGCCGAGCTGCGAGTAGTACGCGTTGATCTGGCGGGCCCGCTTGGCCGCGTAGATCACCAGGCTGTACTTGGAGTCGGTGGCCTCAAGCAGCTCGTCGATCGGCGGGTTGATGATGCCCTCGGGCGTGGTGATGGAGGAGGACACGCTCTGCCTTCCGCTGGGTGCTCAGGGGGCCGCACTCGTCACGTGAGTCCCCGTTCAGTTCACCAAGGCTAGCAGCTCGGCCGCGACGTCCTCGACGGAGGTGTTGACCAGGGTGACATCGAACTCGGACTCGGCCGCGAGCTCGTCACGGGCCACGGCCAGTCGCCGCTCGATCACCTCGGGCGGCTCGGTGCCCCGGCCCGTCAGCCGGCGTACGAGCTCCTCCCAGCTCGGCGGCGCGAGGAAGACCAGCCGCGCCTCGGGCATGGACTTGCGCACCAGGCGGGCGCCCTGGAGGTCGATCTCCAGGATCACGGGCTCCCCCGCCCGCAGCCGTGTCTGAACGGCCCGGCGGGGGGTCCCGTAGCGATGGCCGGCGAACTCGGCCCACTCCAGCAGCTCACCGTTGGCGATGAGCTTGTCGAACTCCTCGTCGTCCACGAAGTAGTACTGCACGCCGTGCCGCTCCCCCGGACGTGGGCTGCGGGTGGTGGCTGAGACGGACAGCCACACCTCCGGGTGCGCCTTGCGCAGGTGGGCGACGACCGTGCTCTTGCCGACCCCGGACGGGCCGGAGAGCACGGTCAACCGTGGACGATCGTTCATGCGGCGATTATCCCGGTTCCCGCTCGCACGGGAAAATCTCAGGAGGGGGCCTTGCCGAACTCGCGCTCCAGCGCCGCGATCTGGTTGGTGCCCAGCCCGCGGACCCGGCGGCTCTCGGAAATTCCGAGTCGCTCCATGATCTGGCGGGCGCGGACCTTGCCGACGCCAGGCATCGACTCCAGCAGTGCGCTGACCTTCATCTTGCCGATGACATCGTTCTCCTGGCCCTGCTTGATGACCTCGTGCAGGGAGGCGCCGGAGTGCTTGAGCCGATTCTTGACCTCGGCGCGCTCCCGGCGAGCCGCGGCGGCCTTCTCAAGCGCGGCTGCGCGCTGTTCAGGGGTAAGGGGCGGAAGAGCCACGCCTACGTCACCTCGGGTGTCGAACTGTCGGATACGGAATCGGTGAGGAACCTACTGGCACCGCACCAGTGGAGCAACGAGCAACGCGCCCGGGGCTCCGCTCTCGACGGAGACTAGCGGCCGTCACGCCCTCAAGTCAGCGAGAATCGACAAAAAGTCCTGGTCAGCTGTGAACTCGCTCGGACCTTTCGGGCAAATCACCACCACCGCATCGTCTTCGGCAGCGACACGGATACGGAGGGTGACCGTGTTTCGGGCGGGAAAGGCGGTGCGCGGAACGCCTACGAGCCGGCGGCGGCCAGCACACGGGCGATTCTCCCGCTCTCGCGTCCGGCGGCGGCGCGAAGGGCGGCAACCGACGGGCCGTGGCGGAGGATGTCGCGGCTGAAGCTCGGCAGCACGTTGCCGAGGGCGGCGCCGAAGACACGGGGCAGGTCCTCGGCGGTGGCGCCCTGGGCGCCCATGCCGGGGGCGAGCAGCGGGCCGTTGATCGCGAGCGCGCCCCTCAGGGCGGCGGCGTCCTCCTCGCCCAGCGTCGCGCCCACGACGGCGCCCGCGGAGCCCAGCGGCGCGGCGCCGGCGTTCTCCTCGGCGAGGCGCTCCAGCATCCGGCGGGCGACGGGCGTGCCGCCGGGCGCGGCCGCCGTCTGCACCTCGGCTCCCTCGGGGTTGGAGGTGCGGGCCAGCACGAAGACGCCGCTGCCGCCGGCCCGCGCGAGGTCGAGGGCGGGGCGCAGCGCGCCGAAGCCGAGGTAGGGGCTCACGGTCACCGCGTCGGAGAACAGCGGCGAGCCCTTGTCGAGGTACGCCTCGGCGTACGCCGCCATGGTGGAGCCGATGTCGCCGCGCTTGGCGTCCATCAGCACCAGGGCGCCGGCGGAGCGGGCGTCGGCGACGGTCCGTTCCAGGGCGGCGACGCCGCGCGAGCCGAAACGCTCGAAGAAGGCGGACTGCGGCTTGAGCACGGCGATCCGGTCGGCGAACGCCTCGACGACGGTGCCCGCGAAGCGCTCCAGGCCGCCGACGTCGTCGCCCAGGCCCCAGGCGGCGAGGAGGGAGGGGTGGGGGTCGATGCCGACGCACAGCGGGCCGAGGCGGTCCACGGCGCGCCGCAGCCGGGCGCCGAAGGGCTCCTGGGGGGTCATGAGGCTTCCTTTCCGCTGGTGTTTCCGCTGGTGCTTCCGCCGGTGTTTCCGTCTGCGTGCTCCGCGCGCGTACCGGCGCCGACCGCGTCGGCGAGGGTGGCGTACGGGCTGGCCGCCAGGCGTTCGGCGAGCCCGCGGTGGATGGCGCGCGGCCAGGCGGCCCCGGCGTAGACGAAGCCGCTGTAGCCCTGGACCAGGGTGGCGCCGGCGAGGATGCGCTGCCAGGCGTCCTCGGCGGTCTCGACGCCGCCGACGCCGATGAGTGTGACGCGGTCGCCGACGCGGGCGTACAGGCGCCGCAGCACCTGAAGGGCGCGCTCGGCGAGGGGCGCGCCGGACAGGCCGCCGGCGCCCAGGGCGCTGACGGCCTCGGGTGGGGTGGCGAGGCCCTCGCGGGCGATGGTGGTGTTGGTGGCGATGACGCCGTCCAGGCCCAGCTCCACCGCGAGGTCGGCGACGGCGTCGACGTCCTCGTCGGCCAGGTCGGGCGCGATCTTCACCAGCAGCGGCACCGGCCCGGCGGCGTCGCGGACGGCGGTGAGCAGGGGCCGCAGGCGGCCGGTGGCCTGGAGGTCGCGCAGCCCGGGGGTGTTGGGCGAGGAGACGTTGACGACGAGGTAGTCGGCGTGCCGGGCGAGCCGCCGGGTGGAGGCGACGTAGTCGGCGATGGCCTCCGAATCGGGGACGGCCTTCGTCTTGCCGATGTTGACGCCGACGAGGACGCCGGGCGGCCGGCGCGCCAGGCGGGGCGCGACGGCCGCGGCGCCGTCGTTGTTGAAGCCCATGCGGTTGAGCAGCGCGCGGTCCCGGGTGAGGCGGAAGAGGCGGGGCCGCGGGTTGCCGGGCTGCGGGTGGGCGGTGACGGTGCCGACCTCCACGTGGTCGAAGCCGAGCATGGCCAGGCCCGCGATGCCGGTGGCGTTCTTGTCGAAGCCCGCGGCGAGCCCGAAGGGGCCCGGCATCTCCAGCCCCAGCGCGCGGACGCGGAGGTCCGGGTGGGCCGGGGCGAGCCGCGCCCGGACCGCGGCGCGCAGCCCCGGGACGCGGGCCACGCCCCGGATCAGCCCGAAGGCGAGCCGGTGGGCGCGCTCGGGGTCGATCCGCCGCAGCACGAGGGCGAAGAGCAGGCGGTACGCCGGCATGCCGCTCACCGCTCCCGCGCGGCGGTCAGGTGGCGGGCGTGGTCCTGCAGGGAGCGCACGCTGACCTCGCCCCGGCCCAGGGCGTGGATGCCCTGCACGGCGGCGGCCAGCGCCTGGACGGTGGTCAGGCACGGCACGCCGCGCGCCACGGCGGCGGTGCGGATGTCGTAGCCGTCGAGGCGGCCGGTGGTGCCGTAGGGCGTGTTGACGATGAGGTCGACCTGGCCGTCGTGGATGAGCTGCACGATGGTGGGCTCGCCGTTCGGGCCCTCGCCCTCGCCGTGCTTGCGCACCACGGTGGCGTGGATGCCGTTGCGCAGCAGCACCTCGGCGGTGCCGGAGGTGGCCAGCAGCTCGAAGCCCGCGTCGGCCAGGGCCCGCGCGGGCAGGATCATGGCGCGCTTGTCGCGGTTGGCGACCGAGACGAACGCCCGGCCCTTGGTCGGCAGCGCGCCGTACGCCGCCGCCTGGGACTTGGCGTACGCCGTGCCGAAGACGGCGTCGATGCCCATCACCTCGCCGGTGGAGCGCATCTCCGGGCCCAGCACCGTGTCGACGCCGCGGCCGTGCACGTCCCGGAAGCGGGAGAACGGCATGACGGCCTCCTTGACGGAGATCGGCGCGTCGAGCGGAAGGGTGCCGCCGTCGCCGCGCTCGGGCAGCAGGCCCTCGGCGCGGAGCTGGGCGATGGTGGCGCCCAGCGAGATGCGGGCGGCGGCCTTGGCCAGCGGCACGGCGGTGGCCTTGGAGGTGAAGGGGACGGTGCGGGAGGCGCGCGGGTTGGCCTCCAGGACGTAGAGGATGTCGCCGGCCAGCGCGAACTGGATGTTGATCAGGCCGCGCACGCCGACGCCCCGGGCGATGGCCTCGGTGGAGGCGCGCAGCCGCTTGATGTCGTGGCCGCCGAGGGTGGTGGGCGGCAGGGCGCAGGCGGAGTCGCCGGAGTGGATGCCGGCCTCCTCGATGTGCTCCATGACGCCGCCGAGGTAGAGCTCCTCGCCGTCGAAGAGGGCGTCGATGTCGATCTCGATGGCGTCGTCGAGGAAGCGGTCGATCAGCACGGGGTGCTCGCTGATCAGCCCGGCGTGGCGGGTGAGGTACTCGCCGAGGGTCGGCTCGTCGTAGACGATCCGCATGCCCCGGCCGCCCAGCACGTAGGAGGGGCGGACCATGACCGGGTAGCCGATGCCGGCGGCGATGGCCCTGGCCTCGTCGAAGGAGAACGCCGTGCCGTACTTCGGGGCCGGCAGCCCGGCCTCGGCGAGGACGCGGCCGAAGGCGCCCCGGTCCTCGGCGAGGTGGATCGCCTCGGGCTGGGTGCCGACGACGGGCACGCCGTTGTCCTTCAGCGCCTGCGCCAGGCCCAGCGGGGTCTGGCCGCCGAGCTGGACGATCACCCCGGCCACCGGCCCCGCCTGTGTCTCGGCGTGCACGACCTCCAGCACGTCCTCCAGCGTCAGCGCCTCGAAGTAGAGCCGGTCGGAGGTGTCGTAGTCGGTGGAGACGGTCTCGGGGTTGCAGTTGACCATGACCGTCTCGTAGCCGGCCTCGGAGAGGGCGAAGGAGGCGTGGACGCAGGAGTAGTCGAACTCGATGCCCTGGCCGATGCGGTTGGGCCCGGAGCCGAGGATGATCACGGCGGGCCGCTCGCGCGGGGTGACCTCGGTCTCCTCGTCGTAGGAGGAGTACAGGTAGGGGGTGCGGGCGGCGAACTCCGCCGCGCAGGTGTCGACGGTCTTGAAGACCGGGCGTACGCCGAGGGCGTGCCGCACCTCGCGGACGACGTCCTCCTTGAGGCCGCGGATCGCGGCGATCTGGGCGTCGGAGAAGCCGTGCCGCTTGGCGGTGGCCAGCAGCTCGGGCCCGAGCCGGTCGGCGGCGGCCAGCTCCTCCGCGATCTCGTTGATCAGGCAGAGCTGGTCGGCGAACCACAGGTCGATGCCGGTGGCGTCCGTGACCTCCTGCGCGGTCGCCCCGGCGCGGATGGCGCGCATCACCGTGCCGAGCCTGCCGTCGGTGGGGGTGGCGGCCGCCCGAAGCAGCGCCGGCTTCTCCTCGGGGTCGGGGGCGCCGGTGAAGTCGAAGGGCGCGTCGGGCTTCTCGACCGAGCGCAACGCCTTGTTCAGGGCCTCGGTGAAGTTCCGGCCGATCGCCATCGCCTCGCCGACGGACTTCATGGTGGTGGTGAGCGCCGGGTCGGCGGCCGGGAACTTCTCGAACGCGAAGCGCGGCACCTTCACGACGACGTAGTCGAGCGTCGGCTCGAAGGAGGCGGGGGTCTCACCGGTGATGTCGTTGGGGATCTCGTCCAGGGTGTAGCCGATGGCGAGCTTGGCGGCGATCTTGGCGATCGGGAACCCGGTGGCCTTGGAGGCGAGGGCGGAGGAGCGGGAGACGCGCGGGTTCATCTCGATGACGACGACCCGCCCGTCGTCGGGGTTGACGGCGAACTGGATGTTGCAGCCGCCGGTGTCGACGCCGACCTCGCGGATGACGGCGATGCCGATGTCGCGGAGGATCTGGTACTCGCGATCGGTGAGGGTCATGGAGGGGGCGACGGTGATCGAGTCGCCGGTGTGGACGCCCATCGGGTCGAGGTTCTCGATGGAGCAGACGACGACCACGTTGTCGTTGCGATCGCGCATCAGCTCCAGCTCGAACTCCTTCCAGCCGAGGATGGACTCCTCCAGCAGCACCTCGCCGACGGGCGAGAGCGCCAGGCCCTGACCGGCGATGCGGGTGAGCTCCGCCTCGTCGTGGGCGAAGCCCGAGCCGGCGCCGCCCATGGTGAAGGAGGGGCGCACGACCACGGGGTAGCCGCCGAGGGCGTCGACGCCGGCGAGCACCTCGTCCATGGTGTGGCAGATCACCGAGCGGGCGGACTCGCCGTGCCCGGTGGCGGCGCGCACGGCCTCGACGACGGCCTTGAACCGCTCGCGGTCCTCGCCCTTCTGGATGGCGGCCACGCTGGCGCCGATGAGCTCCACGCCGTGGGCGGCGAGGGTGCCGTCCTCATGCAGCGCGACCGCCGTGTTGAGCGCGGTCTGGCCGCCGAGGGTGGGCAGCAGCGCGTCGGGCCGCTCCTTGGCGATGATCTTGGTGACGAACTCGGGGGTGATCGGCTCCACGTAGGTGGCGTCGGCGATCTCGGGGTCGGTCATGATCGTCGCGGGGTTGGAGTTGACGAGGATGACCCGCAGCCCCTCGGACTTCAGCACGCGGCACGCCTGCGTGCCGGAGTAGTCGAACTCCGCCGCCTGCCCGATGACGATGGGGCCGGAGCCGATGACCAGGACTGACGTGATATCGGTGCGCTTAGGCACGCTCGCCCTCCATCAGGGAGACGAAGCGGTCGAAGAGATAGGCCGCGTCGTGCGGGCCCGCCGCCGCTTCGGGGTGGTACTGGACGCTGAAGGCCGGCCGGTCGAGGAGCCTGAGGCCCTCGACGACGTTGTCGTTGAGGCAGACGTGGGAGACCGCCACCCGGCCGAAGGGGGTGTCGGAGGCCGCGTCGAGGGGTGCGTCGACGGCGAAGCCGTGGTTGTGGGCGGTGACCTCCACCTTTCCGGTGGTGAGGTCCTTCACCGGCTGGTTGATGCCCCGGTGGCCGTACTTCAGCTTGAAGGTGCCGAAGCCGAGGGCCCGGCCGAGGATCTGGTTGCCGAAGCAGATGCCGAACAGCGGGGTGCCCCGGTCGAGAACGCCGCGCGTGACGGCGACGGGGTGGTCGGCGGCGGCGGGGTCGCCCGGGCCGTTGGAGAGGAACACGCCGTCCGGGCCCGTGGCGTAGATCTGTTCCAGGGTGGCGGTGGCGGGCAGCACGTGGACCTCGATGCCGCGCTCGGCCATGCGGCGCGGGGTCATGCCCTTGATGCCGAGATCGATGGCGGCGACGGTGAAGCGCCGCTCGCCGTCGGCGGGGATGACGTAGGGCTCGGTGGTGGCGACCTCCGGGGCGAGGTGGGCGCCGGTCATGGGCGGCGCGGCCAGCACCCTGGCCAGCAGCGACGCCTCGTCGCCCGGGCGGGCCAGCGCCTCGCCGGAGAAGATGCCGGCCCGCATGGCGCCGCGTTCCCGGAGGTGGCGGGTGAGGGCGCGCGTGTCGACGCCGCTGATGCCGACGACGCCCTGGGCGGCCAGCTCCTCGTCGAGGGAACGCCGCGACCGCCAGTTGGACGGCGTGCGGGCCGGGTCGCGGACCACGTATCCGGCGACCCAGATGCGGCGGGACTCGGGGTCCTCGTCGTTGACGCCGGTGTTGCCGATGTGGGGGGCGGTCATGACGACCACCTGGCGGTGGTAGGACGGGTCGGTGAGGGTCTCCTGGTAGCCGGTCATGCCGGTGGCGAAGACCGCCTCGCCGAAGGTCTCCCCCGCCGCGCCGTAGGCCCGGCCGCGGAAGGTGCGGCCGTCCTCCAGCACGAGCAGGGCGGGTGCGGTGGTGGTGGTCATCGGGCACCTTCTTCCTGTGCGCGGACTGCCTGAGCGGGGACCTCCCGTGGGCGGACCTCCCGTGCGCGGGCGGGGGCGGGGGGGTCGACGGCCCCGGCCCAGGCGGGGTGTTCGGCGGCGCGGTCGGAGCGGAAGCCGGAGTCCGGCAGCCGCTCGCCGTGCGCCCACGTGATCACCAGCAGCCCGCCCTCGGTGAGGACCCTGCCGGCGATGCCCTTCTCCGGCCGGGCGCCGGGCGGGCGCTCGGCCGGGATGAGGAA
>NZ_JBQQCA010000040.1:0-63771 GCF_052246635.1 Streptomyces sp. 6N223 | reverse complement strand
GTCCGGGGCGGAGCCCCGGGGCCTCAGGCCGCCAGGTCGGGCTCCGGCTTCGCCGCACCCGCGCCCGCACCCGCGCCCGCAGGCGCGTCCGCTGCGCCCGCAGGCGCCAGCCACCCCAGACCCGGCGCACGCGCAGCGCCCCGCACCAGCGGCGTAAGCCCCGCCTGCGCCAGCGGCGCCAGCAGCAGCGCCGTCGCCATGCCCAGCGCGTACCCGCCGATCACGTCCGTCGGGTAGTGCACCCCCATCAGCACACGCGCGAACCCCTGGAGCAACGCCAGCGCGCACGCCACCGCCCCCAGCCACCGGTGGACGAGGAAGAGCGCGACCGCGACCGCCATCGCCGTGCTGGCGTGGTCGCTCACGAAGGAGTAGCCGGACTCGTCGATCAGGGCGTTCAGCTCCGCCAGGTCCGTGTGCCCCTCGGGCCTCGGCCGCGCCACGAAGTCCCGGATCGGCATGTTCACCAGATACGCGACCAGGGCCGCCAGCCCCGCCCACAGCACCCCGGCCACCGCCACCGCCGCGTCCGCGCGCCGGCGCACCGCGTACCAGGCCAGCAGCACCACCGCCACCAGCGCGGCGGGAATCCCGTACTCGCCGACGGCCACGACCGCGTCCTGCGCCCAGCCCGGCAGCCCTTCGCCGCCGCCGAGGTCGCGGAGGACGTCCATCTCGATGTCGGGATTGTCGATCCCGGACCAACCTGACCAGATTCCAGACATGTGCTGTCGCGGCCCCTTCATCGTGTGGGGGGACCCTGCCGCTGGGACGGCAGGGGTAGGAGCCCCTGTACCGGAACCACCGGAACAGCTAACGCCGTTTACCACCCCCAGGGTGCCCAGCTCGATCGAATGATCACCGCAGCGTTATCGAACAGCAACGCATAGCGCGCGGACCGCCACATCGGCTGCACAATGCCGACAAGCACACGAAACGGGGAGACAATTACAAGATCTACTACAAGGTCTAGGCCGTCGGGCGAGTCGCGCCGAAGTAGTCCGCCGAGTCGATCGGGTCGAACCGGATCACGGCCCCGGTGTACGGGGCGTTGATCATGTGACCGCCGCCGACATAGATCCCCACGTGGTGGATGCTGCGCGAGTCCTCCAGGTCGTAGGCGAAGAAGACCAGGTCCCCCGGCAGCAGTTCGTCCCGCTCCGGGTGCGGCCCGGCGTTCCACTGGTCGTTGGCGACGCGCGGCAGCTCGATCCCGACCGACTCGTACGCCCGCATCGTCAGCCCCGAGCAGTCGAACCGCCCGCCCTCCTCGGGCAGGCCGTCGCCGCCCCACAGGTACGGCGTGCCGAGCTTCTCCTGCGCCCAGTTCACCGCCCCGGCCGCCGCCTCGGACGGCGACAGCGCCTGGAGGCTCTCCTCCTCGTCCTCGACGGGCGCGGCGAAGCTCGCCTCGGCCTCGCGGATGACGCGCACGTAGTTCTGCGTCTCCTCGTACGGCGGCACGCCGTCGTACTGGATGACGGCGTACGCGCCCGCGTTGTACGCCGCCAGCATGTTGTCGACCGGGTCGCCCGGCACGTCCTCCACGTACCCGGCGATGGTGCAGTCGTACTGCGCGGCCGAGGGGATGGCGTCCTCCGGGTCCCAGACGTTCGCCTCCCCGTCGCCGTTGGCGTCGAAGCCGTGCGTGGCCCAGGTGCCGGGGATGAACTGCGCGATGCCCTGCGCGCCCGCCGGGCTCGTCTGGTCCGTCAGGAAGCCGCTCTCCTGGTTGAGCTGCGCGGCGAGCAGGGCCGGGGAGAGGGTCGGGCAGAGGTTGCCCCACTCCTGCACCAGGCTCTCGTACTCGGCGGGCACGGCGTTGCGCGCCAGCTGCCTGCTCCCCGACGAGGCGTTGTCCCCGAGGCCGCCGAGCAGCCCGCCGGCCGCGCTGTACACCCCGACGACGAGCAACGCCAGGAAGCACAGCATCATCCCGAAGCCGGCACCCACCACCAGCCAGATCCGCCGCATTTCTCAAGCCTTCCCTTGCTCCCGCACCACGACGCTACGGCCTCGTGAATCCACTGCACGCGACGCTTCCGGCCTCGGTCGGCGACTGGACGTGGTAGAAGATCACCGTCCAGTCGCCTGACACCTCCTCAAGCGGGATCGGGTTCCGGAAGTCGTCGGGGTAGGTGACATCGGTCCACTGGGTCGGATCTCCCGCCAGGAGATCGAACGACTCGGTGGCGGAGACGGTGGAGAAGCCGCCCGATCCGTTGTTCTCGGGATCGGGCGGGGGGCGGAGGGCGGCGGCGACGTAGTAGGGGGCGTCCATGTCGCCCGGCTCCGGGGGGAACTTCAGCCGCCAGCCGATCTCCACCCTGTCCGGGTGAGAGTCGGCGTCCACGCTGTACTGGAGGTTCTCCAGCCGTTCCGCCGCCGGCAGCGAGCAGAACCCGGCGTCGGGCTGCCAGACCTCGGTGGCCGTGAAGTCCGGATCGAGGCGCGGCGGTTCTCCCGTCGTCTCCGCGTCCGCGCTGGGCGACATCTCCACCAGCCCCGACCCCGTCGAGAACCAGGTCGGCTCCCCGTCCCCGGGGTCCTCCACGGCCCCGTCCCCGTCCACGTCCCCCGGCAGCAGCCACTGCGTCACGACCGTCGCCAGCACCGCCACCGCCATGGCCGCGCCCACCACCAGCCCCGTGCGGCGGCCCCGCCGCCCCGGCCCCGCCGCCTGGCCGTCCAGCCGCGTCGGCGTACGCGGCACCATCGGCGGCTGCACGGGCGGCTGCATCGGCGGCTGCCAGCCCGGCGCCGTCGGCGTCCCGTGCCCCGGCGGGACCAGCCCGGCCGCCACCGCCGTCGGCAGGTCCGCCGGCACGCGCTCGCCGCGCCCGGCCAGCGCCTGGTACGCCGGCTCCGACGCGAGCGCCGAGCCGACCCCGCACCGCTGGACGACGTCCCGCAGCCCCGGCCGCCGCGCCGGCTCGCGCGCCACGCACGCACGTATCAACGCCGCCAGCTCCGGCTCGACCCCGGCCACGTCGATCTCGCCGTGCACGACCCGGTAGCTCACCACCGCCCACTCGCCGCCCCCGTACGGCGCCCGTCCCGTGGCCGCCGCCGCCATCGTCGCGCCGAGCGCGAACACGTCCGCCGCCGTGGCCGCTTCCTCGCCCAGCAGCACCTCGGGCGCCGTGTACCCCGGCGTGCCCGGCGGTGCGTGCCCGGTGTGGGTGAGGTGCGTGTGCTCGGCGGCGCGCGCGATGCCGAAGTCGATGAGCCGGGGCCCGGCCGGCGCCAGGATGATGTTGTGCGGCTTCAGGTCGCGGTGGATCACCCCGTGCTGGTGCACGACCGCCAGCCCCTCCGCCAACGCCGCGAACAGCCGCGTCGCGAGCGCGGTCGGCAGCGGCGCGTCGCGCGTCGCGGCCAGCAGCGTCGGCCCGGGCACGAACTCGGTGGCCAGCCAGTACGGCGGCGCGTCGAGTGAGGCGTCGACCAGGCTCGCGGTGTACACGCTCCGCACCGCGCGCACCGTGTCAACCTCGCGGCGGAAGCGCGCCAGGGCCTCGGGGTACTCGGCGATGTCCTCCCGGATGACCTTGATCGCCACCTGAATCCCACCCGGCGACCGCCCCAGATACACCCGCCCCATGCCGCCGGCCCCCAGCCGCGCCAGCAGCGTGAACTCGCCTATCCGCGCAGGATCCTGCGCCCGCAATCCCTCCACGGCGCCCTACTCTGCCGCATCAGCGCCGCATGAGCGCAAGGCTGGCTCCCACGCCCACGCCCACGCTCACGCCTAGGAGCGGCCGGGCGCCCAGGGATCCTCCACCCGCCCGTCACGGATCGCCTGCCGCGCCTCCTCGTCGTTGCGGTAGCGCAGCGGGATGATGGAGAGGGGCAAGGGCTCGCCGGTCGCGCGTGAGCGGGCGCTCAGCGGGCGCACGTACGGGCGCGGGCCGGGGCCGGTCGCGATCCAGTGCCCCAGGGGCACGACGACATCCCCGAAGGGATGCCCGATGACGACCAGGATGTCGTCGGGGCTCAGCCCGAGTTCGTTTCCGGTCTCCGACTCGGTACTGGTCTTGGCCTTGGTCTTGGTATCCGTCTCTGACTCGGACGCGGATTCGTGAGGGTGCGCTGGGAAGGGCACACAGACAGCATAGGTGCGCTGAACTGATCGTCACCAGCCCGTAACGGCGCCGAACTGGCGTGCAGGTGGGGGGACGCACGCCCCTTCGCCTCACTCACCTCACTCACCACATTCACCTCATGCACCTCGATCACCTCGATCACCTCACCGCCGCCCTCGCCACGGTCCCGTCGGCCGTCAGCAGCCACAGCCCGCCGCCCTGGCGGGCGGGCAGGAGGGCGACCGGCGGCTCGTGGAGCGGGAACAGCTCCGGCTGCCGAACGCCGTTGAGTGGGATACGCCACAGGCCGCCGTTGCCGGTGGCGGTGCTCAGCCAGAGCGAGCCGGAGGCGGGAATGTACGCCAGCCCCGTCACCCGCTCACCGGGCGGCCACGTGCGGAGCGGCGGCGCCCCAACGGCGTTGACCTGGCCGGGGGTCGCCACCCACAGCCGCCCGGTCCCGTCCCAGGCGAGGCCGGTGACGCTGCCGCCGAGGGCGGTGGCGTACGTGAACGACCCGGGGTCGGGGTTGTCGTCCGGGGTCCATCCGATGGAGGTCATCCGCAGGATGTCGCCGGTCGCGGTCCCGGCGTACAGCATCCCGTCCGGGCCGAAGGCGAGCGCGGCTCTTCCCGTTTCGGGCTGTGGCAGTCCGCTGACGAGCGTCGAGTAGGTGAAGTCCAACTCGTCCAACTCCCCCTCTGTCGCGTCGTAGCCGTATCGGGCGATGGCCGCGCTCTCGCCTTCGGTGTAGTAGGCGAACAGGCCCTTGGCGTCGGGGTCCTCCGACTCGACGGTCAACGCCAGCAGCGTGCGGTCGGGGGCGTACGCCACGCCGGAGAGCGTGCCGAGGTCGGTCAGGTCACCGGTCGTCGTGTCCAGCCGGTGGATCGTGCCGCTCTCGCGGGTGCCGAGGAGGAGGTCGCCGCTGGGCAGCTCGGCGAGGCAGCAGGGGTCGCGGAGGCCGGTCGGCAGCATGGCGGTGATCGCCACATCCCCCTCGGCCGGGGCCGTTTCCGGTTCCCCGGGCACCTCCGGAACGCCGGATGCCTCCGGCCCCGGCTCCGTGTCCCCTTCCCCGGCCCGGTTCGCGGCGGGCCCGACCGTACAACCGGCGGCGCACCCGACGACGAGGGCGGTTAGGAGGAGGACGGCGTAGAGCACGCGCATGGCTGCTGCCCCAGTTCCGCCCACAGCGCCTTCCCGCCGCCGGGCATGGCGTACTGCGCCCACTCGACGGCGAGCGCGGCGACGATGACGAGCCCACGCCCGCTCTCCTGGTCCGGGGCGGGTGGTGTGGGGCGGTCGGGCGCACGGCCGTGGCCGGTGTCCCAGACGGTGATGCGGAGCCGGTGGCGGACGGAGTACCAGGCGACGCGGAAGGAGAGGGGTCCGCGGCCGTGCTGGACGGCGTTGGTCATCAGCTCGGAGGCGACGAGCGCGCCGTCGTGGGTTAGGTGCGGCAGGCCGTACTCGTGGACGGCGTTGACGACGGCCCGTCGGCAGAGGCGCGGCGCGTGGGCGTCGGAGGGCAGATGGACGCTCAGTTCCCAGTCGGTGGGGTGGGGGTGGGGGTGGGGGTCAGTGGGTTGGTCGAGCAGCAGAGTCATAGCGGGCCTCCTTGCACGGCGAATGCGAGGGCTTCTGACCACCACGGATCTGGCAGACGCACCAGCGTCGGACAGGCACGAGCCGAGGCATCTCCGCCCTCGGGAGGTCAGGGGCTGCCGGATTCCGTGCCACGATGGGTGGCCAGGTGTGCACCTACTGTAGGCTGCGCGGGTGGCTATCGTCCACCGAATCGGTGACTAAAGTCACCACGGTCAGGACATGCGAATACCGTTCGAGGGGAAGGTCCTTGATGGCGACTCGGAACGCGCCCACTGTTCGACAGCGTCGGCTCGGGATCGAACTCCGCAAGCTCCGTGAACGAGCAGGGCTGTCCGCCACAGAGGCGGCTGCCATGTTGGGACTCACCCAGTCCCGCGTGAGCAACATCGAGGTCGCTCGGCTCGGCGTAAGCCCAGATCGGGTTCGCACGCTCGCCCACGCCTACGGCTGCTCCGATCCAGCCCTTGTCGAAGCCCTCGCCGACATGGCGGACGGGCGGACGCGGAGCTGGTGGGATGACTACAGGGACAGAGTGATCCCTGCGCTTGTAGACCTGGCGGAGATGGAGCACTACGCCAAGGCGGTCCGCACAGCCCAAGTCGCCTTGCTCCCCGGCATGTTGCAGACGACGGACTACTCCCGGATGATCGTCCGGCAGAACATCCCGGAGATGCCACACCTGCTCGCCGAGCACCACGTCTCACTTCGGATCAAGCGGCAAGAGATCCTTTTTCGCGACGAACCGATCCCTTATACGGCGATCATCCACGAAGCTGCCCTGCGTATGCAGTTCGGTGGTCCGGAGCTCACTCGCGCGCAGCTCCGACACATCGTGGAGATGAGCGAGCGGCCTAACGTCACGGTGCGAGTCATCCCTTTCACCGCAGGCGTCATCCCGGGAACTGGACAGACCGTGCTCTACGCCGAAGGGCCGGTTCCTCAACTGGACACCGTGCAACTGGACGTCGAACATGGATGCGTCTTCCTGCACGCAGAAGCTCAACTGGAGAACTACCGCACCTTCATGACGCGCTTCGAGCGGGCATCCCTGGACCCGGAGAAGTCACGCGACTTCATCCACGAGATCGCCAAGAGCCTCTAGGAGCAGACAGCATGACGACCGGCGCGCCGATCAGCTGGCAGAAGTCCTCGTTCAGCGCTCAGGGCAACAACTGCATCGAACTCGCGTGCCCCAAGCCAGAGGGCCCGGTCCACTTCCGGGAGTCCGAAGATCCCGAGATCGTTCTCACCACCACACCAGACCGCCTTCGCTCGCTCCTGGCCATCGTCCGATCCGAAGCCGCAGCGCGATAGTCCCTCGGAGTCAAGATGCTGCCCCCCCTCGGCTGGCAGAGGTCATCCTTCAGCTCTGCTGGCAACAACTGCCTGGAGCTGACCGCAGCGTCCTCCGCCCACTGGCAGAAGTCATCACACAGCAACGAGAGCAACAACTGCCTCGAACTCACCACGACCCCCGACCGCACCATCGGCCTCCGGGAGTCCGACGACCCCGCCGCCGTCCTGGTCACCAGCCCGGCCCGCCTCCGCACCCTGCTGGCGTGGGCCAGAACACACCCCCTCGTGTCCTGATACAGCTGCACTCAGAGTCTCCGGCTGTCACTCCGGCGTGGCACAATCCGAAGAAGGTACGGCAAGAGCCAGTTGGGTGGTGAGTGCACATGGACCTGACACAAGCGCAAGAAGAGGACGAGGACATCAACGAGATCATCGGTGGGATCGCCCCCGACTGGGGACCCTTCGGTGCTCTCGGTGAAGAGGCCCGGACGATGGTTCAGGTGGTCATGGCCCTGGCCATCCTGATCTGCATGGCCATCGCCATCTGGGGAGCAGCCAAGCAGCGGATCGGCTCGACCGCCCTCCGGGACTCGTTCAGCGCCGAGCAGGGCAAGGGCCTGATCGTCGCCGGTCTCACCGGGGTGTTCATCATCGGCTCGCTCGGCACCCTGTTCACCATCATCTACGGCATGGCGATCTAGCAGAGCCTGCACGAGGAGACGTATACCCATGCGGGGAGGCAGCCGCCGTCGGCGCGCGGCAGGCGGCGTGTTGCTCGTCGCCCTCGTCACGGCGCTGGCCGTCGGCTGCTCGGTCGGCCCTGCCTCGAACCGGGCGGCACACATGGGCCTCACGGATCAGAACGGTGAGGCCACCCCCACGCCCGAACACGATGGTGACAGCGACGGAGACGGGCTCATCGACTCTCCCCCGCCAGACGGCGACCCCACCACTCCGGCCGTGCCGGAGACGTATGAGGCGGCCTCAGACAGCGGCACCATCGAAGACGTCTCCACGCTCGCCGAAGGCATCGGCAACGCCTGCTGCATCACGCAGCTCTCGAACGGTGACCTGCTGGTCGGCACCCAGGACGGCGTGATCTATCGCGTCGGCGACGACGAGGGCACGGTGGCCGAGGCGGGCGAGCTGCACAGCGTTGCCCTCGGAGGCGATCGCATGCTGCTGGGCCTGGCTGCCGAGCCCGACGCCACCGACGACGTCACGGTGTACGCCTACTACTCCCGTGGCGATGAGAGCCGCATCGGCACCTACGTCTACGACGAGGACGACTCCGAGGGCGATCAGCTGACGCCGAGCGACGAGAGCATGATCGAAGATCTCCCCATCGGTGGCGGCGCGCTCGCCTTCGACCACGACGGCAACCTCACGGCGAGCGCGGGCACTGAGATCCTGCGCGTGACATCGACCGGCGACGTTCCCGGCGACAACCCCGACCCGACGTCGGCCGTCTACGCCTCGGGCTTCAGCGATGTGCAGGGGCTGGCCTGGGACCCGAGCGGGCGGCTGTGGGTCATCGACGCGGGGGACGGGACCGCGTCGTCGCCGCCCGCGCTCAGCGTCGTCGAGCGAGACGCCCAGGACGGCACCGTCGGGCCGCCGATGCCGGTGGGGGATCCCCTGGACCTCAGCGGCCAGCCCACAGGGCTCGCCTATGGAGGGGACTCCCATCCGTTCTGGGTGACCACGGCGGCCGGTCAGGAGATCTGGCGCGCCCCCCCAGACGGCAGGGGTGGCCTGGCGGGTGAGGGTGCGACGCCGCTCTCCGATCCCGGCCTGACGCCCGAGGCCACCGACGTGGTCGCCGACGGCGAGACGCTTCACCTCCTCAGCTCCGACGGGCGCGTCCTCCGACTCGACGTCACATGACGCAGATGACCAGCGACGCGGGGGACGCACCGCCCCTCAAGGTCATCGCCTTCACCGGACTGCCCGGCACCGGAAAGTCGACGCTGGCCGAACGGGTGGCCACAACTATCCGTGCCCCCGCATTCGCCGGTGACTGGCTCATGGGGGCGCTCAAGCCCCACGGCGTGCTCGCGGCGCTGGACCGGCCCGCGTATCTCGCGATGTACTACGGCCTGCTGGAGACGCTCATCACGCGGCAGTTGATGCTCCGCCAGTCCGCCGTCACCGACTGCCTGCTCAATGACGCAGTCATCACCACATGGCGCGAGGTCACCGACGCGTACGGCGCGACGCTGCACGTCGTCGAGTGCGTCTGCACCGACCAGTCCCTGCACCGCTCCCGGGTGGAGGGCCGCGCACGCAACATCCCCGGCTGGCATGAGGTCGGGTGGGATCACGTGGAACGGATGCGCACCGAGTATCCGCCCCTGACCGTCGAGCGGCTCGTGGTCGACGCGGTCAACCCGGTCGAGGACGGAGTGCGCACGGTGCTCTCTCACCTCGCTTCCGGCCCACTCACCAGCTGACGTACCCGGCCTGGGCGAGCCGTGACCCCTCCCGGACGCCTGGCGTTAGACAGCCCTATGCGGACTCCGACGACTGCCAAGATCGCCGCGCCACTCCTCCTCTCCGCCCTGCTGCTGCCCGCTTGCTCGTCGTCCTCCGACGACACCGCACCCGACGACGCTGCCCGCGACAGCGAGGCCGCGCCGCGTAACCCCACCCCCTCCCCCACCACACCATCGCCGACGCCGACGCCGACGCCGACGCATGAGCCGACACCGACTCCGAGCGAATCCCCTCCCCTCCCGGCCGAGGACGGCACCGACGTGGAAGCCTGTCGGCAGGCCGACTGCGAGATCTACGTCGAGGAAGCCGAGATACCTCTCGATCCCGAGTTCGGCTTCTCCCTGTTCGTTGTCTCGGCCGACCCCGCCAGCAACGTGATGCTGGTCGGCACCGAACGCCCGGAGTTCGGCGAGGTGGGCGCCATCATCGAGGGCACCGGCTACGTCAGCTTCGCCAATGGCGTCACCGTCACGGTGGTTGCCTTCGGCGAGACGGGCGCCGTTCTCCGCTTCGAGTCCCGCGCCACGGACCCGGAGGACACCGTGTCCGGAGGCGACCTGAGTCGGCTTCTTTGACAATCGGTGGCGAGATCGGGGATGAGCGCCTCCCCCATGTGTCCGCGGCCGGGCGCTCGTCCGGGATCGGCGCCGGCTCGATGCTGGCGGCAGCGCGGCTGGACCATCCCGGCGCGCGATGCCGGCGGGGCGTCGGCGATGCTGTGGGCATGGAGTACGTGTCCAGAGTGCCGCGACCGCCGCTGGACGGGCTGATCGACGACTTGTACTACCTGGAGGGTGCGCCGCCGTACGCCCGGCTGACGCTGCCGCCGATGCCAGCGGCGTTGCTCATCGTCAACCTCGGGGCGCCGTTCCGCATCCGCGCCGGCACCGACATTGAGACGGCCGAGTACGCCGACGGCTGCGTGGTCACCATGCCCACCCGCGCGTTGGAGTTCGGCTACCCATTCCGGACCCGGTCCGTCGGCGTGCACTTCAAGCCGTGGGGGCTGGCGCCGTTCCTGCCGATGCCCGCGGCCGAGCTGTGTGACCGGCCGGTGACGGTAGAGCAGGTTTGGGGCCGGCCCGCCATTGCTGAGCTGCGAGACCGGCTGGCCACGGCGGACGGACCGCACGAGATGCTGACGCTGCTCGAGGAGGAGCTAAGGCGACGGCTGTGCGAGACCGCCGGCCTGGGGCTGGTCCGCCATACGAGCAGTGTCATCGCGGCGACCAGCGGGGCGGTGGCGATCGGCGACCTGAGGGTGGCAGCCGGTGTCAGCAGCACTCATCTGGCACAGCGGTTCAAGGAACTCATCGGCGTCACGCCGAAGCGGCTGGCCCGCACCTACCGCTTCACCGCCACCGTGTTCGCGATCAACCCCGCCGGACCGATCGACTGGGGCGACCTCGCCGGTGGCGCAGGCTACTTCGACCAGGCCCACTTCGGACACGAGTTCCGGGCGTTCACCGGGCTCACGCCGACCCGGTACGTCGAAGTCCGGCGGCGGTTCCTGCGCGAACATCCCGGCCACGTGCTGGACAGCTGGCCGCTGCCGGCCGATTGATTTCTTACAAGAGCGACAGCTCACGAAACGCTAATTTGGGGGCATCCCAAAGCAAAGGAGAGCCCCGTGAGCAAGGTGGTCATGTACAGCTCGGTGTCGGTGGACGGCTTCGTCGCGGACGAGAACGACCAGCCCGGACCGCTGTTCGACTGGTTGTCCAGCGGTGACGTGCCGTTGGACGAGAGCGGCGAGTTGAAGGTGTCGCAGACGTCCTACGACTACACCCGGCCGTACTGGGATCAGATCGGGGCGACCATCGTCGGCCGCCACGTCTTCGACATGACGGACGGCTGGGACGGGAAGCCTCCGGGCGGGATCGACCACGTGGTCGTCGTGACGCACCGGCCGGAGCCCGAGGGCTGGGACCCCGAGGCTCCGTTTCACTTCGTCGACGGTGTCGAGGCAGCCGTGGCCAAGGCGCAGGAGCTTGCGGCTGACCGCATGGTCGAGGTCGCCGCTGGCGACGTCGGTGGCCAGGTGCTTGCCGCGGGCCTGATCGACGAGGTGCGCATGGACGTCGTACCCGTCGTGTTCGGGTCCGGCAAGCGCTACTTCGGGTCGGTCGACGCGCAGCACCTGTTGGAGGATCCTGACGTGGTGATTCAGGGCGACCGGGTGCTTCACCTGCGCTATCGGGTGCGCCGTTGACCGATCTGAGCGGGTACGCGAAGAAGTCCACTGCGAACGGTGACACAAGATCGGGCCTCCGGCTGCGTTTGCGCATCGCTGTCCCTGGTCGGGCAGCCGACGCCGATCCGCCCCAGCACGGTCTGAATCGGAAGACCTCGACAGCTACCCCGGGACCGACGCGCCAGCCACCTTCCAGCCAGCGACTACACCCTCAACTGTGAAGAGCCGCATGGCCGGCGTGTTCGTCCCCGATCCTCCGGGTGGCTACCTCGTGCGGTAGGCGTCCACGACGGTCACGGTCGTGGCGTCGCCGTCCCGGTCGGTCGCCGTGGCACGGAAGGACACCGACCCCCCGGCCGCCGGACTCCTGCTTGTCCTTCTGTGCGCTGTGTGCGTCCTGCGCACGCGGTCGTCTCCTCCGGTCGGTCAGGGACTGTGCATGAACAACTCCCTCCTCACTTGTCCGCCGGAGGCAGGGAGTTCCTTCGCAGGACCAGGCAGACGAAGCCGAACGCGTCCCGGTAGCCGCGCAGCCACTGCTCGCGGTGGGTGGCGGACGCCGCCAGTGCCTGGGCGGCGCCGTCCGGATCGTCGGGGTGGTCCAGGGCCCACGCCGCCAGCGTCCCCGTCCACGCCCACTCGTAGTCGTCGAGTTCGTGCCGCGTGCTGATGTGCCCGTAGACCGGCGTCCAGCCGTCGGCGACGACGCGGTCGATGGTCGTCGGCAGGTCCGCCAGGTCCTCCCCGAGCATCTCGACGGCCTCGGGCGACGGCTCGGCGGCCCAGAACCCCTCCCCGACCAGGACACGCCCGCCGGCCGCCAGGTGCTTGCGCGCCGCCGCGAGGGTGGGGAGCAGGCCGCCGAAGGCGTGCGTGGCGCCGACGCAGAGGACCAGGTCGAAGGCGTGCGGGGCGGCGAAGTCGGCGGCGTCCGCCTCGTGGAGGATCAGGCGTTGATCAACGCCGAGATCGCGCGCGGCCTGGCGCGCCCGCGCGAGCGCGCCCGCCGCGATGTCCACGCCCTCCGCCCGCAGTTCCGGGTACGCGATCAGGGCGCGCAGCAGCCACTCCCCACCCCCGCAGCCGAGGTCGAGCACGCGCGGCGGGCGCGCGGCGCCGCCTGGGACGGCGCGTTCGAGGAGCCGACGCACCGAGTCGTCGCCGAGCGGGGCCGAGATCGGGTGGTCGGCGTGGGCGAGCTGGGAGATCTGTTCACGATTCACCGGCCGAGGCTGACACGGCCGAGGGCCACGCGCACCTGGATTTCAGCGCGGTTCCTGGGGCCAGCTGGTCGCCTTGACGCGCCAGCCGGCGTTGCCTGGCACGATCACAGCGGGGTGTTGTACGGCCCTGGTCGGGTGATCACCGGACCAGGCCGCCGAACCGCCCCACCAGCGACAGCATCGGCCCGAAGACCAGCCACGCCGCCACCACGGCGCCGGCCGACAGGCCCGCGCCGAGCCCGGCAGGGTTATGCCTCGGGAATCCGCCACATCTGGGACTCGTTCCCGGTCGTGCAGGTGATGACGGTCAGCTGCTCGCCTTCGCCGTTGTTGGTCAGGCAGCGCCCATCCATCGTCCTGAGGTAATAGGCGCCCGAACTGGCGCTCTCCAGGGTCCAACCCGTAGCGGCGTCGTAGCCGGACGTGAGTTCCACGCCACCCATGCCGTACGGCACGGCGAGGCTGGGACTGCTCAGGTTGCAGGCAGTGAAGTAGGTGAATCCGCCCTGCTGAGACGAACGCACCCACCCATAGGTGGTGGTGCCGCCCGTGATCACCTCGGTGCCATCCTGGGGACGGTCGGCAGCCAGGCCGGCCTTGCGTCCGTCGTGAACGTTGGTGATGTGGCCCCAGCCATCGCTGCCGCAGCCTTGCGGGATGCTGGGCCCCGGATCAGGATCAGGATCAGGGTCCGAGGGGTCCGGGTCGCCGGATCCACCGCCGCTGGCCGAGCCGCCGCCCGAACTGCCGCCGCCACTCGTCCCCGAGCCGTCTCCGCCCTGGCCTCCGCTGGCGTCGCCGCCGCTTCCCGCCTGGTCCTCGTCGTCGCCGCCTCCCCCATCGGCGTCGTCCGACGGAGACCCGTTCGGGTCGTCATCCGATTCGGATTCCGACTCCGATTCCGTGGCGCTGGGGGATGCGGACCCCGGAGGCGTGGAGTCGGGGCTCTGTCCACCGGAGGCCGCGGGCGTATCCCCTGCCTCGGGCACGTCCGTTTCGCTGTGGTCCGGCAACGGATCCATGTACCAGAAGGTGCCTCCGCCCAGCGTGATCACCACGGGAAGCAGCAGGACCACGGGTATGCGCCGCCGCTTCCGCTCCTGGCCCTGCTTCTGCTTCCGCTTCGCCGCCAGGACGATGGTGTCGTCCGCCTTCCCCTGGGCAGCGTGCCCCGGCGGGGGAGCAGGCGGAGGGGGCGCGGGGGTGGGTGCCGGTCCGGCCGCGGGCAAGGGCGCGGGCTCGGGCTCGGGCTCGGGCGGCTGTCCGGTGGCGGCACGGCGGGCCGCCGCCGCCATCGCCGCAGCGTCCGCGTGCCGGTCCTCCGGCCGCTTGGCCAGCGCCTTGGCGACGAAGGCACGCACCGGCTCCGGGAAGGCGGCGGGAAGCTCCGGCGCGGGCTCCCTGATCTGCTTCAGCAGGACCTGAACCGCAGTCTCGCCGGTGAACGGCAACTCCCCGGTCAGCAGCTGGTAGAGGACCACGCCGATGGAGTAGAGATCGGACGCCGGGATCGCGCCCAGGCCCTCCGCCTGTTCGGGCGCCATGTAGAGAGCAGTGCCGATCACCGAGTGCGAGTCGGTGAGCTTGGTGCCGGACGGCGTACGGGCGATCCCGAAGTCGGTCACCGTCACCCGGCCGTCGGCCCGGAGCATCAGGTTCGCCGGCTTGATGTCGCGGTGCACGATCTCCCGCCGGTGCGCGGCATGCAGCCCCTCCAGCGCCTGAGCGACCATGTCGAGCGCCCGCTCAACCGGCAGCGGGCCGCGCTCCGCGAGGACCTCATCCAACGGCGTACCGTCGATGAACTCCATGACGATGTACGCCAGCCGCACGCCGGAGTCGTCCCCGCCCCCTCCCCCGTCCTCGCCCTCGTCGCCCCCGCTCTCACCGTAGTCGTGGACGTTGACGATGCCGGGATGGCTGAGCGCGGCGAGAAGCTTGGCTTCCCTTCGGAACCGGGCCGCGAAGGTGGCCTCGTCAAGCAGCCGCGGATGCAGGATCTTGACGGCCACCTGCCGCTCGAACACGCCGTCGTCCGCCCGCCACACCTCGCCCATCGCGCCGCCGCCGAGCCGCTCCGTCAACGTGTAGCGCTCGCCGAGCACCGTTCCTCGCCCCAGCACGTCCCAGTTCCCCCTGTCTGTGGTCGGATCGTCCGCTCAGCAGTGCTCATCAGACCACAGTCCGCCGAGTGGCCGCACCACGCGCAACTCCGAGTATGGCGACCGCCGTTGCCGCCATGGCGGCGCTCGACCACGCCGCGGCCCGGTAGTCGCCCGTCGTCTCCGTCGCGGCGCCGGCGAGCAGCGGGCCGAGGAAGGCGCCGGCGTTCAGGGCGACGGTGGCGAAGGAGCCGTTCAGGGAAGGGGCGTCGGAGGCCACGTGCATGACGCGGTTGACGAGCGTCGATCCGACGCCGAAGGACAGGCCGCCGAGCACGACCGCCGCGACGAAGAGCGGGACCGCGTGGGCGCTGGTCAGGGCCAGGGCGGCCCACGCGGCGGGCAGGGCGTACACCGCGAGGCGAACGCCGCGCCTGAGCTGTCCGTCGCCCACGCGGCCGGCCGTCGTCACCCCGGCGAAGGCGCCGACGCCGAACGCCGCGAGCAGCCCGGGCACCGCGCCATCGGGCAGGCCGGCGACGTCCGTGCCGATGACGGCGAGGTAGGCGAAGGTCGCGAAGGTCGCCCCGTTGACGGCGGCCGCGAGGACGAGGGCCTGCTGCACCGGGCGCGAGCGCAGCGCACGTGCCTCCCGCCCGAGGGAGACGTCGTGCCGGCGGGTCGCGTCCGCGGGCCCTGAGGGTGCCGAGCGGAAGACGAGCGCCAGCGCGGGCAGGCACAGCGCCGCGACCGCCCAGAACGCCGAACGCCAGCCGGACCACTCGCCGAGCAGCGCGCCCGCCGGTACGCCGGCCACGCACGCCAGCGTGACACCGGACAGCAGGACGGCGGTGGCCCTGGCCCGCCTCGCCGGGGCAACGAGGGCGGTCGCGACGGACATCGCGACCGCCAGGAAGCCGGCGTTGACGATGGCGGCGACGACGCGCGTCGCGAAGAGGACGGCGAAGTTCGTCGTGACGGCGCCGACGGCGTGCACGACGACGAACGCCGTGAGGAAGCCCGCAAGGGCGCGGCGGCGGGGCCAGCGCGCGCTCAGCGCGGCCATCACCGGCGCGCCGACGATCATTCCGATCGCGTACGCGGAGGTCAGGCTCGCGGCGGCGCCCACCGACACGGACAGGTCGCCGGCGATGCCCGGCACGAGGCCGGACAGCATGAACTCCGAGGTGCCCTGGGCGAAGACAGCGAGACTCAGGACGTAGATGAAGACAGGCAAGGTCGACTCCAGCGGTCGCGTTGGCGTATGCGGGCAGGCAGGGGCGCCCGCGCGCTGGAGGGGAGGGAGAGCCGAAGGCGGGACCAGACGCGCGGAGCGCGAGTCCGGCCGCCGGAAGCGAGCTGGGACCTGAGGGCCTGGCACCCGGGGCCCGGGGCCCGGGGCCCGGAGGAGATCGACCAGAAGGTCAGACAGCGACTCGCCGCCGGGCGACCGGCGGCTCCGCTCTGTCTGATTCGGGGCTCATCACGCGAGGGACTGTAGCCGCGGCCTCGCCGGCCCTCAAGCGGATTTCGGCCGGGCCGCGGGCCCTGGTGACCCGGCCTGCTCCAACGCAGCAGTCCACCCGCCTCGCTTCGGGAGCCTGCTCGGCCGGTCGTTCAGCGGAACGCTGCGATCAGGCGTCGCAGCGCGGTGTGAGCCGGTGGGCCCCAGGTGGCCTTGCCCCCACGGCGGCCGCGGACGCCGGCCTCTCCGACGCAGATGCCGCTGAGGGCGCGCAGCACCGCCCAGCCGCGGGCGCGGCGCAGGGTCGCGGCGTCCGCGGCTGGCCGGTAGGCCTCGTGGAAGCGGTCGGCGGCGCCGTCCGGCAGCAGTATCCAAGGAGCGGCGAGGTCGATGGCCGGATCGCCCGCGCAGAGGGTGCCGAAGTCGATCACGCCGCAGAAGGTGCCGCCTTCGGTGAGGACGTTGGCCGGATGCAGGTCGGCGTGGAGCCACAGCGCCGGGCCCGTCCAGTCGGGCGCGGCGACGGCGTCTTCCCAGACCGCGCGGACGGCGTCCGAGTCGGGGATCAGCCCCAGCTCGGTGGCCGAGGCGAGCTGCCTCTCGAACTGCTCGGCGCTGGCGGCCAGTGGCCCCCCGCGGCCGTGCTCGTCGGCGGGTGCCCGGTCAGGGGCGGGTTGGTGCAGAGCTGTCAGGAAGCGGGCCAAGGTATCGGCCGCCTCCGCAGCGCGCGTGGCGGGGGCGCGGTCGGCGGGCTCGCCCGGCACCCAGGTGGTGACGATCCAGGGCCGCGGAAACCGCTCGGAGGGCTCACCGAGGCGCTGCGGGACGGGGATCTGCAGCGGGAGGTGCGGGGCGAGAGCGGGCAGCCAGGCGTGCTCCTTGCGCAGTAGCGCGTCCGCGGCCTGTGTCGCCCAGGGCAACCGGACGGCGAGGTCGTCGCCGAGCCGCCACAGCTGGTTGTCCCAACCACGCGCGCCGAGCTTCAAAGGGTGCTCGGCCAGGTCAGGGTGCTGGTCGCGCAGCAGGTCCCGGACCAACTCCGCTGTGATCTCGATCTCGGTGCGGGTCATGCGGAGCAACGGTAGCCGGGCAGTCCCCGTCCCCTCCCGAGCTTGGCCTCTCTTCGGAACCGGGCCGCGAAGGTGGCGCGACACCTCTGCGTCGGGCGACCGATGAGTTCCGCGGCGGGGCCGGGTCTACCTCTATGAAAGGCGGAACAGCCAAGCCACAGAACATGAAGACATGACGAGGAGTCAGAACCATGAGCGTGACCGCGGCCCAGACCCAGACCGGCATCCAGATCCAGACCCGGAGCAAGACCAAGAGCATCATCCCGTCCCTCGCCACCCGGCCGGTGTGGCAGGTCGGCGTCCTGGCCACCCTCGCGGGTGCCGTCGTGACCGAGGCGTTCGGGCTGGCCGCCCGGGGCGTCGGCGTTCCGATGGAGGCCGCCAGTCCCGGGGAGAAGGAGGCCGCGGAGATACCGGTGGGCGGCTTCGCCGGGGGCGTGCTGTTCTGGGCGGTCGCGGGGATCGTCCTCGCGGTGGTCCTCGCGCGCTGGGGCAAGCGGCCCGCCCGCACCTTCTTCGTGACGACCGTCGCGCTGACCGCGCTGTCCCTCGCCGGCCCGGTGGTCGCGCCGCACACCGCCGTCTCCACCCAGGTCGTCCTGGCCCTGTCCCACATCGTGGCCGCGGCCGTGATCATCCCCGTGGTGACGCGGCGGCTCGCCACCCACCAGCGGCGTTGATGGCGTTGATCATGCCGTACGCCGCTGAGAGGATCCGGGGCATGCCTACCTTCTCCGCGCCCGACGGCACCGCGCTCGCCTACCACCGCTCCGGTGACGGCGACGGCCCTCCCCTGGTGTGCCTGCCGGGAGGGCCGATGCGCGACTCGGCGTACTTCGGCGACCTCGGCGGGCTGGCCGCGCACCGGCGGGTCATCACGCTGGACCTGCGCGGCACCGGCCAGTCGGAGATACCGAGCGACCCCGCCACCTACCGCTGCGACCGGCTCGTCGACGACGTCGAGGCGCTGCGCGCGCACCTCGGGCTGGGCACCATGCACCTCCTCGGGCACTCCGCCGGCGGGAACCTCGCGGCGCTGTACGCGGCCCGCCACCCGGAGCACGTCGGCAGGCTCGCGCTGATCACGCCGGGCACGGAAGCGGTCGGGATCGCGATCGGGCCCGAGGATCGGCTGGAGGTCGCGAAGAGTCGCGAGGGCGAGCCGTGGTTCGCGGAGGCGTTCGCCGGACTTCAGGAGATCGTGACCGGGCGTGGCACCCAGGAGAGCTGGCGGGCGGTCGCACCCTTCAAGTACGGCCGGTGGGACGAGGCGGCCCGGGCCCTCGAAGCGGCCGGCGAGAAGCAGCGGAACGACGAGGCCGGGGCCGTCTTCGGCGCGCCGGACGCCTTCGACCCGGGCGCCACACGTCGGGCGCTCTCGGTGTTCGCCTCGCCGGTGTTGCTACTCGCCGGGGAGGTCGACCTGGCCACTCCGCCCAGCAGGCTGGCCGAGTTCGCCGAGATGTTCCCGGACGCCCGGCTCGTCGTTCAGCCGGGGGCAGGACACTTCCCGTGGCTGGACGACGGCGACTGGTTCGCGGCGGCCCTGACGGCGTTCCTGGGCTGAGGGCGCGGGCGCCCCTCGGGAACGATGTGTTAGTAGGGACACATCACGGTAACGGAGGCAACGCCGGGGCGGCAGGACGAAGTCCTTCAGGCAGTCATTCGATTCCCTGGGGGGAGTTCCACCTTGACCGGTCGGTCTTCGCGCCGTCAGTTCCTCGCTGCCTCGGCCGCCTCCGCCGTCGTGGCCGCCGTCGGCCTCGCGCCCGTCTCGCTCTACGGGCTCCGCTCTGCGCAGGGCGGCAGCCTGCGCGGGCTGCCCAACGTCGTGCTCATCGCCGCCGACGACCTCGGCTACGGCGAGCTGGGGGCGTACGGCCAGCGCCTCATCCGCACCCCGCGCCTCGACGAGCTCGCCGCCGAGGGGATGCGCTTCACCCAGGCGTACTCCGCCGCTGCCGTCTGCGCACCCTCCCGCGGCTCCCTGCTGACGGGCCTTCACACCGGACACGCCGCCGTACGCAGCAACCCGACCGCCGGGCTCCAGCTCCCGCTCGGCGACGCCGACCCCACCTTCCCCGAGATGCTGCGCGAGCGCGGCTACCGCACCGCGTGCGTCGGCAAGTGGGGCTTCGGCCCGGAGGAGCCCTACCAGCCCAGCCACCCCAACGTCCGCGGCTTCGACGAGTTCTTCGGCTACATCTCCCACGGCCACGCCCACGCCTACTTCCCCGACTACCTGTGGCACAACGCCACCCGCCTGCGCCTCCCCGAGGGCGGCTACGCCATCGACCTGATCGAGCAGCGGGCGCTGGCGTTCATCCGCGACGCGGCCGAGCAGGGCCCGGGCCGCAGACCCTTCCTGCTCTACCTCTCCCCCAACGTGCCGCACGCGCCCAGCGTCATACCCGGCGCCGACCCGGCCGCCCGCGCCTACGCCGGGCGACGCGCGTGGAAGCCGGCCGACCGGGGACACGCCGCCCAGGTCACGCGGCTGGACCGGCTCGTCGGCGCGGTCGTGGACGAGCTGCGGCGGCTGCGCGTGGCCCGGGACACGCTCGTCCTCTTCACCAGCGACAACGGCCCGCACGAGGAGGGTGGCACCGACCCCGACTTCTTCGACGCCAACGGCCCGTTACGCGGCTACAAGCGCAACCTCTACGAGGGCGGCATCCGCGTCCCCCTCATCGCCTGGCGGCCGGGCACCATCGCCCCGGGTGCCGTGGCCCACCGGGTCACGCCGCTGATCGACGTGATGCCGACGCTGGCCGAGCTGGCGGGGGCCGAGGCGCCCGGCGGGCTCGACGGGCTGTCGGCGGCGCCGCTGCTGGCCGGCGGGGTCGCCGCGGACCACGACCACCTGTACTGGTACCGGGCCGGCAAGGCCTGGACCCCGCGGGCCCGCGCCGCCGAGCGCGGGCGCGGCGACCGGCTGGCGGAGGCGCTGCGCCGGGGGCGGTGGAAGGCGGTCCGCTTCGCGCCGGGGCGGGAACGGAGCGCGCCGGACGAGGCGTGGGACCTGGAGCTGTACGACCTGGCCACCGACCCGGGCGAGACGACCGACCTGGCCGCCGCGCGCCCCGACGTCGCGGCCGAGCTGACGGCGTTGATGCGCGCCTCCTGGTCGGAGCCGGAGCCGGCGTGACAGGCGAAGCCGTCAGGACGGTGTAATCTCTCGACACGCGGCGCAACGCCGAGTCACAAGACGTCACGGGACGTCATGCGACGCCGCATAGGTCAACGAAGACTTCTTATGGGCTCAATCTCGCATATAGGACAACTCTCGGACGATCGTAGTGCGCTGATCCTTGTCCCGGGAGCCCTCGTTGCCAACACGTCGCCAGTTCCTCGCCGCCTCGGCCGCCTCGACCGCCATCGTCGGCCTTGACGCGCTGCCCGCCACCCCGGCGACTCCCGCCACCGCCGCGCGCGTTCACCGGGTCGGCGGCCGGCCGGGGCACGCGCCCAACGTCGTGCTGATCGCCGCGGACGACCTCGGCTACGGCGAGCTGGGGGCGTACGGCCAGCGCCTCATCCGCACCCCGCGCCTGGACCAGCTCGCGGCCGAGGGGCTGCGCTTCACCCAGGCGTACTCGGCGGCCGCCGTCTGCGCACCCTCCCGCTGCTCGCTCCTGACAGGGCTTCACGCCGGGCACGCGGCCGTGCGCGAGAACCCCTTCGGCGGGCCGCAATCCGCGCTCGGCGACGCCGACACCACCTTCGCGGAGGTGCTGCGCGAGCGCGGCTACCGCACCGGCATCATCGGGAAGTGGGGCTTCGGCCCGGACGAGCCCGACCAGCCCAGCCACCCGAACGCCCGCGGCTTCGACGAGTTCTTCGGCTACATCGGCCACCGCCACGCGCACGACTACTTCCCCGACTACCTGTGGCACAACGCCACCCGCCTGCCGCTGCCCGAGGGCGGCTACGCCATCGACCTGTTCGAGCGGCGGGCGCTGGCGTTCCTGCGCGAGCGGGCGCGCGGCGCACGCGCCCGGCCCTTCCTCCTCTACCTGTCGCCCAACGCCCCACATGCGCCCAGCCGCATCCCCGGCACCGACCCGGCCACCCTCGCCTACACCGGGCGCCGCGCGTGGAACCCGGCCGACCGGGGACACGCCGCCCAGGTCACGCGCCTGGACCGCCTCGTCGGCGCGGTCGTGGACGAGCTGCGGCGGCTGGGTCTGGCGCGCGAGACGCTGGTGCTGGTGACCAGCGACAACGGGCCGCACGAGGAGGGCGGCACGAACCCGGATCTCTTCGACGCCAACGGGCCGCTGCGCGGCTACAAGCGCAACCTCTACGAGGGCGGCATCCGCGTCCCGCTCATCGCCTGGCGGCCGGGGGCGATCGCGCCCGGCACGGTGTCCGACCGGGTCACGCCGCTGACGGACGTGATGCCGACCCTCGCCGCCCTGGCGGGCGCCTCCGCGCCGGGCCCGCTCGACGGCGTATCGGCGGCCCCGCTGCTGGCCGGCGAGGGCGACGGCGCGGCCGACGAGCACGACGACCACCTGTACTGGTACCGCAACGACCCCGGCCGGACGCCGCGCGCCAACGCCGAGGAGGGCGGGCGCATCGACCGCCTGGCGGAGGCGCTGCGCCTGGGCGACTGGAAGGCGATCCGCTACGCCCCCGGGCGCGACCGGTCGGCCCGTGACGAGCTGTGGGACTTCGAGCTGTACGACCTCGCCGCCGACCCGGGCGAGACCACGAACCTCGCCACCGCCCGCCCCGACCTCGTCACCGAGCTGACGGCGTTGCTCCGCGCCTCCTGGACCCCGGCTGGGGGCCTGAACTGACGGGGTGACTGCACATGTGGCAGGCGTGCGCGAGCTGTACGGGTGCGAGGCGCCGCCCTCATCCTCGTGACGGACGTCGCCTCGCCGCCGTGCGGTGACCGCTGCGGCGAGGCGACGGAGTCGGGCATGCGCTACGGCAGTGTCACGCCGTAGTAGCTGGCCGCCTCGACGACCGGCTGGAAGAAGGTCGTGCCGCCGGAGGAGCAGTTGCCGCTGCCTCCGGAGGTGAGGCCGAGGCCCGTGGAGCCGCTGAACAGCGGGCCGCCGCTGTCGCCGGGCTCGGCGCAGATGTTGGTCCGGATCATGTCGTAGACGACGTCGCCGCCGCCGTAGTCCACCGTGTACCCCAGACCCGTCACGGAGCCGCAGTGCAGCCCCGTGGTGCTACCGCTGCGGCACGCGCTCTGGCCGTCGCTCGGGTTGGCGAACGACGTGATCGCCTGGGAACCGCCGTAGAGGTTCACCGCGCTGGGCACGCTGCTGGGCTGCGGGTCGTACTGCACGAGCCCGAAGTCGTCGCCGGGGAAGTTCGACGCGGCCGTGAAGCCGCTGCCGTCGGAGAAGGACCACAGCGGGTAGGGCGGGGTGGGGCCGTAGGGGTCCTCGGTGCAGTGGCCCGCGGTGAGGAAGTAGAAGGTGCTGCCGGAGCGGACGTTGAACCCGAGGGAGCAACGCCATCCGACGTCGGCGTAGATCGCGTCGCCGCCCTGGGCGTACCGCTCGAAGGTGCCCGCGGTGCGCTCGATGGTCAGCGCGTCGGCGAGGTCGCCCGCGCTGTCGGTGATCTCGGCGAGCTCCGCCGCCGAGACCGTCTCGTCCGCGATGACGGTGACGGTGCCGCCCGCCCGGTCCACGGCCCATGCGATGCCGCCAGGGCTGGCGTCGGCGACGGCGTCGCTGGCGGCCCTCAGCTCGCTGACGCCGAAGGTCCGGCCGTCCGCCTGGGCCGCGTGTGCGGTCCCGGGCATCAGGATCGCCGCCGCGGCGGCGATCAGTGCGGAGCATAAGACGGAGATGGTGCGCTTCGTTCTCACTGCTGCCTCCAGGCAAGGTGAGCGATGGGAGATGGGATTTCCACGTGCGGCGGGGGGTGGCTACGCGGCTACATGTCCCTGACAAGCGCTGCACAGTTTCTTTTCCTCATCTCCGCCTCGGCCAAACGGCCTCCGTGTCATAACCTCCTTGCACGTCCCCGGTGTTGCCGAAGGCTGGCCGATTCTCTACGCTCCGTTGATCCCAGCAACATCGATCACCGGGGTCACGACAGGGGCTGGTCCGCACGATGTCCACACCACTCGAAGAGCTGCCCGCCGAGCCGCTGCTGACCAGGGAGTACGAGACGGGGCGCCGGGCGGAGATCCACGACCGGCTGCGGACGCGGTACGGGGCCGTGGCGCCCGTCGACCTGATGGGGCAGTCGGTGTGGCTGGTTCTCGACTATCCGGAGGCGCTGGCCGTCCTGACGGACGAGAGCCTGTGGAAGAAGAGCCTCGCCCACTGGCGGGCGTACACCGAGGGCCGCGTTCCGAAGGACTGGCCGCTGCTGCCCGCCCTCGAGTGCGACATGGTCATCTTCTTCGACGACCAGCGGCGGATGGCGGCGCGCGCCGCGCTGGAGGCGGCGATCGAGCCGTTCCAGGACCTGTCCAACCCGATCGCGCAGCGGCTGCGGGACCTGACGGTCCGGTACGCCGACGAGCTGCTCGGCTTCCTCGCGGGCGGCGGTGGCGGCCTCGGCGGCATGGCCGAGCTGTGCGGGCAGTACGCCCGGCCGCTGCCGCTGATGGTCGCCAACCACATGCTCGGCTTCCCCGTCGCCCAGGGCGAGGAGGTGATCATGGACGTGTGGCGGGTGCTGGACGCCGGGCCGGACGGGCCGGAGGCGATCGAGCGGCTGATGGCGGGGCTGCGGGAGCTGGTCGCGCAGAAGCGTGCCAGGCCCGGGGAGGACGTGCCGTCGTATCTGCTCGCCCACGACCCGGACATCAGCGACGAGGAGCTGGCCTGGGAGCTGTACCTGGTGCTGGCGACCACGGCGGACGAGACCGGCTCGCTGCTGGCGAACACGCTGGTGGAGGCGTTGAGCGAGGACATGGCCCGCCACAGCACGATGCAGGTCGGCTTCTACGGCGAGATCATCAACCACGCGGCGATCGCCAACCCGCCCATGCACAACATGACCTTCCGCTTCCCCGTCGTCCCCACGGAGCTGGGGCGGTTCGGGATAGCGGCGGGCGACCCGGTGATGGTCTCGCCGGCGGCGGCGCACACCTGCCCGCACTTCGCGGGGGGCGTCGGCGGCGGCGCGGGCGCTCAGCAGGGGGCGTTGTTGACCTCGCGCGCGCACCTGTCCTTCGGAGCCGGGCCGCACCGGTGCCCGGCGCAGGACCTGGCGTTCATGATCGTGGGGATCGGGATCGAGCGGCTCTTCGCGCACTTCGAGAAGGTGGAGCTGGCGATGCCGGCGGACCAGCTGCCGTGGCGCTCCTCGCCGCTGTTCAGCGGGCTGCGGGCGCTGCCGGTGCGGTATCTCCTGACGGAGGGCCGGGCGCGGACGACGGCGCTCGCCGTGGTGGAGGAGGAGCACGCCTCCGCCGGGGAGCGGCCCTTGACCGAACGCCCCGAGCGGCCGTCCCCCTTCTGGCGCCTGATGGCGACCCTGCGCCGCCGCGCCCGCCACGGCCGGGGCTAGTCCGGCGAACTCCGAGGGAACCCGATCGCGACCGACCCCGTCCGACCGGCATGAGCTTCAGACGCATGACTCTCGCGATGCTTGCCGCCGCGGCCCTGCCCCTGGCCCTGGCCGCCTGTGGCACGGAGACGACGGCCACGACGCAGACACCGGTCGGCGACAACGCCGACTCCGGCAACGCCGACAGCGCCGACAGCGCGGCGAGCGACGCCGAACTGGTCGTCGGCGAATGGATACCGAGGAGCCTGACCCTCGACGGCCAGACGTACACCCTGCCGCAGACGGAGAGGACCGCCGACGCCCAGGTGGTCATCGACCCCGGGCACACGGAGGGCGGTGGGGGCAGGTCCGGCCTCAACGTCGGGTGCAACTCCGCCGGCACCGACATCAGCATCGAGGGCGACACGCTCCACGCCACGGAGTTCGTCAGCACCCTCATGGCGTGCGGGGAGGAGCTGGGCCGGTTCGAGCAGGGCGCCATCGAGATCTTCGAGAGCGACCCGGCCTTCGAGCTCTCCGACTCCGGCGACGCCCTCACTCTGACCAGCGCCAACGGGGACACGCTGGAACTCGTCCGCGGCGAGGGCGAGGGAGACGAGGCCGCGCCGATCGTCGGCGTTCGGTGGCTGGTTGAGGGCTACACCGTCGGCTTGGAGCAGACGATCTTCCAGTTCCCGGAGGAGGGCCGCCGCGCCTACCTGGAGATCGACCCGCCCACGACGCCCGAGGGCGGCTCGGACACGGTCTTCGACTCCGGCTGCAACCAGTTCCACGGCACGGTGGAGGTGGGCGAGGACTCGCTCACGGTCATCGATGGGAGCACCACCGAGATCGGCTGCCCGGACCACGCGGGGGACACCGAGGAGGCGATCTTCGGCGTCTTCCACGCCAACCCGGCGTACGAGGTCTCCGACTCGGGCGACCGGCTCACCCTGACCGCCGGCAACGGCGACAACGTCACGTTCACGCGGGAGTAGAAAGCCCCAGCGTGGGTGCTTGCGCATCAACGACCCGCGTCATCGGGACCTCCTGGTCCGGCTGACGACGGGAGACACACCATGACGTCCGCCCGGTACCGTGAGTGGTATCCACAACGCGCAGCATGCACAGCACGCACAGCACGCACAGCACGCACGGCCAGGAGGGCGGTCAGGGATGTCGCGGATCACGCCGGAGCAGGCGGAGAAGCTGGAGTGGATCCGGGCGGAGGTCGAGGACGGCAGTGACGAGCACTGCTTCGAGGTGGCCGCGGGCGAGGGGGACCTGATTCACATTCGGCAGACCGACGAGCCGGAGAAGATCGTGACGACGACGCAGGCCAAGTGGCATGCGTTCGTGCTCGGGGTGCAGAACAACGAGTTCGACCACTTTGTGGACGGTGTCGAATGATTCCGGTCATCGACCTGCGGCCGTGGCGCGAGGGCACGGCCGAGGAGAAGGACGCGGTCGTGCGCTCCGTCGACGAGGCGCTGCGGCGCGCCGGGTTCCTGCTGGTGACCGGGCACGGCGTGGACCCGGCGCTGCGCGCGGGGATACGGGCCCGCGCGCGGGAGTTCTTCCATCTCCCCGAGGCCGCGAAGCGGCCGTACGCCGTCAAGGTCGGCGAGCGCGGCTGGCTCGGGCCGGGCGCCGAGGCCAACAGCTACGCCGAGGGCACGCCCGGGCCGCCCGACCTGAAGGAGTCGTGGTCCTTCGCCGCCGACGAGCCGACCGGGCGGGAGGCCGTCGACGCCGAGTGGTTCAAGCCCAACGCCTGGCCGCGCGAGGTGCCGGGCCTGCGGCCGCTCGTCGAGGAGTACGTGGCGCGGATGCGGGCGCTTTCGGATGAGCTGCTGGGGCTGCTGGGGGTGGCGCTCGGACAGGGGCCGGACTTCTTCACCCGGCACACCGGGCACCCGACCTGGGGCTTCAACATCAACTGGTACCCGGCGCGCGAGGCCCTCGGCGAGGTGGAGCCGGGGCAGTACCGGATCGGCGCGCACACCGACTTCGGCACCATCACCATCCTCGACCGGCAGAAGGGCCGCGGCGGCCTCCAGGTTCACACCGAGGACGGCGGCTGGGAGGACGCGCCCTTCGACGCGGCGGCGCTCACCATCAACATCGGGGATCTGATGGCGAGGTGGACCGGCGACCGCTGGCGCTCGGGGCGGCACCGGGTGCTGCCGCCGCCCGCGGACGAGCCGACCGAGGAGCTGATCTCGCTGGTGTGGTTCTTCGAGTGCGACCCCGGGACGCGGGTGGAGTCCCTGCCGGTGGAGGCGGGCGGCCGGACGGCGTACGACCCGTTCGACAGCCACGTCTACCTGCGCGGCAAGCTGGACGCCATCGCTGTGGACTGATCGGACACCGATCAGACGCTCTGATCGGACCCTGATCAGACGCTGAGGCCGCGCACCGCCAGGTCGGCGAGGGCGAAGACGAAGAGGCTTATCCCGACGAAGCCGTTGACGGTGAAGAAGGCCCGGTTGACGCGGGAGAGGTCGTCGGGGCTGACGAGGGAGTGCTCGTAGACGAAGGCGGCGGCGACGAGGGCCAGGCCGATCCACAGCAGCGGGCCGCCGTCCGTGGCGGCGGCGTACCAGGCCAGCAGCGCCAGCGCCACCACGTGGCAGGCGCGGGACCCGCGCAGCGCGCCGGCGATCCCGAAGCGGGCGGGGACGGAGCGCACGCCCTGGGCGCGGTCGGCGGCGACGTCCTGGCATGCGTAGATGAGGTCGAAGCCGCCGATCCACAGGCCGACGGCGAGGCCCAGCAGCACCGCGTCCCACGACCAGGTGCCGGTCACGGCGAGCCAGCCGCCGACCGGGCCCGCGGCCTGGGCCAGGCCGAGGATGGCGTGCGGGAAGTCGGTGAAGCGCTTGCCGTAGGGGTAGAGCACCATGGGCCCGGCGGCGACGGGGGTCAGCGCCAGGCACAGCGGGTTGAGCAGGGCGGCGGCGGAGAGGAAGACGACGAGCGCGATGAGCGCGCCCACCCAGGCCGTGTGGACGGAGACCGCGCCCGTCACCAGCTCGCGCCGCGCGGTGCGCGGGTTGCGGGCGTCGATCTCGCGGTCGATGATCCGGTTGGCCGCCATGGCGAAGGTGCGCAGGCCCACCATGGCGACGGTGACGAGGAGCAGCTCGACCCAGTGGACGGTGTCGTCGTCCAGGTGCATCGCGGTGAGGGCGGCGATGTAGGCGAAGGGCAGCGCGAAGACCGAGTGCTCGATCATGACCAGGCGCAGGAACGCCCGGACCGGTCCTCTCGCCGGGCCCGGCTCGGCCACGGGCGGCGCGCTCACAGGCCGTACTCCTTCCAGCGGCGGGTGACGCGCTCGGCGACGTCCGGGTCGGAGACGATCATGTGCGGCCAGCCGCCGTCGCGCGTGTAGCCCTCCTCGGGCCACTTGGCGGTGGCGTCGATGCCCGCCTTGCCGCCCCAGAACTGCTGGTAGGAGGCGTGATCGAGGTGGTCGACCGGTCCTGACGTCAGCAGCAGGTCGCGGGCGTAGTCCACGTTGCCCAACGCCCGCCACGCGACCTCGTGCAGGTCGTGCACGTCGCAGTCGGCGTCCACGACCACGATCAGCTTGGTCAGCGACATCATGTGGGCGCCCCAGATCGCGGACATCACCTTCTGCGCATGCTTGGGGTACTTCTTGTCGATCGAGACGATGGCGCAGTTGTGGAAGCCGCCCGCCTCGGGGAGGTGGTAGTCGACGATGTCGGGGACGATCACCTTGAGGAGGGGAAGGAAGAAGCGCTCGGTGGCGCGGCCCAGCGGGCCGTCCTCGGTCGGCGGGCGGCCGACGACGATCGACTGGAGGAGGGGGTCCTTGCGGGTGGTGACGCAGTCGATCGTGAGGGCGGGGAAGGGCTCGCGGGGGGTGTAGAAGCCCGTGTGGTCGCCGAAGGGGCCCTCCGGGAGCATCACGCCGGGCTCCAGCCACCCCTCGATGACGACCTCGGCGCGGGCCGGGACCTGGAGCGGCACGGTGAGGCAGTCGACCAGCTCGACGCGCTTGCCCTGCACGAAGCCGGCCAGCAGGTACTCGTCGATGTCGCCGGGGAGCGGCGCGGTGGCGGCGTAGGTCACGGCGGGCGGGCAGCCGAAGGCGATGGCGACGGGGAGGCGCTCGCCGCGCCGGGCGGCGGTCTGGTAGTGGTTGCGGCTGTCCTTGTGGATCTGCCAGTGCATGCCGATGGTGCGGTGGTCGTGGCGCTGGAGGCGGTAGAGCCCGAGGTTGCGGACGCCGGTCTCGGGGTCCTTGGTGTGGGTCAGGCCCAGGTTGAAGAAGGAGCCGCCGTCCTCCGGCCACGTGAAGAGGGCCGGGAGGCGGTCGAGGTCCACCTCCTCGCCCTTGTGCACGACCTGCTGCACGGGGGCGTTCCTCACCTTCTTCGGCGGCACGTGCGCCATGGAGGCGAGCTTGCCGAACGCCTCCCTCATGCCGACGAAGCCGTGCGGCAGCTCGGGCTTGAGGAGGCCGCCTATCTTGTCGGCGATCTCGGCGTAGGAGTCGAGGCCGAGGGCCTTGAGCAGGCGGCGGTCGGTGCCGTAGACGTTCATGGCGAGGGGCAGGTCGGACCCCTTGACGTTCTCGAAGAGCAGGGCCGGGCCGCCCGCCTTGTTGACGCGGTCGGTGATCTCGCCCACCTCCAGGTGGGGGTCAACCTCGGCCTTGACCCGCCTGAGGTCGCCCTCGCGTTCCAGCGCCTTCAGCAGGGCCCGGAGGTCGTCGTATGCCATGCGCCACAGTATTCATGACGCATTACGCTGGCCTTGTCAGGGGGCGCGGCTTCATTCACGGCGCGAGGCGCGCGGCCCGGTCCTTTCGTCCTGGGGGTCTACCATGCTCAGGGTGCTGCTCATTCTGGTACCGCTGGCTCTGGCCGTCTACGCGCTGGTGGACTGCATCAGCACGAAGGACGACGAGGTCAAGCATCTGCCGAAGCTGGTGTGGATCCTGCTGATCGTGCTGGCGACGGTCGTCGGCCCGCTGGCGTGGATCTTCATGGGGCGGGAGCGGAACCGCGCCGGTGGCGCGGGCGGGGGCGGGGGCTGGGGCGGTGGCCGCCGCGGGGGCGGGGGCGGTGGCTGGGTGGCACCGGACGACAACCCCGAGTTCCTTCAGTCGCTGGACCAGGGATCGCGGGGGCGCCCGGAGCGCGAGCCGGAGGCGGAGCCTGAGGCGGACGACAAGGGTGACGCCGCGCCGGAGGAGCGGGACGACCGCGAAGACCGCGAGGAAGACCGCGAGGGGGACGTACGCCGCCGCGACGACGGCGGCGGCCCGGACGACACGCCGCCCCCCACCCGCTGAGCGGCCCCACCACCACCCCCGGCCACGGAATCCCTACGTGCCCGAGTACGAGTGCTTGCCGTCCACGAACATGTTCACCCCGTAGTAGTTGAACAGGAAGCACAGGAACGCCGCGATCGCCAGGTACGCCGCCTTGCGGCCGCGCCACCCCGCCGTCGCGCGCGCGTGCAGGTAGCAGGCGTAAGCGACCCACGTGATGAAGGACCAGACCTCCTTCGGGTCCCACCCCCAGTAGCGGCCCCAGGCGTTCTCCGCCCAGATCGCCCCCGCGATGATCGTGAAGGTCCACACGGGGAAGACGGCCGCGTTGACGCGGTAGGCGAACTTGTCGAGCGACCCGGCCGCCGGGAGGCGCTGCAGCACCGACGTGGCGAACGCCCCCGACTCCTTGCCCGCCACGAGCCGGCTCTCGTACCGGTCGCGCAGCAGGAACAGCACGGTCGCGACCATGCCCAGGTAGAACAGCGCGCCGCAGGTGATCGCGAGCGAGACGTGGATCCACAGCCAGTACGAGTCGAGCGCGGGCACGAGCTGGGTGCTGTCGTTGTACAGCACCGACACGGCCAGGCCCAGGTCGAGCAGGACGGTGGTGATGAGCGGCAGGCCCAGCCAGCGGACCTTCTGCTTCGTCAGCAGCAGGCCGAGGTAGGCGCCGACGACGACCATCGAGAAGGACGTCGAGAACTCGTACATGTTCGCCCACGGCGCCCGGCCCACCGCGACGGCGCGGGCCAGCACGGCGCCGGCGTGGAGCGCGAACGCCAGCACGGTCAGCGAGACGGCGATGCGCCCGTAGGTGTCGCCCTGCTCGTCGCCGCCCGCCGCGCCCGGCCCGTCCGGGATGTCCTCGCGGCCGGGGACGGAGGAGCGGGTGATGACCTTGGGCGCGGCGGAGCGTTCCAGCACGGCCGTGGTGCCGCCCTTGCGGACGGTGACCGTGACCGGCGGCGTCGCCTTCGCCTCCCCCGCGTCACCCTCGCCCTCGCCCTCGCCGGTGAGCGCGGAGGAGGTGCGGGCGACCTTGCTGCGGCTGCCGAGGATCCACTCGGCGATGTGGGCCAGGAACGCCAGGGCGTAGACGGCCATCGCCGAGTACACCAGCAGGTTGCTGGTGTCGGCCAGTCCCTCGTTGGCGGCGAAAGTCATCGCTTAGCTCCTTGGGCGGATGGTGCGACGGGTGCTTCGGGCGCCTCGGGCGCCTCGGGCGCCTCGGGCGCCTCGGGCGCCTCGGGCGCCTCGGGCGCCTCGGGTGCCACCGGTGCTACGGGTTGCAGGGCGGTGGCGAGGGCGGCGAGCTCCTCGGGGATCTTCGCGGACTCGGTGCGGCCCAGGGACGCCATCTCGATCACGGTGGCGCCGTCCTCCGCGCGGCGGGCGCGGAGCCACACGCGGCGGCGTTGCAGCAGCAGCGACGCGGCCAGGCCCGCGACGGCGGCGAGGGCGCCGGTCAGGGCCCACTCGTTGCCCGCCTTCGTGGAGATCTGGAGCGTCGCCCACTCGTCGACCCGCTCGAACGTCAGCGTGCCCTTGCCGTCCGGCAGCTCGATGGACTGCCCGGGCACGAGGTTGAAGCGGAAGATGTCGCCGTTCTCGTCGCGCAGCTGCTCCATGTGGGTGGTGTCGAGCTGGTAGACGTTCTGCGGGATGCCGGCGTCCAGGCCCAGGTCCCCCTGGTAGGCGGTGAGGGTGAGCACGGGCAGGTCGGGCTCGGGGAAGGTGGAGTGCGGGCCGCGCACATCGTCGATGGCGTAGGTGGGGTTGAAGAAGCCCTGGAAGCCGAGCTGGTCGGGCTCGGCGTTCTCGTCGACGTAGTCGGTGACCTTGATGACGCCGGTGGAGGTGAACGCCGCGTCCTGCGGCAGGAACGGCACCGGGCCGTGGTAGGCGGTGCGTCCCTGCCCGTCGGTGAGGGTGACGACGGGGGCGTAGCCGTGGCCGAGGAGGTAGACCTTGGAGTTGCCGATCTCCAGCGGGTCGTTGACCTCGATCGACGCCTGGCGTTCGGCGTCGGGGTCGTCGGCCGTCCAGTAGCTGACGTCGGCGCGGAACTCGGTCGCCGTGCCCAGGTCGGGGCCGGACCGGGCGTAGTTGGAGTGGAAGTCCTCCAGCGTGAAGCCGAAGCGCTCCAGCTCGTCGACGTCGAAGAGGGAGCCGGAGGTGAAGTCGTCGTACTGGGTGAGGGTGTTGGCGAAGCCGTCGCCCCGCACGACGAGCTTGCCGCCCTCGGAGTGGTAGAGCTGGCCGTAGGCGAAGGCGACCAGCATGACGATGAGGGCGAGGTGGAAGACGAGGTTTCCGGCCTCGCGCAGGTAGCCCTTCTCGGCGGCGACGTAGCCGGAGTGGGAGTCGGAGCCCGCGTCGGTCCTGAAGCGCTTCCTGCCGAGCAACGCCCTCCCGGCCGCCAGCACCTCCTCGGGCGCGGTCTCGGTGCGCCAGGTGGTGTAGGCGGGCATCCGGGTCAGGCGGCGGGGGGCGCGGGGCGGGCGGCCGCGGAGCTGGCCGATGAACTGCCAGGTGCGGGGGACGATGCAGCCGACGAGGGAGATGAAGAGGAGGATGTAGATCGCGGAGAACCAGACCGACGAGTAGACGTCGAAGAGCTGGAGGGCGTCGTAGACCTCGGCCAGGCTCTCGTTGTTCCGGCGGAAGTTCTGGGCGCCGAGGGAGTCGACGCTGTTCTGGGGGATGAGGGAGCCGGGGATGGCGGCGAGGGCGAGGAGGAAGAGCAGGATCAGCGCCACCCGCATGGAGGTGAGCTGACGCCAGAACCACCGGGCCCAGCCGAGGGTTTCGCGCGCCACCCAGGCGGCGCCGCCGGCCGCGCCGGGGCGGCGTACGCCACCGAAGGAGCCGCCGCCGGGCCCGCCCCCGCCCCCGGCGGCGGGCACGTCGCCGCCATCACCCTCGACCGGCGCGGTGCTCAGCCCCGCCGCGGCCTCGGCCTCGGCGTCGCCGGCGTCGGCGTCGGCGTCGGCGTCGGCGGACCCTCCGCGCTCCTGCTTCGCGAGCGCGACGCGCGACGCGCCGGCGTCCCGCCGGGCGGCGGAGGACGCGCCGGCCGCCGCGTCGTCGCCGGAACGGCCGCCGCCACGTTCGCGTTCGCGCTCCGCGAGCGCGAGGCGCGAGGCGGCCGCGTCTCCCCCGGCGGGTGGCTCTGCCGTGCGCGGTGATGCCGCCCCAGCGGCGGGCGCGGCGGGCGCGCCGTCGTCCGGGGCGTCGCCGGGCAGGTTGTCTGCTGGCACGGCTCTCACACTCCCACCGTGAACTCGGACGACCAGAGCTGGAGCTCGTAGACGATCTCGTTCCACACGCCCGTGACCAGCAGCAGCCCGGTGGTCACCAGCATGGCGCCGCCCAGGCGCATCACCCACAGGTTGTGGCGCCTGATCCACGCGAAGGCGCCGAGCGTGCGGCGGAAGGCGAGCGCCGCGACGATGAACGGCACGCCCAGGCCGAGGCAGTACGCCACCATCAGCAGGGCGCCTCGGGCGGCGGTGGCCTCGTTGATGGCGAGAAGGTTGACGGCGGCCAGCGTCGGTCCGATGCACGGCGTCCAGCCGATGCCGAAGACGACGCCGAGCATGGGCGCCCCGGCCAGCCCTATGGCGGGGCGGGTGTGGATGCGGAACTCGCGCTGCGTGAACCGGCCCAGCACGCCGGTGAAAAGCCCCGTGAAGATCAGGCCCATCACGATCGTCAGCACGCCGATGACCCGCGTCAGGGTCTGCTGGTGCTCCAGCAGCCGCGCGCCGAACGTGCCGAAGAAGGTACCGAAGGAGACGAAGACGGCGGAGAAGCCGAGGACGAAGAGGGTGGCGCCGGCCAGCATCCGGCCGCGCTTGGCCTCGACCAGGTCGGCGCCGCCGACGCCGGTGACGTACGACAGGTAGCCGGGGACCAGCGGCAGCACGCACGGGGAGAAGAACGACACCAGGCCGCCGAAGACCGCGACCGGCAGCGCGAGCAGCAGGGCGCCGTGGAGGACCGTCTGGTTGGTCCCGGTGAGGGCGGCGGCCAGCGCTTCGGCGTTCATGGGGTCAGCTCTGCTCCGCGATCACGGGGTCCAGGGCCGCGCGCAGCTCCTCCGAGGAGAGGGGCTTGAGGGCGCGGGCGGCGATGCGGCCTTCGCGGTCGATGATCAGGGTGGAGGGGATGGCCTGCGGGTTGAGGCTGCCGGAGGGGAACTCCAGCAGCAGCTTGCCGCTGGGGTCGTACAGGCTCGGGTAGGTGACGCCGAAGTTCTCCTCGAACCGCTGGGCGGGGACCCGGTCGAGGTCGCGGGTGTTGATGCCGAGGAACGCCACGCCCTGGTCGGCGGTGTCCTCGGCGACCGCGGCCAGGTGCGGCGCCTCGGCGCGGCAGGGGGCGCACCAGGAGCCCCACACGTTCACCACCACGACCTGGCCCCGGTAGTCGGCGAGGCCGAGCTGCTCGCCGTCGAGGGTCTCGCCGGAGATGTCCGGTGCCTCCTCGCGGTCGGCGGCGGCGACCTGGGTGACCTCGCCGGTGCCCTGCACGATGTTGCTGTCGCCGCCGGAGGGGCCCGCCTTGTCACCGGAGCACGCGGTCAGCGCGAGCGCGGACAGCGCCAGTGCGCCCGCCAGGGCGAGCTTTGCCCGGGTCCGGATCTGGATCATGTGAAAAGTTTCCCATGGGGCGCCAGGCGATCTTGGCCGGGGGTGCCGGTGCCGAACGCCGTGCTCAGGCGCCCCGCCCCTGGCGGGTGGGCAGCAGGTCGCGGGCGGGTTCGGCGTAGCTGACGGAGACGACCCGGTCGCCGTGGAAGGTGAAGGAGGTCAGCGAGGCGAGGTTGCACTGCCGGCGGCGCGGGTCGTGCCACAGGCGGCGGCGTTCGATGTAGCTGCGGAGGATCCAGATGGGGAGCTGATGGCTGACGCACACCGCCTCGTGGCCGCGTGCCGCGTCGCGGGCGGCGTCGAGGGCGCCCTTCATGCGGACCACCTGGTCGATGTAGGGCTCGCCCCAGGAGGGCCGGAAGGGGTTGCGCAGGTGCCACCAGTTGCGGGGGGAGCGCAGCGCGCCGTCGCCGACGCCGACGGTCCTGCCCTGGAAGACGTTGGCGGCCTCGATGAGGCGGGCGTCGCTGGCGGTGGTCAGGCCGTGCGCCTTGGCGATGGGCTCGGCGGACTCCTGAGCGCGTTCGAGGGGGGAGGCGACGACGTGGGTGATGTCGCGGGCGGCGAGGTGTTCGGCGACCCGTTCGGCCATCCGGCGCCCGAGCTCGGAGAGGTGGTAGCCGGGGAGGCGCCCGTAGAGCGCCCCGGTGGGGTTGTCCACCTCGCCGTGCCGCATGACGTGGACGACCGTCACGGTCGTCGGGTCTGCCGGGTCTGCCGGGTCCATCGGGTCCATCGGGTCCATCGAATCGCTGCTGCTCGACATATCGACAAATCTCTCATTCCTGTCACGTCACTCGTCACTGGGGGCGGCCTCGGCGGCGGCCCGGGCCGCCGCCGGCAACGCCGCGGCGATCCGCTCCAGCGCCTCCCCGTCGTGGGCCGTGGAGACGAACCACACCTCGAACGCCGAGGGCGGCAGGTAGACCCCCTGCCGGAGCATGGCGTGGAAGAACGCCTTGAAGCGGAAGGTCTGCTGGGCCTTGGCCTGTTCGAAGTCGGTGACGGCCGACGCCTCGCCGTCGGTGTCGCCGTCAGTGAAGAAGACGGAAAACATGTTGCCGGCGTTGCTCACGACGTGCGGCACGCCCTCCTTCGCCAGCGCCTGCCCCACCAGGCCGCGCAGCTCGGCGGATGTGGCGTCCAGCAGGGCGTACGCCGCGTCGTCCAGCAGCCGGAGCTGGGCGAGGCCGGCGGCGGTGGCCACCGGGTTACCGGAGAGCGTCCCGGCCTGGTAGACCGGCCCGGCGGGCGCGAGCTGCGCCATCACGTCCGCCCGACCGCCGAACGCCGCCGCCGGGAAGCCGCCGCCCATCACCTTTCCGAAGGTCATCAGGTCGGGCCTGACGCCCTCGATGCCATACCAGCCCTGCCTGCCGACGCGGAAGCCGGTCATCACCTCGTCGGAGATCAGCAGCGCGCCGTGCTCGCGGGCGAGGTCGGCCAGGCCCTGGTTGAAGCCGGGCAGCGGCGGCACCAGGCCCATGTTGCCGGGCACGGCCTCGGTGATGACGCAGGCGATCTCGTCGGGATGCGCGGCGAAGGCGGCGCGCACGGCGTCCAGGTCGTTGTAGGGCAGGACCAGGGTCTCCCCGGCCTGCGCGCCGGTGACGCCGGGGGTGTCGGGGAGCGCGAAGGTCGCGAGGCCGGAGCCGGCGGCGGCCAGCAGCGCGTCGACGTGGCCGTGGTAGCAGCCGGCGAACTTCACCACCTTCGCGCGGCCGGTGAAGCCGCGTGCCAGCCGGATCGCGGACATCGTCGCCTCGGTGCCGGAGGAGACCAGGCGAACCTGCTCCACCGGCGGCACGCGGGCCACGATCTCCTCGGCCAGCGCCACCTCGCCCTCGGTCGGCGTTCCGAACGACGTGCCGCGCGCCACGGCCGCCTGGACGGCCTCGATCACGGCGGGGTGGGCGTGTCCGAGGATCATCGGGCCCCAGGAGCAGACGAGGTCCACGTAACGCCGGCCGTCGGCGTCGGTGAGGTACGCACCCTCACCAGACGCCATGAAGCGGGGCGTACCGCCCACGGCGCCGAAGGCCCGCACCGGAGAGTTCACGCCACCTGGCGTCACCGCTGCGGCGCGCGCGAACAGTCTCTGCGAGACTGGTGCTTCGACGTTTTCGGCGGCCCCTTCGGGGTCACGGGAAGCGGAGAGGGATTCGGCGGAATCGGTCACGCGATCCATGGTGGCAGAGAGAGTCACACGTCTCGGTGTCCGGGCGTTTCACCGGCGCTGAGCGGGGGAGGTCTCTGAAACGATGATCGTGTTGAATCGCTCGTGCTCGATCGCTCGTCATCGCCCGCAGCCGAGTCGCTCGTGTCATCGGCCGCGTGACGGGGGTGGTGGGGCGGGAGCGGACGGCCGAGTGATCGGACGGCCGGGCGATCGGGCGGTCGGACGGTCGGGCGGGTGATCAGCCGAGCGGTCGGCGGAGAAGTGCGACGGACAGTCGGGTGGTGACATGCAGCGCGGTGGCGGAGTGGGCGAGGGCACCGGTGACCTCGAGCCGGACCCGGTGCCACGCGCGCGTGCGTCCAGGCGTGGGCGCCACCGCCGCCGGTCGGAGGACGGCGAGGGCGAGTTCCGCGGCCGTGGTGGTCGCATGACCGTCACCTACAAGTACTTCGGCGCGCCGGACGGCGCCACGGCGGCGCGCGTGCCGCTGTCGATGCGGCCGGAGGAGCTGGGCGGGGACGAGCTGGGCCAGGGGATGTTCACCCGCATCAAGCCGGAGACCATGGCGGCGATGGTGCTCACCGGCATCGAGGGCATACCCCTGCACCGGGTGCCGCCACTTGAGCTGGTCGTGCTGCACCCCGACTACGCGGTGGTGAAGTTGCCGACCACCGTGGTGGACCCGCTGCGCGGCATCGGCGAGGAGACCATGGGCGCGGCGGCGTTCATCTGGTCGACCGTGCCCGACCGCAGCGGCCCCAGCGACGCCTTCGGCGTCTACAAGCTGCTCAACGAGTGGCAGGACTTCTCCCGCCGCCTCCACGAGGCGGGCCACCAGCCGTACTGCCTGGTGTGGCCGTAGGCTCCTTTCCCCGGTCCACTCTCGGGCCACCCGCCCCGGCTTGTGGGCCCGGGAACGCGCCGCCGTGGCCGGGCGTAGGCTGCGTGCGGTAGACATGGTGCCCGCGAGCGTGCGCGCGTGGGCGCGCAAGAGGCACACAGGGGAGGCCAGTTGGTGCAGCGCAGCAGCGCATCCGCAGCCGGGTTCGCGTCGGCGGGGCTACGCGCCGCGATCGCCGCGGCGGCGGCGCTCGCGGTCGGCGGCGTGACCGCGGGCTGCAGCGGCGGCGTGCTCGGGGCCGACGAGGACACCGGCGCCGAGGCCCCGCCCGGCGCGGCGGCGTCCGTCGAGCCCGGCCGCTTCTCGGCGTTGCCGGAGCCGTGCGGTGCCGTGGAGGGGGACACCCTGCGCGAGCTGCTGCCCGGCGGCGACGACGAGGCGTACGAGGGCGAGCCGATGGCGACCTTCGACACCGGGCGCCGCGTGGGCTGCGCGTGGCACATCCCCGCCGAGACCAGCACCCGCGAGCTGTCGCTCGACTTCGAGCGGGTCATCTCCTACGACCCGGCCATCAGCGACGACGACCAGGCCGAGCAGGACTTCGAGAACCTGGCCGCCGGGGTCGGCGTGCCGCTGGACGGCTCCGATCCGGGGGAGACGGCGCCGGAGGGGGACACGGCCACCGAAGTCCCCGACGACGGGGTCTCGGTCACCGGCGAGGCGAGCACCCCCGCGGGAGACCTCGCCTCCCGCCCGCTGGATGACATCGGTCACGTCGCCATCCTCGACGACCAGCTGACCAGCCACGACGCGGGGGCCAGCCGCGAGGTGCTGGTCGCGTTCCGCAGCGCGAACGTTATCGTCACGGTGACCTACACCGTCTCGACAACGGTGGCGGGCGAGACGCCGGACAGCTCGTGGCTCCAGGAAGGGGCGCAGGAGGTGGCTCGGCAGCTGGCGGGCGGCTTCGACAGCTGACCGCCGCCAGAGGTCTGTACGCGGCGCGTCCGTGGCGCGTCCGTGGCGCGGCGCGCTCGGGGGCGTAGCGTTCGTCCGGGCGGCCCTCGCCGTCTCCCCGTAACCCCGTGTGACCCATGTGACCCATGTGACCGGAGCCGACTGGAGCGCTACACGCCATGAGAGCCACGACCCGTACCCTCCCGCGTATCGCCCTCGCCTGGGCCGCCGTGCCCGTGCTGCTGCTCGCCGGCTGCTCCGGCGGCGGCTCGGGGGACTCCGGCGAGGAGGCGGCGGCGGAGGACCAGCAGCCGAGGACGCAGGCCCCGAGCCCGGAGCCGGTGCGGTTCAGCACCCTGCCCGAGCCGTGCTCGACGCTCGGCGAGGACACCGTCGAGCAGGTCGTGCCGAAGGCCGACCCCAAGCGCGGCGACACGCTCACCACCAGCGACACCGGCACCTCCGGCGCCTGCCTGTGGAGCGGCCTGAAGGACTACCAGTTCCGCTCGCTGACCGTCTCGCTGCGGCGTTTCGACTCCGACCTGGCCATCGGCAGCGGCGACGAGCGCGCCGAGGACTACATGACGCAGCTGGTGGAGGAGATCACCGGCGACGACGCCAACAAGGACGTCGACGAGGCCCAGCTCGCCGAGCCGGGCGAGGGCGGCGCCACCTCCATCAGCTACAGCGTCACGAAGGAGTCGGAGGACGGCGACCCGCAGAAGTACGTCCAGCAGCGGGTCGTCGCGCGCACCGGCAACGTGGTGGTGACGATCGACTACTCGGGCGCGGGCTTCGAGGACGCCGACAACCCCAGCGTCGAGTCCGTCAGGGAGGACGCCGAGACCGCGGCGACCGAGGTGGTGGCGGCGGTGGACGCGTCGGCGGCCGGGCAGGACGAGGGGCAGGACGGCGCCGGGGAGGGCTCGGAGGAGAGCGCGGAGAGTTCCGCGCGGGACTCCTGAGCGCTTCTGAGGCGCCCGAACTCAACCGGCTCGGCGCGTACATGACCTTGAAGCGTGTGCCAGGCTGTGCGCGTGGCCTCGTTCAAGCTGAACCGCTCGCACCGGATCCTCGTCGGCATCGTGCTCATCGGCGCCGTGATGATCGCCGCCATCGGCTTCGTCGGCTCCTACGCCGCCGTGCGCGAACTGGCCGAGGACAAGGGCTTCGGCGCCTTCGCGCCGTACTTCCCGATCGGGATCGACGCGGGCATCGTCGTGCTGCTGGCCCTGGACCTGCTGCTGACCTGGCTGCGGATTCCGTTCCCGCTGCTGCGGCAGACCGCCTGGCTGCTGACGGCCGCGACCATCGCGTTCAACGGCGCGTCGGCGTGGGGCGATCCGCTGGGCGTGGGGATGCACGCCATCATCCCGGTGCTCTTCGTGATCACGGTCGAGGCCGCCCGGCACGCCATCGGCCGGGTGGCGGACATCACGGCGGACAAGCACATGGAGGGCGTGCGCTTCTGGCGCTGGCTGCTCTCCCCCATCCCGACCTTCCGGCTGTGGCGCCGCATGAAGCTGTGGGAGCTGCGCTCCTACGAGGAGGTCATCGGGATGGAGCGCGACCGCCTCGTGTACCAGGCGCACCTGCGGGCCGAGTACGGGCGCGCGTGGCGACGCAAGGCGCCGATGGACGCGCGGATGCCGCTGAAGCTGGCGCGGTACGGGGTGCCGGTGACGGAGGGGCGCGAGCTGATCGAGCGGCGTCCTGCTCGGGCGTTGCCGGCGGCGGAGCGAATACCCGAGGCGGAGCCGGCCGCCACGACCCCGGCACGGGAACCAGAGCCGGCTCCGGCGGCGCGGCCCGAGCCGCCGCCGCAGCCACTGCCCGCACAGCCGCAGCCCCCGCCCGCGCCGCCGCAGGCGCAGGCGCAGACGGTTGAGGCCGAACCACTGCTCCTGCCCGAGCCCGAGCTTGAGCCCGAGCCGGAGCCCGAGCCGGAACGCCCCCCGGTCACCGTCCCCGCGGGCCCGGGGCGCCGCCGCGCACTGGGCCGCGCCCCGACGAACGGCTACCTCCCGCCGCCCCAGCCCCCGCCCCCGCCGGCCGAGCCCGAACCCGAGCCGCCGGCGGCGGAGGCCGACCCCGCGCCCATGCCCGTCGGCGTACCGGACGACATCTCGCACGCGGACGCCTTCTTCGCGGCGTACCGCCAGTACGCCATGGAACACGGCGGCTTCCCGAACGCCCGCCAGCTCGCGCGCTTCCTGCACGAGCGCTTCGGCGTCACCGACGCGGACGGCTCGCTTCTGACCGAGCCGTATCTGCGCGATTACATGTACGGCTTCCGCGACCGCTACAACGCCGAGATGGGCATGGCGGGCTGATCCCCCGGCCCACCCGCGTTTTCCATATGCCGACGATATGCGCCAGCTCGTAGCATTAATCACATGCGTGTGTTGATTGTCGAGGACGAGCCCTATCTGGCAGAAGCCATCCGCGATGGCCTACGCCTGGAAGCGATCGCGGCCGACACCGCAGGTGACGGCGAAAGCGCTCTGGAGCTGCTGAACGTCAACACCTACGACATCGCCGTCCTCGACCGCGACGTCCCCGGACCGTCCGGCGACGAGATCGCCAAACGCATCGTCGCCTCCGGCATCGGCATGCCGATCCTCATGCTCACCGCAGCCGACCGGATCGACGACAAGGCTTCCGGGTTCGAGCTCGGCGCCGACGACTACCTCACCAAACCGTTCGAGCTTCGAGAGCTCGTCTTGCGGCTGAGGGCGCTCGACCGCAGACGCGCGTACGCCCGACCCCCGGTGAGCGAGATCGCGGGCCTCCGGCTGGACCCGTTCCGCCGGGAGGTCTTCCGCGACGGACGCTACGTCGCGCTCACCCGGAAGCAGTTCGCCGTGCTCGAAGTCCTCGTCGCCGCCGAAGGCGGTGTCGTCAGCGCCGAAGAGCTACTGGAGCGGGCCTGGGACGCGAACGCCGACCCCTTCACCAACGCCGTCCGCATCACCGTCTCCGCACTGCGCAAACGACTCGGCGAACCATGGCTCATCGCCACGGTGCCCGGCGTCGGCTACCGAATCGACACCGGCAGGGACACCGGCAGGGACACCACCACCCGTCCTGGCGGTACGCATGCTTAGACGCCCAGGGCTCAGCGTCCGACAGAAACTCACGCTCAGCTACGCCGGATTCCTCCTCCTGGCCAGCGCTCTCATGCTGGCCGTGGTATGGGTGTTCGTGCTGCGGTATCTCCCCGACGGCATGCTGTACGGCCCCAGCGGTTACATCCCCAGCAGCTCCAACCTCATGGACTCCCTCCCCGCCGCCGCGGCCACAGCACTGGCCTTCCTCCTCGCGTTCGGCCTCCTGGGAGGATGGATCCTCGCCGGCCGGATGCTCGCACCACTCACACGGATCGCAGACGCGGCACGGATGGCCGCGGACGGGTCGCTGTCCCACCGGATCCGCATGGAAGGCCCCAAAGACGAATTCCGCGAATTCGCCGACGTCTTCGACACCATGCTCGAACAACTCGAATCCCACGTCACCGAACAGCAGAGATTCGCAGCCAACGCCTCCCACGAACTGCGCACCCCGCTGGCAATCTCGCAGACGCTCCTCGACGTCGCCCGCAACGACCCCACGCGGGACCAGGGCGCACTCATCGAACGCCTCCACGCCGTCAACACCCGAGCGATCCACCTCACCGAGGCGTTGCTCCTGGTCAGCCGCGCCGAGCGGCGGTCCTTCAGCCGAGAGCGCGTCGACCTGTCCCTCGTGGCGGAAGAAGCCACCGAAACGCTCCTCCCCCTCGCGGAAAAGCATGGCATCACCATCGAGACCCGCGGCGACATCGCCCCCACGATCGGATCGCAAGCGCTCCTGCTCCAGCTGACCATGAACCTCGTGCACAACGCGATCGTCCACAACCTGCCCGAACAGGGCACCGTGTGGGTCAATACCAGCGTCCGCCCCAAGACCGTGGTGCTCACCGTCGAAAATACCGGTGAAAAGCTCTCCCGGCAGCTGGTCTCGACACTCACCGAACCATTCCAGCGCGGCACCGAGCGCATACACACCGACCACGCAGGCGTCGGCCTCGGCCTGGCAATCGTCAAAACCATCACCCAGGCACACGACGGAACACTCACCCTCACCCCGCGCTCCGCCGGCGGGCTCCGCATCACTGTGGAACTACCCGCGACAGCCCCGCACGCCAACAGCTGACGCATCAGGGAACTGATCCGCCAGCGGACGGACCGGGGACCCGGGGAAGCTCACGGCGTGAGCAGGCGCCGCACGCGCTCCTCGCCGACGGCCAGGAGCAGGGTCGGCAGGCGCGGCCCCGTGTCGCCGCCCACCAGCAGCCGGTACAGCAGGGCGAAGAAAGCGCGCTGAGCCGCCTTCAGCTCCGGCGTCGGCTTCGCGTCCATCGCAAGCCCCGCCCGCATCTTCGGCACCCCGTACACCAGCGCCGTCAGCCCATCCAGCGACCAGTGCTCGCCCAGCCCCTCCACCAGCAGCCGCAAGCCGGCCCGCTCCTCCTCGCCCAGCGACGCCAGCAGCTCCGCGTCCGGCTCCGTCCGCACCCGCGTGCGCTGCTCCGCCGGGACCTGCGTCTCGACCCACCGCGTCGCCTTGTCCAGGCGCGGCCGGGTCTCGTCCAGCGAGCGCACCGGACGGTCCGGGTCAACCTCCGACAGGATCCGCAGCGTCTGCGCCTCGTCCCCGGTCGTGACGTCCACCACCGAGGCCAGCATCCGGAACGGCAGCGGCCGGGGCGTCGCCGGCAGCGGCCCGGCGGCGGTGCTCACGGCCCGCCCGTACGCCGCCGCGTCGGTCGGCTGCGCCTGCCCCGCCGCGACCTTCCGCGCCAGGGCGTCCCACTCGTCGTAGGTCCGCTGGATCTCCACGTCGAAGGCGATCTTGAACGACTGGTTCGGCCGCCGCCGGGCGTACAGCCAGCGCAGCAGCGGCGCCTCCATGATCTGAAGCGCGTCGGCCGCGACCGGCACCCCGCCCCGGGAGCTGGACATCTTCGCCATGCCGCTGATGCCGACGAAGGCGTACATCGGGCCGATGGGCTGCTTGCCGCCGAAGATCTCGCTCACCAGCTGCCCGCCGACGACCCACGACGACCCGGGCGAGTGGTGGTCGACGCCGGACGGCTCGAAGACGACGCCCTCGTACGCCCAGCGCATGGGCCAGTCGACCTTCCACACCAGCTTGCCGCTGTTGAACTCCGACAGCTTCACCGTCTCGGCGTGGCCGCACTCGCACACGTACGCCATCTCGGTCGTCTCGTCGTCGTACGCCGTGATCGTCGTGAAGTCCCGGCCGCATGCCGTGCAGTAGGGCTTGTACGGGTAGTACCCGGCGCTGCCCGAGCTGCCGTCGTCCTCCCCGGCCGCGCCGGAGCCCTCCAGCTCCGCCCGCTCGGTCTCGTCCTCGGGCGCCTCGCCGTCCTGCTTCTTCGTGCGGTAGCGCCCCAGCACCGCGTCGATACGCCGCCGCTCGCGCATGGCGAAGAGGATCCGGTCCCGGTACACCCCGGAGGTGTACTGCGCGGTCTGGCTGATCGCGTGGACCTCGATGCCCATCTCCTCCATGGCCGCCATCAGCGGCGCCTTGAAGTGCTCGGCCCAGCTCGCGTACGGGCTGCCGGGCGGCGCGGGCACGGCGGTCAGCGGCTTGCCGATGTGCTCGCCCCAGGCCGGGTCGATGCCCGCCGGGACCCGCCGGAACCGGTCGTAGTCGTCCCAGGACAGCAGATGCACACAGTCGATGCCGCGCCGCCGGATCTCGTCGGCGACGAAGTGCGGGACCATGATCTCCCGCATGTTGCCGAGGTGGATCGGCCCGGACGGGCTGATCCCCGAGGCGCAGAGGACCGGTTTGCCGGGCGCGCGGCGTTCGGCCTCGGCAATCACGTCATCCGCGAGTCGGGAGACCCAGTCGGCGGTCTCCGGGGTGGTCTCAGCCACGGTTCTCGGCACTTCCTGTGGGCGCTTGCTGACTTGTGGGGCTTGCAGGGCTTGCAGGGCTTGCAGGGCTTGTAGGGCTTGTAGCTACAAGCCCATTCTGGCACCCGCGCAGTGGGGCGAGGACCGTCAGCCCCCCGTGGGAGAATGCCCCCATGAGCCCGGTCCCCTCCCTCACCACCGCCGTTCACCAGCGCCTCGCCGAGGCCCTGGCCGTCGCCCGGCCCGAGGCCGCCGACGCCGATCCGCTGCTGCGGCCCAGCGACCGCGCCGACCTCCAGGCGAACGGCATGCTGGCCCTGGCCAAGCGCCTGAAGGGGAACCCGCGAGAGCTCGCCGCCCAGGTCGTGGCCGGCGTGGACACGGGGGACGTCATCCGGGACATCGAGGTCTCAGGACCGGGCTTCCTCAACATCACGCTCGCCGACGAGGCGATCGTGCGCACCCTCGCCGCCCGCGCCGCCGACGAGCGGCTCGGCGTGCCGTACGCCGAGCACCCCGGCACCATGATCATCGAGTACTCGCAGCCGAACGTCGCGAAGGAGATGCACGTCGGCCACCTGCGTTCCACGGTCATCGGCGACGCCCTCGTCCGCATCATGGAGTTCCGCGGCGAGAAGGTCATCCGGCGCAACCACGTGGGCGACTGGGGCACCCAGTTCGGCATGCTGATCCAGTACCTGATCGAGCACCCGCACGAGCTGGACCACGACGCCGGGGAGGAAGGCGGCGAGGCCGCCATGTCGCGGCTCAACCGGCTCTACCGGGCCGCCCGCCAGGTCTTCGACGCCGACGAGAAGTTCAAGGAGCGGGCGCGGGGCAGGGTCGTGGAGCTCCAGGGCGGCGACCCGGAGACCGTGGCCATGTGGCAGAAGATCGTCGACGAGTCGAAGATCTACTTCAACGCCGTGTACCGCCGCCTCGACGTGCTGCTCACGGACGACGACCTGGTCGGCGAGAGCGCGTACAACGACGACCTCGCCCCGCTGGCACGGGAGTTGGAGGAGTCGGGCGTCGCCGTGCGCTCGGAGGGCGCGCTGTGCGTGTTCTTCGACGACGTGCGGGGCGTGGACGGCGAGCGGGTGCCGCTGATCGTCCGCAAGGCGGACGGCGGCTTCGGGTACGCCGCGACCGACCTGGCCGCCGTGCGCAACCGCATCGGCACGCTCCACGCCGACGAGATGCTGTATGTGGTCGACGCCCGCCAGGCGCTGCACTTCAAGATGGTCTTCGACACGGCCCGGCGCGCCGGCTGGCTGCCGGACGGCGTCGCGCACCACCTGCCGTTCGGCACGGTCCTGGGCAAGGACGGCAAGCCGTTCAAGACGCGGGCCGGGGACGTGGTGCGGCTGATGGACCTGCTGGACGCGGCGGTGGAGCGCGCGGCCGAGGTCGTGCGGGAGAAGGACGCGGCCGGGCGGCTGACGGAGGAGGAGATCGCCGAGCGGGCCGAGCAGGTCGGCATCGGCGCGGTGAAGTACGCCGACCTGTCCACCTCCCGCAGCCGGGACTACGTCTTCGACCTCGACCGCATGGTCTCGCTCAGCGGCGACACGTCGGTGTATCTGCAGTACGCCTACGCCCGCATCCAGTCGATCCTGCGCCGCGCCCCCGAGGGCGCGCGGGCCGAGGCCCGGCCCGGCCTGGCCCTCGCCCCGGCGGAGCGGGCGCTCGGACTGCACCTGGACGGCTTCGCGGCGACGCTGGACGCCGTCGCCGAGACGTACGAGCCGCACAAGCTGGCGGCGTACCTGTACGCGCTGGCGACGCACTACTCGGCGTTCTACGAGAACTGCCCGGTGCTGCAGGCAGGGGACCCGGCCGTGGTCGCCAATCGCCTGTTCCTGTGCGAGCTGACGGCCCGCACGCTGCGGCTGGGCATGTCGCTGCTGGGCATCCACACCCCGGACCGGCTCTGAGGGGGCACGCCCCCACCCGGGAGGGCTGGCGGCTTTCGACGGTGGCACGCCCCCGGGTGGGGTGCCGGGGTGTGGGCGGCAAACGGGGGCCCGGGGGCGGAGCCGCCGAAAGGGGGGCGGGTGGGGGGAAACCCCCTACTCCCGGTGCACCTTCGTGTTGGACGCCTGCGCGCGCGGCCGCAGCACCAGCAGATCGACGTTCACGTGGGGCGGCCGGCTCACCGCCCACCCGATCGTGTCGGCCACGTCCTCCGCCGTCAGCGGCTGCGCGACCCCCTCGTACACCTTCGCCGCCCGCTCCGCGTCCCCGCCGAAGCGCGTTAGCGAGAACTCCTCCGTCCGCACCATGCCCGGCGCGATCTCGATGACCCGCACGGGCCGGCCGACGATCTCCAGCCGCAGCGTCTCGGCGAGCACGTGCGCCCCGTGCTTGGCGGCCACGTACCCGCCGCCGCCCTCGTACGTCGCGAGCGCGGCGGTCGAGGAGACCACGACCACCGTCCCGGCGCCGGAGGCGACCAGCGCCGGGAGCAGCGCCTGCGTCATGTGCAGCACGCCCAGCACGTTCACGTCGTACATGGCGCGCCAGTCCTCCGGGTCGCCCGCGGCGACGCTGTCCAGGCCGAAGGCGCCGCCGGCGTTGTTGATCAGCACGTCGCAGCGGTCGAGACCGGCGGCGAAGGCGTTCACCGCGTCCCGGTCGGTGACATCCAGCGTGCGCGGCTCGGCCTCGTGCCCGGCCCGCTTCAGCTCGTCCGCGACCGCGGCTATCCGCTCGGCGCGCCGCGCGGTGAGGACGACGCGGTAGCCCTCGGCGGCCAGCCGCCGGGCCGTGGCCGCCCCGATGCCGCTACTCGCGCCGGTCACGACGGCGACGGGCGCGACGGGTGCGTCAGGCGCGACGCCCGCGCTCACGCACGCCTCCCCAGCCGCCCCGCGAACTCCGTGGCCCAGTAGGTGAGGATCATGTCGGCTCCCGCCCGCTTGAACGCCGTGAGCGTCTCCTCGATGGCCCGGTCCCGGTCGATCCAGCCCTTCTCCGCGGCCGCCTCCACCATCGCGTACTCGCCGGAGATCTGGTACGCCGCCACCGGCACCGTCACGACGTCGGCGACGCGCCGCAGCACGTCCAGGTACGGCAGGCCGGGCTTGACCATCACCATGTCGGCGCCCTCGGCGAGGTCCAGCTCCAGCTCCCGCAGCGCCTCGCGCCCGTTGGCCGGGTCCTGCTGGTAGGTCTTGCGGTCGCCCTTCAGGGAGGAGTTGACCGCCTCGCGGAAGGGCCCGTAGAACGCCGAGGCGTACTTCGCGGTGTACGCCAGCAGCGCCACGTCCTGGTGCCCGGCCGCATCCAGCGCCCGCCGCACGTGCCCGACCTGGCCGTCCATCATGCCGCTGGGGCCCAGCACCTGGGCGCCCGCCTCGGCCTGGACGACCGCCATCTCGGCGTAGCGCTCCAGCGTGGCATCGTTGTCCACCCGCCCGCGCTCGTCGAGCACGCCGCAGTGCCCGTGGTCGGTGACCTCGTCCAGGCACAGGTCCGACATGATGACCAGCTCCTCGCCGACCTCGGCGCGCACGTCCCGCAGCGCGCGCTGCAGGATGCCGTCGGGGTCGGTGCCGGGCGAGCCGATGGCGTCCTTCTTCGCCTCCTCCGGCACGCCGAAGAGCATGATCCCGGCGATCCCGGCCTCGGCCGCCGTGGCCGCCGCCTTGCGCAGCGAGTCGCGGGTGTGCTGGACGACGCCCGGCATCGTCCCGATCGGCGCCGGCTCGGCGATGCCCTCGCGGACGAACGCCGGCAGGATCAGGTCGGCGGGGTGCAGCCGCGTCTCGGCCACCATGCGGCGCATCGCCGCGGTGGTGCGCAGCCGCCTCGGCCGCTCCGTCAGCTCGCTCACTGGGTTCGTGCCCTCCTGCGCTGGGAGCGCTTCTCGCTGGGTCGCTTGATCGCCTCGCCCGCCTCCAGCGCCGCCGCCCGCCGCTGGGCGCCGAACTGCGCCAGCGCCTCGGCCAGCTTCCGCACCGACGGCTCGGGCGCCACGACGTCCACCCGCAGGCCGTGCTCCTCGGCCATCCTGGCCGTCGCCGGGCCGATGCACGCCACCACGGTCACCGGGTGCGGCTTGCCGGCGATCCCGACGAGGTTCTTCACCGTCGAGGACGACGTGAACAGCACCGCGTCGAAGCCGCCGCCCTTGATCGCCTCGCGCGTCGCTGCCGGCGGCGGCGCGGCGCGCACCGTGCGGTAGGCGGTGACATCGTCCACCTCCCAGCCCAGCTCGACCAGGCCCGCCACCAGCGTCTCGGTGGCGATGTCGGCGCGCGGCAGGAAGACGCGGTCGATCGGGTCGAAGACCGGGTCGTAGGGCGGCCAGTCCTCCAGCAGCCCGGCGGCCGACTGCTCGCCGCTGGGCACCAGGTCGGGGCGTACGCCGAACTCCCGCAGCGCGCGGGCGGTCTGCTCGCCGACCGCCGCCACCTTGATCCCGGCGAAGGCCCGGGCGTCCAGGCCGTACTCCTCGAACTTCTCCCGGATGGCCTTGACGGCGTTGACCGAGGTGAACGCGATCCACTCGTACCGGCCGGTGACCAGCCCCTTGACGGCGCGGTCCATCTGCTGCGGGGTGCGCGGCGGCTCGACGGCGATGGTGGGCACCTCGCTGGGCACGGCGCCGTAGGAGCGGAGCTGCTCGGAGAGGGAGGCGGCCTGCTCCTTGGTGCGCGGCACCAGCACGCGCCAGCCGAAGAGCGGCTTGGACTCGAACCACGCCAGGCGGTCCCGCAGAGCGGGCGCGCTGCGCTCGCCGACGACGGCTATCACCTGCCTGCCGCCCTCCGGGGACGGCAGCACCTTGGCCGACTTCAGCGTCCGCTCCATGGTGCCGAGCGTCGCGGACCAGGTGCGCTGCCGGGTGGTGGTGCCGGCGACGGTGACCGACAGGGGGGTGTCGGGCTTGCGCCCGGCGGCGATGAGGCGGGCGGCGGTGAGGGTGACGGTCTCCAGGGTGGCGGAGACGACGACGGTGGCGTCGGATGCGCCGACCTCGGTCCAGCAGCGGTCGTCGGCGGCCCCGGCCTCCACGAACCGGACGTCGCCGCCCTCGGCGTCGCGCAGCGGCACGCCGGCGTAGGCGGCCACGCCCAGGGCGTTGGCGATGCCGGGCACGACGTCGAAGGTGATGCCCTCGGCGGCGAGGGCCAGCATGTCGGCGGTGGTGTCGGTGTCCATGCCGGGGTCGCCGGCGACGGCACGCACGACCCGCTTGCCGCGCAGCGCGGCCCGCATGACAAGATCGGCCGCGTCGGCGACGGCGTCGCCGACGAGCTGCGGTACGGCGTTCGCCTCGTCGGCGGCGGCCTCTGCCTCGGCGTCCGCCGCATCGGCGGCCTCTGCCTCGCCGTCCTCACCGGCCTCGCCGGCCGCCGCTTCGGCGTCCGTGGCCTCGGCGGCAGCGGCGGCCCGCTGCAGCGGCGTGTCCGTCCCGGGCCTGAGGTGGGTGCGTACCACCTCGTACGCCTCGGGGTCGGCGACCAGCACGTCGGCGCGGCGCAGCGCCTCGACGGCCCGCAGCGTCAGCAGTCCGGGATCTCCCGGACCGGCCCCGAGGAAGGTGACATGACCCAGCTCGCCAACGGACGGCTCCGGCTGCGGCGGCTGGGTGGAGGGCGTGGCGCGCGTACTGGGTACGCTACGTGCGGTGGTGGGGCTCACTGTGCTCGCTCCCCCATCAGACCGGCCGCGCCCTTGGCGAGCATCGCGTCGGCGAGCTCGCGGCCCAGCCGTTCGGCCTGGGCCACTGCCTCCCCGGCGGACGCCGGTACGCGACCGGTGGTGGACAGCTGCACCTGCGTCGAGCCGTCGGTGGTGCCGACGACGCCCCGCAGGCGCATTTCGGTGACATCCTGCCCGTCGTCCAGGTGGTCGGCGAGTGCCCCGACGGGGGCGCTGCACCCGGCCTCCAGGGCGGCGAGCAGGGATCGCTCGGCGGTCACGGCGGCCCGGGTGCGCGGGTCGTCGAGCGCGGCGAGCTGGGCGGCGAGGTCCGCGTGTGTCGCGGCGCACTCGACCGCCAGCGCCCCCTGGCCGGGGGCGGGCAGGACCAGGTCGGGCGAGAGGCGTTCGGTGATCTCCGCCTCCCTGCCGATGCGGTGCAGGCCGGCGACGGCGAGCACGACGGCGTCGAGCTCGCCGGAGCGCACGTATCCGAGTCTGGTGTCGACGTTGCCCCGGACCGGGACGGCCTCGATCTCGCAGCCGAGGGCGCGGGCCCAGGCGCTGAGCTGCGCCATGCGGCGCGGCGAGCCGGTGCCGACGCGGGCGCGGCCGGTCACCACCAGGCGTTCGAACGTCAGCCCGTCGCGGGCGACGAGCGCGTCCCGGGGGTCGGCGCGGGTCGGCACGGCGGCCAGGGCCAGCTCGGTCGGCTGCGCGGTGGGCAGGTCCTTCAGGGAGTGCACGGCGAGGTCGATCTCGTCGCGCAGCAGGGCGTCACGCAGCGCGGAGACGAACACCCCGGTGCCGCCGATGCGGGCCAGTGCCTCGCGGGAGACGTCGCCGTAGGTGGTGATCTCGACCAGCTCGACGGGCCGCCCGGTCAGCCGCCTGAGCTGTTCGGCGACGCCGGCGGACTGCGCCAGGGCGAGCTGGCTGCGCCGGGTGCCAAGCCGCAGGGGCTTCGGGCCGTTCATCATCGCTCCTGTTCCGGTGTACTCGGTGAACTTGGTGTACTCGGTGTGCTGAGGGCGGCGGTCTGCGCGGCGGTCTGCTGCCGCAGCTCCTGCGCGCCGTGCTGGGCGTCGAGGGCGAACAGCTCGCGCAGCGCCGCCGCGTAGTCGGCGCCGCCGGGCTCGCCCGCCAGCTCCTTGACGCGGACGGTCGGCGCGTGCAGCAGCTTGTCCACCACACGCCGCACGGTACGGGTGATCTCGGCTCGCTGCTTCTCGTCGAGCCCGGGCAGCCGCCCGTGCAGCCGGGCCAGCTCGCTGGCCACGACGTCGGCGGCCATGGAGCGCAGCGCCACCACGGTCGGCGCGATCTGCGCGGCCTGCTGCGCCGCCTCGAACGCCGCCACCTCGTCGGCGACGATCTGCTCGACGGCCTCGACGTCGGCGGCCATGGGCGCGTCGGCCGCCGCCCCGGCCAGCGACTCGATGTCGGCCAGCCGTACGCCGTCGAGCCGGCGCACGGCAGCGTCCACGTCGCGCGGCATCGCCAGGTCCAGCACGGCCAGCGTCCGCCCCGCCCGCGCGGTGGGGGTGGCGGCTGCGCCGGCCCACGGCCCGGCGCCGTCCTGCGGCAGGGGCGTGACGCGGGCGCCCGCCTTCGCCTCATCGGCGGTGCCGCCAACCGGCGAACGCGCCGCTTCCCCGCCGGCACGGAGACGGCCGGAGCCGGCGTCCGCCACGGCCACGTCCACGCCCGGCGCCGAGGCACCAGCGCCGGCCACGGCCCGACCGGAACCGCCGGAGCCGGCGTCCGCCACAGCCGCGTCCACGCCCGGCGCCAAGGCACCCGAGCCCGAACCGCCAGAGGCGCTGTCCGACGCCTCCATACCCGGCTCCGCTGTCGTCCTGCCCACACCGCCGAAGGCTTCCTCCGGTGCCGCCGCGTCCGCGCGTGCCCGAGGATCCGTCGCCCCGGCAGGGGCCTCGCGCGTAGCGCCGAGCCCGGCCCCTGCCGGGCCGGGGCGATGCTGCGGCGCACCCGCGGGCGCACCGCCGCCGCGGGCCGCACGGCCGACGCCGCCGACGCCGCCGACGCCGTCACCGTCCCACACCCCGGCGCCCACTTCGCGCGTAGCGCGTTCGGCGCCGGCGCCGGCGGCGAACGCCGCGCGGCCCGCCCGGCCAGGGCTCGTGCGGGTGAGCGCGGCACGCTCCGTCAGGGCACTGGCCACCGCCTCCGCCGTCAGCACGGTGCCCGCCGAGCCCGTGCAGGAGATGACGAGGTCGGCGAGGGCGAGTTCGGCGGCGATGGAGATGGCGTTGATCGGCACGGCGCGGGCGCGCGGGCGCGCGGGCGCGGGGTTGCCGCCGTCGAGGGAGGCGGCGAGGCGTTCGGCGCGCTCCAGCGTCCGGTTGGCGATCACCAGTTCGGCGACGCCGGCCCGGGCGAGGACCGTGGCGGCCAGCGAGGACATCGAGCCCGCGCCGATCACCAGGGCCCGCTTGCCCGCCAGCCACGGCCCGACCTCCGGCTGGCCCACCTGCGCGGCGAGCTGTTCGAGGCCGAAGGTGACCAGCGACCGGCCCGCCCGGTCGATGCCGGTCTCGCTGTGGGCGCGCTTGCCGACCCGCAGCGCGTGCTGGAACAGCTCGTTCAGCAGGCGCCCGGCGGTCTGCTCGTCCTGGGCGAGCGCCAGCGCCTCCTTGATCTGCCCGAGGATCTGGCCCTCGCCGACGACCATCGAGTCCAGGCCGCACGCCACCGAGAACAGGTGCTGGACGGCGCGGTCCTCGTAGTGCACGTAGAGGTAGGGGGCCAGCTCCTCGCGCCGCACCGAGCCGTGGCGCGGCAGCAGCGCGGACAGCTCGGCGAGCCCGGCGTGGAAGCCGTCCACGTCGGCGTAGAGCTCGATGCGGTTGCAGGTGGCCAGCACCGCCGCCGACTGCACCGGCTCCCGGCCGACCATGTCCCGCAGCAGCGCCACGCGGGCGGCGGGGGTGAGGGAGGCGCGCTCCAGCAGGCTGACGGGGGCATTGCGGTGGCTGATGCCGACTACCAGCAGGGTCATGCCGGCATCACCGCCGGGATGTCGCCCTCCGAGCCGTCGTCGCGGCGCCCCTGTACGCGCCCGCGCGCCGCGCCCGCGCCCGGGCCGTGCTCGGTGATCGCCGCGGTCGAGGGCTCGGCGGACGGCGCCGGCCCGGCGCCGGTCTCCGCCGCGCCCGGCGGCCCGGCGGGCGCGGACGCCGGCACCCGTCCGCCGCGCGGCGCGCGGCGCGAGTCCCCGGCGGGGTCGTGCGCCGCCTCCTGCGACAGGGCCTCCGCGGCCTTGCGCTGCTCGTGGAAGGCGAGGATCTGCAGTTCGATGGAGAGGTCGACCTTGCGCACGTCGACGCCCTCCGGCACCGACAGCACGGTCGGCGCGAAGTTCAGGATGGAGGTGACCCCGGCCGCCACCAGCCGGTCGCAGACCTGCTGGGCCGCGCCGCCGGGCGTGGTGATGACGCCGATGGAGACGCCGCTCGACTCGATGATGGCCTCCAGGTCGTCCACGTGCTGGACGGGGATGCCCGCGACCTGCTTGCCGGTCATGGTCGGGTCCGCGTCGATCAACGCCGCCACGCGGAAGCCGCGGGAGGCGAAGCCGCCGTAGTTGGCCAGGGCGGCGCCGAGGTTACCGATACCGACGATCACGACGGGCCAGTCCTGGGTGAGACCCAGCTCGCGGGAGATCTGGTAGACGAGGTACTCCACGTCGTAGCCGACGCCGCGCGTGCCGTAGCTGCCGAGGTAGGAGAAGTCCTTGCGGAGCTTCGCGGAGTTGACTCCGGCGGCGGCGGCGAGCTCTTCGGAGGAGACCGTGGGCACCGAGCGCTCGGAGAGCGCGGTGAGCGCCCGCAGATACAGGGGAAGCCGGGCGACGGTCGCCTCGGGAATCCCTCGGCTCCGGGTCGCCGGTCGGTGGTTTCGGCCAGTTGCCACAGTGCTCCTGCCGGTCGGGCCATGCGGAGAGCGGTCACGCGCCACGCCCGACGCCCCGCATGCGCCGGGACCGCTCCGTCGCGCCCAGGCTATGTCTTTGTGAACGCGTGCACAAAGATGCTGTCCGCTTTGTCCGGCCAAAGTGACCGGTGCCACAAACGTCAACGAGGACACCCGGTCACACTCCTCACGTATATACACCCGCGCGGAAAACCACGGAAAAAACGACCTCGAATGCTAATCCAAATCGGGTCAAGCTCCCAGCGCTCGGCGCAGCCGCCCGGGATCCACGCGCCAGAAGTCGTGCTGCGCGCCATCGACGAGGACCACCGGAATCTGCTCCCAGTAGCGCCGGTGCAGCTCGGGGTCGGTGGTGATGTCCCTCTCCTCCCAGGCCGCCCCGAGCTCGGCACACACCTCGGCGACCACGGCCCGCGCGTCGTCGCACAGGTGGCAGCCGGGCTTGCCGATGAGCGTCACTTGCCGCCCGGCGCCGGGCTGGGCAGGGGCGCTGGGCGCGGCGTTCGTCGTCCTACTACGGCTGCGTGGGGTGGCGCGACGTGAGGCGCGCAGCGGCGGCGTCATAGCGCCCATTGTGCCGCGCATGGCTACCCGCGCGACATTCCCGCGCAACCGGGGCTTGGGACCGGCCTGGTTATCCTCAAGTCATGCCTCGAGCCGGCGCTCCAGCGCGGAACACCTCCGGCGATCCGACCGGTACGCCCTCCCGCCTGCGCTGGCTCACCCCGCGCAGGCGCTCCGGCACCGAGCGGAGCGAGCGGAGCGAGGAGCGGTCCCGGCACCTTCTCGCGGGCCAGGCCTCGGCCGAGGCGGCGCTGCGGGCGGCGGCGGAAGCCGCGGAGGCAGAGGCGGCCGAGGCAGAGGCGGAGGCCGGGACCCGGGCCGGGCAGGGCCCCGGGGAGGAGCCGGAGTTTCCCGTCCCCGGCGACACCAGGGCCGCGGCCTTCTTCGACCTCGACAACACCGTGATGCGGGGCGCGACCGTCTTCCACTTCAGCCGGGGCCTGTACAAGCGGAAGTTCTTCCGCAAGCGCGACCTGCTGCGCTTCGCCTGGCAGCAGGCGTACTTCCGGCTGATGGGCGACGAGCACGCCGGGCACATGCAGGACGCCCAGGACAGCGCCCTGTCCATCGTGCGCGGCCACCGGGTCGCCGAGCTGATGGCGATCGGCGAGGAGATCTACGACGAGTACCTGGCGGCCCGCATCTGGTCCGGCACACGGGCGTTGGCCCAGGCGCACCTGGACGCGGGCCAGCGGGTGTGGCTGGTGACGGCCGCGCCGGTGGAGACCGCCACGATCATCGCCCGGCGGCTGGGGCTGACGGGCGCGCTCGGCACGGTCGCCGAGTCGGTGGGCGGCGTATACACGGGGCGGCTGGTCGGAGAGATCCTGCACGGCCCGGCGAAGGCGGTGGCCGTGCGGGCGCTCGCGGAGTCCGAGGGCCTGGACCTGGCGCGCTGCGCGGCGTACAGCGACTCCTCCAACGACATCCCGATGCTCTCGCTCGTGGGCTTTCCCTACGCGATCAACCCGGACAGCAAGCTGCGCGCCCACGCCCGGGAGATGGGCTGGCGGCTGCGCGACTACCGCACCGGCCGCAAGGCGGTCCGGGTCGGCGTGCCGGCGGCGGCGGGCGCGGGCGCCGTGGTCGGCGGCGCGGCGGCCGCGTTCGCGCTGCAACGCCGGCGCCGCTGAGCCACCGGCCATCCAACTCCTTTACCCCGTCCGTCGGGTGCCCAGACCTGCCATCGGCGGGTCTCCCACCATCGATCGACGCAGCGATCAAACTCTGTCTCCTGATGAGCAAATCTGATCATTTTGCGATCACTTTGACCGTGGCGTAAGCCTGGCGCGCCGACCACAACGGGTAACAGATCAAACCTATTCGGCGATTTTCGCAACTAGGCGTAGCACCGTCAGTACGAAGCGTTATTCTCCTCAGACGCGCCAACAGACGCGTTCCCGGTCCCCACGCGTCGCCACCCAGGTGACGGGTGACGGGCCCGCCACTGCACGTGTTGGAAGCTCTGCCTCTGGGAGTCCCGTGTACCCACACGTCGGGGTTGACGCCTCGGGCCTGGCTACGCTGCGCACCACGGTCATCGACCGGCTGCGCACCCTCGTCCCCACCGCGTACGCCACCCCCACCCTCGCCACACCTGTCCCACCCGTTCCGCCCGTTCCACCTGTCGCCACGGGTCCCGCCTACGCCCTGGCCGACGGCACCACCACCGCAGACGCCGCCACCGACCGGGTTGGTTCCCCGGCCGCGGCCACGCGGTCCGCCGCCGGCACGTCCACCGCCACCACCGCGGCCACCACCCGCACCACCCCCGCCACCCGCTCCGGTTCCGCGACGGCCACCGACAGCCGCCGGATGATGGACCTCGTCGAGCGGGCCCAGAACGGCGAGGCCGAGGCGTTCGGCTGCCTCTACGACCACTACTCCGACACCGTCTACCGCTACATCTACTACCGCGTCGGCGGCCGGGCCACGGCCGAAGACCTCACCAGCGAGACGTTCCTGCGCGCGCTGCGCCGCATCGGCACCTTCACCTGGCAGGGCCGCGACTTCGGCGCCTGGCTCGTCACCATCGCCCGGAACCTGGTGGCCGACCACTTCAAGTCCAGCCGCTTCCGGCTGGAGGTCACCACCGGCGAGATGCTCGACGCCAACGAGGTGGAACGCAGCCCCGAGGACTCCGTGCTGGAGTCCCTGGCCAACTCCGCCCTCCTGGAGGCCGTCCGCAAGCTCAACCCCCAGCAGCAGGAGTGCGTGACGCTACGCTTCCTCCAGGGCCTGTCGGTCGCCGAGACCGCCCGCGTCATGGGAAAGAACGAGGGCGCCATCAAGACCCTCCAGTACCGCGCGGTCCGCACCCTGGCCCGCCTGCTCCCCGACGACGCCCGATGAGCGAGCCGATACGCGTCCGAACACCGCTGCCTGAGAACGCTTGGTGAAGGACCGACGCCAATCAGTCACATTATCAGCCAGCCGTAACCCGAGTGCCCGTCCACTCGTTGTCGGGTTCGCAGGCTCTTCACGGCCGTGTCCCGCCCTCCGCAGCACCCCTCGCGGGACGACGCCGTGACAGGCCGTCGACCGTGCTGACGAGAGGAGGTGCCGCCCGTGATCGGATCCGCATCGACCAGCCGCCGGGCACACGCCTTCGCCCAGCTCCTCGACGACGAGGAGGCGGCGGAGGGTCCGGTGGCCGGGTTGGTTGACGCGCCAACCGCCGCCGCGCTGTCGGTGGCGCGCCAGCTGGCCGCCCTGCCTCGGCCGGCGTTGAGCGCCGAGACGCGCTCGGCCCAGCGTGCCCGGCTCACGGCCGCCGCCGAGGCCGTCCACGCCCCCTCCTCGCCCGCCTCCTCGTCCGCCTCCACCCCCACCGCAGCCCTCGAGGCACCGCCGCCCCTGCCCGAGCAGCGCCAACGCCGCCGCAGGCCCGCCCGCGGCCTGCACCGGGCCGTCCCCGTCGCCGCCTTCGGCCGCCTCCGCCCCAGGACGCGCCTGTCGAAGGGGCTCGCCGCCAGCGGCCTGACCATGGGCGTGGCCGCCGGCGCCCTCGGCGGCGTCGCCGCCGCCAGCACCGACGCCCTGCCCGGCGACACGCTCTACGGCCTCAAGCGCGGGATGGAGGACCTGCGCCTCGACTTCGCAGGCAACGACGTCGACCGCGGCGGGGTCTATCTCGACCGCGCCGCCACCCGGCTGAACGAGGCCCGCCGCCTCATGGAGCGCGCCCGCGCCGGAGGGCTCGACGCCGACGACATCGACGAGGTACACCGCGCCCTGTCGAGCATGCGCGACGACGCCGCCGAGGGGCACCGCCTGCTCAGCGGGGCGTACGAGTCGGACGGCTCACTCGCCGCCCTGCGCGCACTTTCCGCCTTCACCGAGAACCACGCCGACACCTGGGGGCAGCTGCGCCCGCAGCTCCCCGCCGAGCTGCACGAGATCAGCGCGGAGATCAGCGGCATCTTCGACGCCATACAGCGCGACATCCTCCCGCTCCAGCCGCTGCCGTCGCAGGAGCCGGAGGCCACCGCCACGCCCGACGCCCCCGCCGGGCCCGGCATCGCCGGCACCGCCCCGACCACCGACCCCTCCGCCTCGCCGACCCGCAGCCCGGCCACCGCCCCCGCCAGCACGCCCGCCGCCGACCCGACCGGCACCCCCGAGGGCGCGGGCCGCGGCACCGGCTCGGCGAGCCCGCACCCCACCCGCCAGCACGACGACGGCGGCCTGCTCGAGGGCACCGGCCTCCTCCCCACCTCCCCCATCGGCGAGACCGCACCCGACACCGGCACCATCGCCCCGTCCTCCTCCCAGCAGGGCGGCGCCCTCCCCGCGCCCGACGTCACCATCCCGCCCCTGGTCGACGATCTCCTCCCCAAGCTGGGCCTGGACGTCCCCGAGGGCGACTGAGGCAACGGAGGAGCAACAGAGGCGGGAGAGGCGGGAGCTCAGAAGAACACCGAACGCCGCGCCACCAGCAGCTCGTACAGCGTGTGCTGGATCGTCTCCCGCACCTGGTCGGTGAGCTGGAACATCAGCATCGGATCCTCCGCCGCCTCCGGCGCCAGGTCCCCCGTCCCGATCGGCTCGCCGAACTGGATCGTCCACTTCGTCGGCAGCGGCACCGCCCCCAGCGGCCCCAGCCACGGGAACGTCGGCGTCAGCGGAAAGTACGGCAGGCCCAGCATCCGCGCCAGCATCCGCGAGTTGCCGAGCATCGGATAGATCTCCTCGGCGCCCACGATCGAGCACGGCACGATCGGCACCCGCGCCCGCAGCGCCGTCGCCACGAAGCCGCCGCGCCCGAACCGCTGAAGCTTGTACCGCTCCGCGAACGGCTTCCCGATCCCCTTGAAGCCCTCCGGCATCACGCCCACCAGCTCGCCGCGCTCCAGCAGCTCCAGGGCGTCCTCCGCACACGCCAGCGTGTGCCCGGCCTTGCGCGCCAGCTCGTTGATCACCGGCATCCGGAACACCAGGTCGGCGGCGAGCAGCCGCAGATGCCGGTCGGCCGGGTGCCGGTCGCGGATCGCGAGCTGCAGCATCAGCCCGTCCCAGGGCAGCGTCCCGGAGTGGTTGGCGACGATGAGCGCGCCGCCCTCCGCCGGGACGTGCTCCACGCCCCGCACCTCGACGCGGAAGTACCGCTCGAAGAGCGGCCGCAGCAGCGTCAGCAGCACCTCGTCGGTCAGGTCACGGTCGAAGCCGAAGTCGTCCACCTCGTAGTCGCCGGTCAGGCGCCGCCGCAGGAACGCCAGCCCGCGCGCCACCGCCTGGTCCACGCCGCCGCCCCCCGCCGCCGGCGCCTCCTCCTCAGCCTCCTTTTCGCGAGGAGGCTCCTCACCCCGCCCGTCCCGCGGCCCCGGAATGCCCTTCCCGGCCTTCCCCGCCTTCTCTCCCCGGGGATCGCCGAACGGTATGACCTTCGCGTCAGCCACGGCGCAACGCCTCCTCGATCCGGTCAACGCCCCGGGCCAGCGCCGTGGGCGGCAGCAGCCCGGGGCCGTGAGCGGCGGCGAAGTCCGCGAACGCCTCGGCCGTCGAGTACTCCAGCGGCCGCCCCAACGCCTCCCGCAGCCGGCCGGTCCGCACCACCCGCCCGTGGACCAGCGAGCGCAGCTGCTCGGCGGAGATCCCGTTCACTCCGAGCGCCCGCAGCCCCGAGCCGAGCCAGGCCGCCAGCGGCGGCAGCACGGGAACCATCGGCCGCCCCAGCCGCCGCGCCGCCTGCGACAGCGCCAGTACGCCGTCCCCCGCCACGTTGAAGGTGCCCGCCGTCAGCCCTCCGGCCCGGTCGGGCGCGGACACCGCCCGCCCCAGCACCTCCAGCACGTCGTCCTCGTGAATGAACTGCAGCCGCGGGTCGTAGCCCACCAGCGTCGGCAGCACCGGCAGCCGCAAGTACGCGGCCATCTGCGACTCGGCGAGCGGCCCGAGGATGTGCGCGAAGCGCAGCACGGTCACCGCCACGTCCGGGCGCCGCCGCGCGAAGCCGCGCACGTACTCCTCGATCTCGGCGACGTCCCGGGCGAACCCGGTGGCGACCACCGACGGCGTCGGCGGCGTACCCTCTCCGAAGACCGCCGGGTCACGGGGGCCCCCGCCGTAGATCGCGGTGCTCGACCGGACGATCACGCGGCTCAGCCCGGGTATCCGCTGGCAGGCGCCGAGCAGCTGCAGCGTGCCCAGCACGTTGACTTCCTTCACGCCGTACCGCCCGCCGCCGCCCGGGGTCGCGGGGGTGTCGTGGACGTCGAGGTGCACCACCGTGTCGACGGAGTGCTCCGCGAGCACCGCGGCGATGGCGGGCTTGCGGATGTCGGCGCGAACGAACTCCGCCTCGCCCAGCGAGCGTACGGGCGGCCTCGCGTCCACGGCGACGACCCGGCCCACCTCCGGTTCCCGCTGGATGTGCCGGACGAACCGCCCGCCTAGCTGCCGGGCGGCACCGGTGACGAGGACGGTCTTGCCCACGAGTCTCCACTGCCCACTGTGCTGCGCACTGCGCCGCGTGGGGATACCTCCCAGGCCCTCAGGGCCCGGGAGAGCGTCGGCCCTCCCGCCATGCGGGGCGGGAGGGCCTCAACGCCGCTCGATCACTTCTTGTTGCGACGCTGCACGCGCGTGCGCTTCAGCAGCTTGCGGTGCTTCTTCTTCGCCATCCGCTTGCGCCGCTTCTTGATGACAGAGCCCACGACTACCCTCGCTCACTTCGATCACTCGGTGCGGGGCGTCCGAGCCCACACGACCTACATGCGGGTCAGCCTACCGGTCACCGAGTGGTACCGGTTAATCGAGGGGCGCCAGGGGCTCTGCTCATACGACGCTCATGCGACCGCGCTCGTCGCTCGCTTACTTCGCCCTGTTCTGCTGGGTCACGCGCTCTCCGCACCCACGAACGATTCCCGGAGGTACTCGTGGACGGCCTGCTCCGGCACTCGGAACGACCGGCCCACCCGGATCGCGGGCAGATGACCGGCGTGCACCAGCCGGTACACGGTCATCTTGGACACTCGCATCACCGCGGCGACCTCCGCCACGGTCAGGAACTTCGCCTCGCTCAGAAGCCTTTCACCAGCAGCCATGTCACACACCTGACCTTCCGCACATGTCGGACACCGGCTTCCCCTCCGGTGACTCCCTCTCGCATGTGCGCTCCTCCCCAGATTAGGGGCGGGTGATGCGAGTGGGGAAGAGGTGCTCCAACCGGTCTTTTACTACAACCAGCCATTTACCGTGACAGACGAGCCCCTTTGAGCACATAGCACACGCGCGGGACGTACGCGCTCGGTGACGGTCGCCTCGCTCTGCGTCGGCCACGGGCACCCCTGCATGACCCTGCCCTCCGCCGGCCCGGCGAACACCGCAGGATCACAGGTATCGGTATGCCTCAGATCTACATACCCAGTTGACCTGCGCCGCAAAGCAGACGACGCGATCGGCGAGGAGACGCCCCGTCACCTGCCCTCTCGTCAAGTGCCGGGCGCCAACAGGTGTGGTGAATGCCCGTGAGCACAGGGTGCAAAGCCCAGGAAAAACCTGTCCGGATCCCGTGCCTCTTCGGCGCCCGTCTGTCCGGCGTCGTAGACAGAATCGGGTCGTTATGTCGATACGCCAGCACCCTGCTTGGACCAGGGAAGGACGAGCGGGCCGGAGACGGGCGTGGGCAAGGTGGCGTAGCGGGTCCGGAAGCTCACAGCTCAGGGCAGCAGGCCGTGCGTGGGGTAGACCGCGCGGCGCGTGGCGAGGACCGCCTGATCGACGGCGTCACCCGGATCGTAGCCCTCCTCCCAGTGCCGCCAGCTCGGCTCCACTCCGTCCGTCATCCGCTGCGGCCCGGCCTGCCGCGTCAGGGCGTAGACGCTGCGCGAAAACTCCTCGGGGACGGGCGTCTCGGGCGCGATCGGCGCGTGGGCCGCGATCGCCACCACGTGCGTCCACGTGCGCGGGACGACATCGACCACCGCGTAGCCGCCGCCCCCCAACGCAAGCCAGCGGCCCCGGGCGTACTCGTGCGCCCAGCCGTGAGCCGCCTCGGCCGCCGCCCGCTGCGCGTCCACGCTCAACGCCAGGTGCGCCAGCGGATCGTCCACGTGCGTGTCGGCCCCGTGCTGGGTCACCAGCGCCTCGGGCGCGAAGTCCGCCAGGAGCTCCGGCACGACGGCGTGCAGCGCCCGCAGCCACGCGGCGTCCGCCGTCCCCGGCGGCAGCGCGAGGTTCACCGCGCTGCCGGGCGCCTCGGCCCCGCCGCTCTCGACGGGCCGGCCCGTGCCGGGGAAGAGCGTGCGCGGATCCTCGTGCAGGGAGATCGTGAGCACCCGGGGATCGTTCCAGAACGCCGCCTGCACGCCGTCGCCGTGGTGCACGTCGAGATCCAGGTACGCCACGCGCCGCGCGCCCAGCTCCAGCAGGCGGGCGATGGCGAGAGCCGCGTCGTTGTAGACGCAGAAGCCGGAGGCGGCGCCGGGCATGGCGTGGTGCAGCCCTCCGGAGAAGTTGACGGCGTGCGCCCCTCCCTCGCCGCTCGTGCCGCTCCAGATGAACTCGGCGCCCCCGACCGACTGTCCGGCGATGAGCGCGGACACCTCGTGCATCCCCTCGAACACCGGCGTGTCCGGGGTGCCGAGGCCGCGCAGCACGTCGGCCCCGCCGGGATCCTGCGAGGCCCGCCGCACGGCCTGGACGTAGTCGGGCTCGTGAACGAGCCCGAGCACCGACTCGTCGGCGGGCTTCGCGGCGGCAACCTCGATCCGCTTGTCGAGGCCGAACGCCTCCACCAGCCGCATCGTGAGTCTGAGCCGCACGGGGTCCATGGGATGCCCCGGCCCGAAGTCGTACCCGGTAACCCCGCCGTCCCACATCAGGCGTGCGCCGTCACTCACACTCATAACGGCCACGGTAGCGGAGCGCCCGCACAAAACAGGCAGGGCCCGTTGGGTAATCCCAACGAGCCCTGCCCCTCTACGTTTTGTCCGGCGGTGTCCTACTCTCCCACACGGTCCCCCATGCAGTACCATCGGCGCTGGGAGGCTTAGCTTCCGGGTTCGGAAAGTAACCGGGCGTTTCCCTCCCGCCATGACCACCGGCACAAATCTCGTGCCATGTCATCGGTCAGAAAGTTCATAGTGGACGCGAGCATCTGCGGACAAGCCCTCGGCCTATTAGTACCCGTCAGCTCCACCCATCACTGGGCTTCCACCTCAGGCCTATCAACCCGGTCGTCTCCCGGGGGCCTTACCCCCTCAAA
>NZ_JBQQCA010000039.1:0-64827 GCF_052246635.1 Streptomyces sp. 6N223 | reverse complement strand
CTCCCGGAGGGGGGGGAGGGATTTGGGGGTGGGGGGGGCGGGGGGGTGGGGGACGGGGGACGGTCGAGGGGGAGGTCGGCGGTGACGGTGACGTCGGCCGGCCGCAGCCCGTCGGGCGTCGGCATGGAGCTGCCCGGCAGCCGCACCGCGGCCGCGCCGTGCGCCACGGCCGAGGCCAGCGCCTCGGGGCCGCTCCGGCCGGCGGCGAGCGAGGTGAGGAAGCCGGCCAGCGAGGCGTCGCCCGCGCCGACATCGCTGCGGACCTCGCCCGCCGCGACCGGCGCGCTGCCGAAGTACGCCCCCGAGCCGTCCACCAGCAGCTGCCCCGCCGCGCCGAGGCTGGCGAGCACCGCCCCCGCCCCGGCCGCGCGCAGCTCCTCGGCGGCCTTCACGGCGTCGCCGAGGCAGGCGAGTTCGCGGCCCACCGCCTCGGCCAGCTCCTCGGCGTTCGGCTTGACGATGTCGGGTCGGGCGGCCAGGGCGCCGGTCAGCGCCGGGCCCGAGGTGTCCAGCGCGACCCGCGACCCGGCGTGGTGGGCGCGCTCGACCAGCTCGGCGTACCACTCCGGCTCCGTGCCGCGCGGCAGGCTGCCGCAGCAGACGGTCCAGGCGGCGCGTGCGGCGCAGCGTCCGGCGGTGCGCAGCAGCTCCCGCGCCTCGCGCGCGCTCAGCTCGGGCCCGGCGGCGTTGACCTTGGTGAGGGTGCCGTCGGGCTCGACGACCGAGACGTTCACCCGTGTCGAGCCGGAGACCGGCACCCGGGCCACGGTGACGCCGAGCGCGAGCAGCAGCTCGGACAGCAGCGCGCCCTCGGGTCCGCCGAGCGGCAGCACGGCGGCGGTCCGGTGGCCGGCGGCGGCCACGGCCCGCGAGACGTTGACGCCCTTGCCGCCGGGGTCGACCCGGTCGGCCCCGGCCCGCAGCACCGCGCCGCGCTCCAGCGCGGGGATCTCGTAGGTGCGGTCGAGGCTGGGGTTGGGGGTGACGGTGAGGATCATGCTCCGCGAGCCGCCGCCCAGGGGGCCGCCGATGGCGCTCACGGCGCTCACGGTGCTCACCGCGTTCCCGGCGTTCATACGCGCCTCACCTCCGTGCCCGCCGCCTCGATGGCGCGCGCGTCGGCGGCGCTCAGGCCGTCGTCGGTGATGAGGAGCTGGGCCTGGCCGAGTGCGCCGAAGCGGGCGAAGTGCTGCCGGCCGAACTTCCCGGAGTCCGCCAGCAGCACCACCCGGCGCGCGGCGGCGATCAGCGCCCGCTTCACGGCGGCCTCGGCGAGGTCGGGGGTGGTGAGGCCGGAGTCGGGGGAGAAGCCGTTGGTGGCGAGGAAGAGGACGTCGGCGGTGATCTCGCCGTAGGTGCGCAACGCCCACGCGTCGACCGCCGCGCGGGTGCGGTGGCGGACCCGGCCGCCGACCACGTGCAGTTCGATGCCGGGGTGGTCGGCCAGCCGCGCGGCCAGCGGCAGCGCGTGCGTGACGACGGTCAGGGAGGTGTCGAGGGGAAGGGCGGCGGCGAGCGCGGCCGTGGTGGTGCCCGCGTCGAGGATGACGCTGCCCTCGTCGGGGAGCTCGGCGAGCGCGGCGCGGGCGATGCGTTCTTTCTGCGCGACGGCGGTGGCCTCGCGTTCGCTGAGGTCGGGCTCGAAGTCCAGGCGCCCGGCGGGGATGGCGCCGCCGTGCACCCGGCGCACCATCCCGGCGCGGGCGAGGGCGTTCAGGTCGCGGCGTACTGTCTCGGCGGTGACCCGGAACTCCTCGGCGAGCCCGGGCACGTCCACCCGGCCCCGCTCGCGCGCGAGCCTGAGGATCGCCTGCTGCCGCTCCGGTGCGTACATCCTGACCGTCCCCGCCGTCCTGTCCGTTCGTGCCTGTTTTCCTGCCCGATTCTGTGGATCGATCGGAGATTACGCCCGGCTGCCGGGAAAGTAAACACGTGCGGAGCGAATCAGAGGCAGTCAGATGCGAACCGGGCACATCCGGACTCACCCGGTGCGCGAAAGGCCCCCGCGGCGGGTCGCCGCGGGGGCCTTTCGCGTGAGGCAATGGCGGGGGTGCCGCCGTGTGTCAGCGCGTGTAGCGCGCGTCAGCGCGCGTCAGTGCGCCATGACGGGGACCGGCTCGTCGGTGACGGGCTTGCCGTCCGCGTCCACGGCCGGGCCCTGGTGGCCGCGGCTGTCGATCAGCACGAAGGCCGCCACCGCCGAGACCAGCAGGATGCCGAACGCCCACCAGGTGGCCTCGGTGTAGCCGTGCACCATCGAATCCAGCTGGAGCAGCGCCTGCTCACCCTGGCTGGTGGCGCCCGCCGCGTGCGAGGTGAAGTACGAGGTGGTGGCGCTGGCCGCGATGGTGTTCAGCAGCGCCGTGCCGATCGCGCCGCCGACCTGCTGCGAGACGTTGACCATCGCCGAGGCGACGCCCGCGTCCGTGGGCTTGACCCGCTCGGTGGCCAGGCTCATGCCGGGCATGAACGCGGTGCCGAGGCCGAGGCCGAGCAGCAGCTGCGCGGGCACCACCACGCCCCAGTAGGAGGTGTTGAGGTCGAGCTGGGTCAGCAGCAGCATCCCGACCGCGGCGACGAGGTAGCCGGGCACCATCAGCACGCGCGGGGGAACCCGCGTCACCAGCCGGGTCCCGATCTGCGTCGAGCCGACCATCATGCCCACCACCATCGGCATGAACGCCACGCCGGTCTTGATCGGCGAGTATCCGCGCACGATCTGGAGGTAGTAGGTCAGGAAGAGGAAGAGCCCGAACATCGCGATCATCGCGAGGCCCAGCGAGAGGTACGCCCCGCCGCGGTTGCGGTCGGTGACCACCCGCAGCGGCAGCAGCGGCGACTGCACCCTGGACTCCACGATGACGAAGAGCACCAGGAGCACGGCCGAGGCCACGAACATCGAGACCGTGACGGACTCGGTCCAGTCCTTCTGCTCGGCGCGGCTGAAGCCGTAGACCAGGGCGACCAGGCCGAGGGTGCCGAGGATCACGCCCGGGACGTCGAGCGTCGAACGGTTGCGGGCCTCCTCGGGCTCCCGGATCACGGCCAGGGCGCCGGCCGCGGCGACGGCCGCGAACGGGATGTTGACGAAGAAGGTCCAGCGCCAGTCCAGGTAGTCGGTGAGGAAGCCACCGAGCAGCAGGCCGACGGCGGCGCCGGCGCCGGCGATGGCGCCGAAGATGCCGAACGCCTTCGCCCGCTCCTTGGGGTCGGTGAACAGCACCGTCAGGAGGGAGAGCGCGGCGGGGGCGGACACCGCTCCGAAGACGCCCTGCAGGGCGCGGGCGGCGAAGAGCATGGCCTCGTTCTGCGCGGCACCGCCGAGCGCGGAGGCGAGGGCGAAGCCGATCAGGCCGATGATGAAGGCGCGCCTGCGGCCCCACAGGTCGGCCACCCGGCCGCCGAAGAGCAGCAGGCCACCGAACGCCAGGGCGTAGGCGGTGATGACCCACTGCCGGTTGCCGTCGGATATGTCCAGGTCGACCTGGGCCGAGGGCAGCGCGATGTTCACGATGGTGGCGTCGACGACGACCATCAGCTGCGCCAGGGAGATGAAGATCAGCGCTTTCCAGCGCCTCGGGTCAAGCCCGGCTGGAGCCTGGCTCGGTGCGGATTTTTGTGGCATGGAGTTGGCTACCTCACGGTTGCGATGTGCGTATCGGAGTCTCTGGTGGCGAGCTGTCGATACAGAGACTTGGGAGAGACCGAAAACTGAGCGCCAGGCGCCGTTTCATGGCTCGATGAAGGTCCAGGTGGACGTGGACAGGTGGTCAGGACGGGATAGCGCGGGCGGGATGGAACGGATGGAACGGAACGGAGAGGGTCGGGTGGCTTGGGATCGGGGCCGCTTGGCGGGGCCGGCGGTGGCGCGGCGGTGAGGTCAGCGCACCCGGACCCCTCCATGGACCTCGCCCTTGAGGTCTTTGAGGTCATCGACGTCCAGCGGGGTGCCGGGCAGCCGGGAGGACGCCGGGGCCCGCAGGCCGTCGATGAAGATCTGCAGGTGCCGCCGCGCCGCGATCTCGCCGCCGGGGCACTCTCCGCCGGGCATGGGCCGGGTCAGCCGGGCGATCGCGAGCAGGACATCGCCGGAGCCGATGTCGTTCCGCAACTGGCCCGACTCACGGGCACGTTCGATCAACCGCTCCGCTGTCTCGCTCATCCGCTCCCGGCTGGCGACGAGTTCGGGATCCTCGGGATCGATGCCGGAGTCCAGCATCAGGGTGCAGAGCGCGCCGATCCGCTCCTCCGAGGTCCCTAGCAGGGCCGCGCTGAGCGCCTCAAAAGGATCAAGATCCCCCTCCAGCAGTGATTCGGCGCGCTCGGTGAACCGTTCGGTCACGAAGAGCAGCACGTGGTAGAGCAGAGACTTCCGGTCGGGGAAGTGCCGGTACAGCGTGGCATTGCCGACCCCCGCACGTCGAGCGATTTCATCGAGGGGCACCTCCGGCCCCTCCGCGACGAGCGCCTCGCGCGCGGCGGCGAGGATGCGTTCCCGGTTGCGGACAGCGTCGGCGCGCAGCCGTGGCCGCGTCGCGGTGGGGCTTGCGGTTGCTGTGGCGCTCACGGGTCTCCTCGCGTCTGACTGACATCTCACTCGCGTGAGACACCAAGCAAAACGGAGAAGTGTTCCCCGGATATTTCGAAGAGGGATGTGTTGTATGTCACAGCCTGTCAGTTGGCGGAGGCTGACACGCGGGAGCCGCCGGAGACGCCGAAGACGCGAGAGGGCGGTGGGTGCCCGGGCACCCACCGCCTTCATGGCGCTGGCGCTGTTACGCGCGTTCGCGTTACGCCGCCGCGTCGAAGCCGGAGTCGTTCGCCATGCGCTTGAGCTCCAGCAGGGCGTGCTTCTCGATCTGCCGGATGCGCTCGCGCGTCAGGCCGTGCTGCTTGCCCACCTCCGTGAGCGTGCGCTCCCGGCCGTCCTCGATGCCGTACCGCGCGCGGATGATCGCGGCGGTGCGCTGGTCGAGGCGGCTGATCAGGTCCTCAAGACCCTCGCGCCGCATCATCACCAGCACGGACTGCTCCGGCGAGGCGGCGGAGGTGTCCTCCAGCAGGTCGCCGAACTGCGTCTCGCCCTCGTCGTCCACCGACATGTTCAGGCTGACGGGGTCGCGCGCCCAGTCCAGCACGTCCTGGATGCGCTCGGGCGAGGAGCCGAGCTCGGCGGCGATCTCCGAGGGCTCGGGCTCGCGGCCGTGCTCGCGGTTGAACTCCCGCTGCACGCGCCGGATGCGGCCCAGCTCCTCCACCAGGTGCACCGGCAGCCGGATGGTGCGCGACTGGTCGGCTATCGACCGCGTGATGGCCTGCCGGATCCACCAGGTGGCGTACGTCGAGAACTTGAAGCCCTTGGTGTAGTCGAACTTCTCCACCGCGCGCACCAGGCCGGCGTTGCCCTCCTGGATCAGGTCCAGCAGCGGCAGCCCGCTGCGCGGGTACCGCCGGGCGACGGCGACGACCAGGCGCAGGTTGGAACGGATGAAGATGTCCTTCGCCCGCTCGCCCGCCGCGACGAGCCGCTCCAGCTCCTCACGGCTCGCGGACGCCGCGGTGCCCCCGGGCGCGGGCTCCTCCTCGCCATGAAGAATGCGCTCCGCGTACAACCCGGCTTCGATCGCGAGGGACAGCTCCACCTCCTGCGCAGCGTCGAGCAGCGGCGTGCGGGCTATCTCGTCGAGATACATCCCCACGAGGTCGCGCTCGGTGGCGTCGCGGTCGGCGTTGCTGCCAGTGGTGGACCGAACACTGCCCGTCGCTTCGACACTGTCGTCAGTGTCCTGACGCCGGGCGACGGCACGGGTTGCCATACGTGCTCCCTTGCGAGTGATCGAACAGAAGAACCTGAACGGGGATGCCCCCTTGCGTCCCACGTCCGTAACGAATCAACGACGGGAATCCGGACAGAATTCCCAACCATCGCAACTTTTTTCCGGGATGCGGTACCCTGCCCGCCCACACATCGAACCCACGTCTCCCTACACCCCTGAAGACGAACGGCGCGCACGGATAGTTGCGTCGAGCCGCGCCGATCGAGCCCGGCTTCCGGCCCCCGTCGGGTACCCGCCGCCCCTCCACCCGAACGCGCCGTCCGGCGCGCGTATGCCCGCCCCCCGCCCCATCGTGGACACCCCACCCCGGTCCCAGGGGAAGGAGCGGGAGGCCCATGCCCCAGCCACGCGGCCACCGAATACCCCGAATACGCCGAGCGCGCGCAGCGCGTCGGACACCCCCGCGCCGCCGCGCCGTGCTCGCCGCCACCGGATCCCTCGCGCTGCTGCTGGCGACCACACCCGGCCTTCCGGCCCCTTCCCCCGCCGCCGCCCCGGCCACCGCCTGCGCCCTCCCCGCGCCCGCCGCCCCCAGGACCGCGGGCGCCCCCGCCGCCCCGGCCGCCATCGGCGGCCTGACCGAGGCCATAGCCATCCCTCCCGACACCCCCGGCACCGACTACGCCCCCACCACCGGCACCGTCACCGCCCTCACCCTCTTCATCGACTTCCCCGACGCCCGCGCCACCCTCAGCACCCGCCAGCGCTTCGCCGAGTTCTTCCCCGCCACCACCGCGTACTTCGCCGACGCCTCCCACGGCCGCCTGACCTACCGCCCCGTCCCCGTCCACCGCTGGCTGCGCATGCCGCAGCCCTTCGAGCGCTACGGCATCGACCGCGGCAGCGGCTGGCACCCGGACGACCCCCAGGGCTACAACCGCCTCATGCGCGACGTTCTCGCCGCCCTCGGCGACGACGCCGACCCCGCCGCCCACGACCTGGTCAACGTCCTCGCCGTCCCCGAGGCAGGGCCCCCGGCCACCGAGCAGGTGCTCTCCGTCACCTTCCCGGGCCGCCCCCTCCTGACCACCCCCACCGGCCCCCTGCGCAACGTCAGCTTCATCTGGAGCCGCCAGCCCGGCGAGAGCCCCCACCGCGTACTGGTCCACGAGAACGCCCACTCCTTCGGCCTCCCCGACCTCTACGGCGCCCACGGCGCGAAGCGGCAGCCGCTGACCGGCCACTGGGACGTGATGGAGGAGGACTGGGGCCCCAGCAACGACCTGCTCGCCTGGCACAAGTGGAAGCTGCGCTGGCTCGCCGACCACCAGGTCCGCTGCGTCACCCGCGCCCCCGGCACCACCGAGCACTGGCTCACCCCCGCCGGCACCCCCGGCCCCGGCGCCAAGCTGATCGCCGTCCGCACCGGCCGCCACACCGCGCTCGCCCTGGAGGTGCGCGCCCCCGGCGGCCTCGACCGCGTCGTCTGCCGCCCCGGCGTCCTCGTCTCCCGCGTCGACGCCGCCGTCCCCAGCGGCTCGGGCCCCGTCCGCGTCGCCGACGCCACCCCCCGCGGCGACGGCTGCCAGCCGGTCCCCCACCCCCAGGTCACCGCCTCGCTGACCGACGCCCCCTACCTCCCCGGCCAGACCTTCCGCGACGAACGCGCCCGCGTCAGCGTCACCGTGCTCGACGCCGACCCCTCCGGCCGCCACCGCGTCCGCATCACCCGCTGGTGACCTGCCGCGCTGCCCCTCCCTCTTGGTAGGTTTCCTCCGGCGCCGCGGCGCCGGAGGACGGGGACAGGGGGCGTCAGAAGAAGATGGCGAGATCCAGGGGCAGGATCAGCGGCACGGGCGGCCTGGTGCCGACCGACGTGCGGCGTTGGATATCTCACCGCCGCAACACCGAACTCGCGCTCGTCGTCTTCGCCCTGCTCATCGTCACCTTCGGCCACGCCGCCGCCGGCCTCGCCATGTCCGACGGCGAACTGCCCACCGGCCTGCCCGTCTACGCCGGCGGCCTGTCGGCCCTCGCCCTCCTCGCCCACCTCGCCGTACGCCGCTTCGCCCGCCACGCCGACCCGCTGATCCTGCCCGTCACCGTGCTGCTCACCGGGCTCGGCCTGGTCCTGATGGACCGCCTCGACCACGCCTACGCCGAGCACTACCCGCCCGACAACTACCAGTCCGCCCCGGTCGCCCCCGACCAGGTCATGTGGACCGTCATCGGCGTGGTCCTCCTCGTCGCCACCCTCGTCGTGCTGCGCCACCACCGCGTGCTCCAGCGCTACACCTACCTCGGCATGGCCGTGGCGATGCTCCTCCTCATGGCCCCGGCGTTCTTCGGCGCCGACCAGTTCGGCGCCAAGCGCTGGATCACCCTCGGCCCGATGTCCGTGCAGCCCGGCGAGTTCGTCAAGGTCATGATCGTGGTGTTCTTCGCCAGCTACCTCATGGCCAACCGCGACGCCCTCGCCCTCGTCGGCCGCCGCGTCCTGGGCCTGGCCCTGCCGCGCGGCCGCAACGCCGGGCCCGTGCTGCTGATCTGGGCCGTCAGCCTCATCGTCCTCTTCTACGAGCGCGACCTCGGCACCTCGCTCATCTTCTTCGGCGTCTTCATCGTCATGCTCTACATCGCCACCGAGCGCACGAGCTGGGCCCTGCTCGGCGTGCTGATGTTCGTGCTCGGCGCCGCCGCCGTCGCCGCCACCCAGCCCCACGTCAAGGGCCGCGTCCAGGCCTGGCTCGACCCGATGGCGATCTTCCTGCCCCCCGAGGAACGCCCGCCGGGCCTGATCTCCGACCAGTCCGCCCAGGCCCTGTTCAGCTTCGGCGCGGGCGACCTGACCGGCACGGGCCTCGGCCAGGGCCACTCCTACCTGGTCGGCTTCGCCGGCCGCAGCGACTTCATCCTCGCCACCGTCGGCGAGGAGCTGGGCCTGACCGGCGTCACGCTCGTCCTCCTCCTCTACGTGCTGCTCATCCAGCGCGGCCTGGCCGCCGCCATGAACGCCACCGACCCCTTCGGCAAGCTGCTGGCCGCCGGGCTCTCGGTGGTGATGGCGCTGCAGGTCTTCGTCGTCGCCGGCGGCGTGACCGGCCTGATCCCGCTCACCGGCAAGGCGCTGCCGTTCCTCGCACAGGGCGGCTCCTCGACCGTGGCGAACTTCCTGCTCGTCGCGCTGCTGATCAGGGTCAGCGACAGCGCGGGCAAGGCCGCCACCGAGCCCGCGGGCAACGCCACGATCCTCACCCCCGCCATCCGACTCGACGACGCCGGGCGCCCCCAGCGCCCGGACCGCCCCGGCCGCTCGCAGCGCTCCGACCGCCACGACGAACCGGACCGCCCGGAAGGAGCCCACCCCTCATGAGCCTTGCCACCCTCCGCGAGGACGCCGCCGCCCTGGCCGACGAGCTGACCCGCCTGCGCCGCGAGCTGCACGCCGCCCCCGAGGTCGGGCTCGACCTGCCGCGCACCCAGGAGACGGTCCTCAAGGCTCTCGACGGCCTGCCGCTGGAGATCACCACCGGGCGCGCCCTGAGCTCCGTCACCGCCGTGCTGCGCGGCGGCCGGCCCGGCCCCACCGTGCTGCTGCGCGGCGACATGGACGCGCTGCCCGTGACCGAACGCACCGGCCTGGCGTTCGCCGCTCCCGCCGGCACCGGGCGTATGCACGCCTGCGGCCACGACCTGCACACCACCATGCTGGCCGGCGCCGCCCGGCTGCTGGCGGCGCACCGCGAGGAGCTGGCCGGGGACGTGCTCTTCATGTTCCAGCCGGGCGAGGAGGGTTACGACGGCGCCGGGCACATGCTCGCCGAGGGCGTGCTCGACGCCGCCGGGCCCGACCGCCGCCCGGTCGCGGCGTACGCCCTGCACGTGTCCTCGGGCCTGTTCCCCGGCGGGGTCTTCGGGGCGCGCGGCGGCCCGCAGCTCGCGGCGTCCAGCGTCCTGAATGTCACGGTGCGCGGCGCGGGCGGCCACGGCTCGCAGCCCCACCGTTCGCTCGACCCCATACCGGCCGCCTGCGAGATGGTGACCGCGCTGCAGACCTGGATCACCCGCAGCTTCGACGTCTTCGACCCGGTCGTCCTCACCGTCGGCAGCTTCCACGCGGGTACCGCCACCAACATCATCCCCGACACCGCCACCTTCGCCGCGACCATCCGCAGCGTCTCCGCCGCCCACCAGGCGCGGCTCGCCGAGGGCACGGTACGGGTCTGCGAGGGCATCGCCGCCGCCCACGGCCTGGAGGTCGAGGCCGACTTCGCCGAGCAGTACCCGGTCACCGTCAACGACCACGCCGAGGCGGAGTTCGCCGCCGGCACCGTGCGCGAGACCATGGGCGAGGAGCGCTTCACCCCCATGCCCCACCCCATCCTGGGCGCGGAGGACTTCTCCCGCGTCATCGACGAGGTGCCGGGCGCGATGATCTTCCTCGGGGCCACCCTCCCGGGGCTGGACCCCGAGACCGCGCCCAGCAACCACTCGCCGCTCGCGGCGTTCGACGAGGCGGTGCTGCCTGACGGCACGGCCCTGTACGCCGAGCTGGCCGCCCGCCGCCTCGCCCGCGCCGCGTAGGAGCCCGGGGCCCGGGGGTCAGTCCCCGGGCTCGATCTCCACGTGCCGGACGCCCGTTTCCGCCGCCTTCGGAATGATGACGGTGAGCACGCCCTCCTTCAGCGTCGCGGTCACGGCGTCGGCGTTCACCTGCCCAGGCAGCGTCGCCCGGTACTCGAAGTGCCCGGTGCGGCGCGTGCTGCTGTGCAGGGTCCCCTTGATCTCAGCCTCCTTCAGCTCGCCGGTGATGGCGATCTCGCGCTCGCCGACGGAGATGTCGACGTCCTCGTGCTTCAGGCCGGGGAGCTCCGCCTCCACGACGTAGGCGTCGTCCGTCTCCGTCAGATCGGCGAGCGGCGCCCAGCTCACGCGCTCCGCCGGCGTCCCGTACCCGGGGGCGACCGTGGACTCCAGCAGCGACCCGATGCGGTTGAAGAGATCGTCGAACTCATAGAACGGGTACCGCGACATCATCGGCCGATGCCGTCGGGTGGGGAGTGTCATCGCGTCCCACCTTCCTGTCTCTCCGTGATGGGATAAAGGCACACAAAACGTGCACACTCCTCCATGGTAGGAGTCGCTGCGACCATCGCTCCGCGCAAGGCACCGGGAACCCTCGGTGGCCTTGTTTAATTTTGGACCAAAGTCTGAGAAGGTCATGACCGTGCCTGCTGGCACCGCATGGGGCTGGGAGAAAGCCAAGTGAACGACGGCGCGGAGGAAGGGTCCGCGCCGGTCCATCGGGTTGCACCACCAGAAGGGCCTTCACTGCCATGCCGCACGTCACACGTGACATCACTCCACCCGGGGTGGCCGAGGGGCATCCCCTCCTGCGCCATCTCAGCCGGCACGACCGCCGCCTCTTCCGGATCTTCGGAACGGGCCCGGTCCGGCCGGTGCTCGACACGCACATCCACCACGCCTTCGAACGGCACGCCGCCGCGCGGCCGTCCGCCCTCGCCGCCGAACACCTCGGCCGGACCATCACCTACGGTGAGCTCGACCGGCGGGCCGAACGCCTGGCGGCCCGCCTCGCCCGGCTCGGCGTGCGTCCCGGCGACCGGGTCGCGCTGTTCACCCGCCGCTCGATCCCGATGCTGATCGGGCTGCTGGCCGCCCTCAAGGCGGGAGCGGCGTACGTGCCGCAGGACGTGGGCACCACCCCCGCCGCGCAGCTGCGGCACGTCCTCGCCACCTCGCGGGCGCGCGTGGTGCTCACCGAGTCTGCCCACGCCGACCGCGTCCCGGGCGCCGAAGGGGTCACCGTCCTGTCCGTCGACACCGCGACGGACGGACGCGACGCGGGCGAGGGCCGCGACGCGCGCGAGGGCCGCGATGCGGGCGAGCGCCGCCTCGCCACCGTGCCGCCGGGCGAGGACTGCTACGTGCTGTTCACCTCCGGCACCACCGGCACACCCAACGGCGTCGCCGTCACCCACGCCAACGTCTGCAACCTCCTCCTCACCGAGCCGGGAGACCTCGGTATCCGCCCCGGCGACCGCGTCGCCCAGATTCTCAACATCGCCTTCGACATGGCCGCCTGGGAGATCCTGGGGGCGCTCAGCCACGGCGCCGCCCTCGTCATCCGGGGCCGCGACATCGCCGAGGCGGTGCGCGCCTCGCACGTCGTCATCGCCACGCCGACGATCCTCAGCACCCTCGATCCCGCGGCCTGCCCGGGCGTGCGGACGGTGGCCGTCGCCGGAGAGCCGTGCCCCCGCCCGCTCGCCGACGCCTGGGCCCACGGCCGCGCGTTCTACAACGGCTGCGGCCCGACCGAGACCACCATCGTCAACACCATGCAGCTCCACACCCCGTCGGCCGCCCGCCTGACCATCGGACGGCCCACGCCCAACAACACCGTCTACGTCCTCGACGAGCGCGGGCGGCCCTGCCCCATCGGCGAGACGGGCGAGATGTGGGCCGGCGGCGCGGGCGTCTCGGCCGGCTACCTCGGCAACCCGGAGCTCAACGCCGAGCGCTACGCCCCCGATCCGTTCCTGGGCCCCGGACACGTCATGTTCCGCACCCGGGACCTCGGACGCTGGACGCCCGACGGCGAACTGGAGCACCTGGGCAGGACCGACGACCAGGTCAAGATCCGCGGCTTCCGCGTGGAGCTGGACGCGGTCTCCGCGGTCCTGGAGTCCTCCCTGCCCGGCTGCGCCCGCGCCGCCACCGTCAAGCTCGACGACCAGACCCTCGTCTCCTTCGTCGCGCCCGGCTACCTCGCCGGCGAGGCGGCGCGCGCCGCCGTCGCCGCGGCCCTGCCCTACTACTGTGTCCCGGCCGCCGTGCACGCCCTCGACGCCCTGCCCCTCACCAGCCGGGGCAAGATCGACAAGGCGGCCCTGCGCCACCTGGCGTCCGAGCTGAACGAGCGCGCGCCGCGCGCCTCCGAGCTGGTGGGGGAGGCCACGTCGTGACCGCGCCCCTGACCGCCACCTCGGCGGCGCCCCCCGCGCCGCCCGCTTCGTCGGAGCTGCCGGAGCTGCCGCCCCCCACCGGCCCGCTCCGCCGGGCGTTCAAGCACCCCCTCCTCATGCACTACAACCGCCTCATCGCGCTGGTCTGGGCGGTCAACCTCGCCGCCCTCTGGCACGGCCTGTCCGACGGCGACGGGATGGCGGCGCGATCCGTCTCCTACGCCGCGCTCGCCAACCTCACCCTCGCGGTCGTCGTCCGCCAGCAGTACGTCATCAACGCGCTGTTCTGGCTGGCCACCCGAGCGCCCACCACCTGGCCGCTGCGCGTGCGCTGGACCCTGGCGAAGGTCTATCACTTCGGCGGCCTGCACGTCGGCGGCGCGACCGCCGGCGCCGCGTGGTTCCTCGGCCTGCTCCCGGTGCTGGCCACCGGCGGCGCGCCGGGCGATGTGCTCGCCGTCTCCTGCCTCCTCGGGGCGTTGCTCGTCACCATGATCGTCACCGCCCTGCCGCCGCTGCGCGCCCGCCACCACGACTTCTTCGAGCGGGCCCACCGCTTCGGCGGCTGGAGCGTGCTGCTGCTGTTCTGGGCGCAGACCGTGCTGGTTCTCCGCGACCGGGGTGAAGGGCTCTGGTCGGCCCCGGAGACGTGGGTGCTCGCGGTGGTGACGTTCAGCGTCGCGCTGCCCTGGCTGCGGCTGCGCAAGGTGGACGTCGCGATCGAACGCCCCTCCTCCCACGTGGTGCTGGCCCGCTTCGACCACGGCGTCACGCCCTTCGCCGGCTCGTCGACCACGATCAGCAGGAGCCCGCTGAAGGAGTGGCACTCCTTCGCCAACGTCCCCAGCCCCGGGCGGTCCGGCTTCCGCCTGACCATCTCCCGGGCCGGAGACTGGACCGCCTCGTTCATCGACGACCAGCCCGCGCGGGTGTGGGTGAAGGGCATCACCACCGCGGGCGTCGCCAACATCGAGACGCTGTTCACCAAGGTGATCTACGTCGCCACCGGCAGCGGCATCGGACCGTGCCTGCCGCACCTGCTCGCATGCCAGGTGCCCTCCCGCCTCGTCTGGGCCACCCGCGACCCGCGGCGCACGTACGGCGAGTCACTGGTCGAGGAGATCCGCGCCGTCCAGCCCGACGGGCTCATCTGGGACACCACCGAGCACGGCAAGCCCGACCTCGTCTCCCTGGCGTACGCCGCCTACCGGGACTTCGGGGCCGAGGCCGTCATCTGCATCTCCAACAAGAAGACCACCTGGCGCGTCGTCCACGGCCTGGAACGCCGGGGCATCCCCGCCTACGGCGCCATCTGGGACTCCTGAACCGCCGGCCGCGCCACTCGAAAGGGCCTCTTTCATGATCGACACGCTCAACCACATCAAGGTGGAGCGCGAGGAACGGGTCGTCACCGTCCGCCTCCACCGCCCCGAGGTGCTCAACGCCCTCAGCAGCGAGCTGATGACCGAACTGGTCACCACCCTCCAGCCCCTCGACCGGGACCCCGGCGTGGGCTGCTTCCTCCTCACCGGCTCCGAACGCGTCTTCGCCGCTGGCGCCGACATCCGCGAGATGGCCGCCAAGACGGCCGGCGAGATGTTCGACGAGGACTACTTCGCCGGCTGGGAGGCGTTCACCGCGCTGCGCACCCCGAAGGTCGCCGCCGTCTCCGGCTACGCCCTGGGCGGTGGCTGCGAGCTCGCCATGATGTGCGACCTCGTCATCGCCGCCGACACCGCCGTCTTCGGGCAGCCGGAGATCACGCTCGGGGTGATCCCGGGCATCGGCGGCACCCAGCGCCTGACCCGCCTGGTCGGCAAGGCCAAGGCCATGGACCTCATCCTCACCGGCCGCACCATGGACGCCGAGGAGGCCGAACGCTCCGGCCTGGTGTCCCGCGTCGTCCCTGCCGGCCGGCTGATGGAGGAGGCCACCGCCGTCGCCCGGACCATCGCCGGCTACGGAAAGCAGGCCGCGATGGCGGCCCGCGAGACCGTCGACCACGCCCTGGAGGTGGGCCTGGCCGAGGGCACCCGCTACGAACGCCGCGTCTTCCACGCGCTCTTCGCCACCGAGGACCAGAAGGAGGGGATGAGCGCCTTCCTGGAGAAGCGCCCGCCCCACTTCACCGGGCGCTGACGCTGACGCCGCGCGGACGCCGGCCCACCCACCGGGTGGTGTGGGCCGGCGTCCGCCTCGCTCACGCCGCGTTCACGCCGCCGTCCGCACCTCCGCCACCCGCACCGGCCGCCGCTCGCGCAGCGACAGCGTGCACGCCTCCGCGATCCACCCCGCCTCCAGCGCGTCCGCGACGGTGCACGGGGAGGGGCGTTCGCCCGCGACGACCTCCGTGAACGCCGCCAGCTCCGCCCGGTACGCGGCGGCGAAGCGGTCCATGAAGAAGTCGTGCGGCGTGCCCGCGGGGAAGGCGGCGCCGGGCTCGACCGAGCGCAGCGGCAGCCGGTCCTCCAGTCCGACGGCGATGCTGTCGGCGAAGCCGTGCAGCTCCATGCGCACGTCGTAGCCGCGGGCGTTGTGGCGGCTGTTGGAGACGACGGCCAGGGTCTGGTCGTCGAGCGTGAGGACCGCGGCCGTGGTGTCCGCGTCCCCGGCCTCGGCGATATACGCCGCCCCCCGGTTGCCGCCCGTGGCGTACACCTCGGCGACCTCGCGGCCGGTGACCCAGCGGATGATGTCGAAGTCGTGGACCGAGCAGTCGCGGAAGATGCCGCCGGAGGCCGCGACGTAGGCGGGCGGCGGCGGGGCCGGGTCCAGGGTGGTGGACCGCACGGTGTGCAGCGGCCCCAGCTCGCCGCCCGCCACGGCCGCGCGGGCCGCGGCGAACCCGGCGTCGAAGCGGCGGTTGTACCCGATCTGGATCTCCACGCCGCCGTCCCTCACGGCGTTCAGCACCTCCACGCCCTCCTTCATGGAGCCGGCGACGGGCTTCTCGCAGAAGACGGGAACGCCCGCCCGGACCGCCGCGAGGATCAGCCCCGGGTGGGCGTCGGTGGCGGCGGCGATGACGACGCCGTCCACGCCGGCGGCCAGCACCGCCTCCGGCGAGTCCGCCGCCTCGGCCTTCCCGCCGGACCGCCCGACGACGGCCCGCGCCGCGTCCGCGACCGGATCGGTGACGACCAGGGACTCGACCCCCGCCAGCCCGGCCAGGGTCTCGGCGTGGAACGCCCCGATCCGCCCCAGCCCCATGATCCCGATGCGCATGATGATGTCGCTCCTTGCTTGTGGTGCTCAGTCCTGCTGCTCAGTCCATGCCGCCGATGACGTTCTGGTCCCAGTCGATGACCGAGCCGGTGACGACGCCCGAGCGGTCCGAGAGCAGAAAGACGACGAAGTCCGCGATCTCGTCCGGCTGCCCCAGCCTGCCCATGGGCAGCCCGCGGCCCGCCGCCTCCCGCCAGTCGTCGCCCGCGCCGTGGAACGCGCGCTGGGTGGCGTCCTCGCCCTCGGTGTCGGTCCAGCCGATGTTCAGGCCGTTGACGCGGATCCGGTCGAAGCGGTGGGCGTGGGCGGCGTTGCGCGTCAGCCCGATCAGGCCCGCCTTGGCGGCGACGTAGGGCGCCAGGAAGGGCTGCCCGCCGTGGGCGGCGATGGAGATGATGTTGACGATCGCGCCCGGGGCCTTCCGCGCTGTCATGTCCTCGACGGCCGCCTGCATCGCGAAGAACGGCCCCTTCAGATTGACCCCGACGTGCGCGTCGAACAGCTCCGGGGTGGTGTCCAGCAGCGAGCCGCGCGCGGTGAGCCCGGCGGAGTTCACCAGGCAGTCGATCCGCCCGTGCGCGGCCACCACGCGCCGCACGGCGCCCTTCGCCTGCGCGGCGTCGGCCAGATCGGCCCGGAGGAACGACGCGTCTGAGCCCGCCTCGGCCAGCTCAGCCGCCAGCGCCTCGCCCGGCCCCGGCCGCCGCCCGGTCACGGCGACGATCGCGCCCTCCCGGGCGGCGGCCCGCGCTATGGCCGCGCCCAGCCCCTGACTCCCGCCGTTGACCAGCACCACCCTCCGCTCAAGCAGCTGTCGCCCCATCACCTGTCTCCTTCCTGATGGCCGCGTCCCTCAACGCCTCCCGCAACGCCCCCGCCGCCCACCCCTCCTCCAGCGCCCGCCCGGTCAACTCGGCCTGCGACGGCGGCGCCAGCCCATCGACCGGCGGGTCGCGGTCGAGGTTGGTCGGAAACGGGTACCCCTCGGCGGACGCGGCGATCACGGCCGCCAGCCACTCCCTGCTCACGCCCTCGGCCTTGCGCCGCGCGAGCACCGGGTAGACGGCGTTCACCACGGCCTCCCGGTCCACCGTCTCCATCGCCCGCCCGAAGGCGGACGACACCTGCAGCAGATTCGCCATGCGCCGTATCCCCGCCGACCGATTCGCCCCGGCGGCGTGAAAAACGGCCGGATTGAAGAACACCGCATCCCCCTTCCCCAACGGCAGCTGCACGTGGTTCCGCTCGAAGTACGCCCGGAACGCCGGCAGCCGCCACGCCAGATATCCCGGCTCGTACTTCTGCGAGTGCGGCAGATACATCGTCGGGCCCGACTCCACGGGCATGTCGCAGTGCGCCACCGCCCCCTGCAGCGTCAGCACCCGCGACAGCCGATGCACGTGCGCGGGGTACTTGGCCGCGGTCTCGTTCGCCATAAACCCCAGGTGATAATCCCGGTGCGCGCTCTGCGCCGCCCCGCCCGGATTGACCACGTTCACCTGCGAGGTGACCTGGTACCCCGGCCCGAGCCAGGCGGCCGAGACGAGCGCGAGCGTCTCGTTGGCGTAGTAGTCCGAGAACGCCTCGGGATCGCGCGACGCCAGCTTCTCCAGGGCGTTCCACACCCGGTCGTTGGCGCCCGGCACGCCGAAGTGGTCGCCGGCCCGCGCGCCCGCCCGCCGCTGCTCGGCGATCAGCGCCTCGAACGCCGCGGTGACCCGGTCCACCACCGACTCGTCCGGGAACGCCCCCCGCACGACGACGATGCCGGGCCCCTCGGCCAGCGCCCGCACCAGCTCGTCGGCCCCCGGCAGCCGGCCGCCGTCGTAGACCAGGACGTTCCGCTCCACGCCGGCGGCGCCCGGGTAGTCGCCGGGATCGGTCGCCGTCTCGACCAGGGCACGGAGGTCGTCGAGAACGCAGTCGTCCTCGGACAGCCGGGTGGGGGACATCGTCGCGCTCTCGCTTCTCTCGCTGCTCTCGCTTCTCCCGGGACTTGCCACTACGGGTGCTCCCCTCGATTCTTGACAGCCACGTACCATCAATCAACCACCATCCACCCATCAAAAACCCCTCAGGAAGCGGCGTGCCCCACCCCTACCCCATCAAGGAGATCGCCCGCCAGGCCGGGCTCAGCGAGGCCACCGTCGACCGCGTGCTCAACAACCGCGGCGGCGTACGCGAGAGCACCACCCGCGAGGTGCACCAGGCCATCACCGACCTGCACCGCCAGCGCGACCAGGTCCGGCTGAACGGCCGCACCTTCATGATCGACCTCGTGATGCAGGCGCCCGAACGCTTCACCACCGCCGTCCGCACCGCCCTGGAGGCCGAGCTGCCCTCCCTCCAGCCCGCCGTCATCCGAGCCCGCTTCCACCTGCGCGAGACCGGCCCGGTCGACGAGCTGATCGCCACCCTCGACCGCATCGCCCGGGGCGGCTCCCAGGGCGTCATCCTCAAGGCCCCCGACCTCCCCGAGATCACCGCCGCCGTCGCCCGCCTGGCCGCCGCCGGCATCCCCGTCGTGACCCTCGCGACCGACCTCCCCGCCAGCGGACGCCTCGCCTACGTCGGCATCGACAACCGCGCCGCCGGCACCACCGCCGCCTACCTGATCACCCAGTGGCTCGGCGACCGCCCCGGCAGGGTGCTCACCACCGTCAGCCGCGGCTTCTTCCGCAACGAGGAGGAGCGCGAGATGGGCTTCCGCGCCGCCCTGCGCGCCGCCCACCCGCCCCGCCCCGTCGTCGAGACCACCGAGAGCGACGGCCTCGACGCCACCCAACGCGACCTCGTCCTCGACGCCCTGACCCGCCACCCCGACATCCGCGCCGTCTACTCCATCGGCGGCGGCAACATCGCCACCCTCGACGCCTTCGCCACGCTGGGCCGCGACTGCGCCGTCTTCATCGCCCACGACCTCGACCACGACAACACCCGCCTCCTCCACGAGCGCCGCCTCTCCGCCGTCCTCCACCACGACCTGCACGAGGACATGCGCCGCGCCTGCCACACCATCCTCCGCACCCACCACGCCCTCCCCGCCCTCCCGGCCCCGGCCCTTCCCTCGCCGATCCAGATCGTGACCCCGTACAACATGCCGCCGGTGGCCCCCCGCGACTGATACGCCTCGGTGGGGCACCGCCGGACACCGCTATGCTGTGCGCGAGGCCTCAGTAGCTCAGGGGATAGAGCACCGCTCTCCTAAAGCGGGTGTCGCAGGTTCGAATCCTGCCTGGGGCACCAGATCACATTGGGTGATGTAGCAGGTCAGGGTCGGCACTGGCCTCACCCGGACCCGCATGGATACGAAGCGCCTTCTGACCGTTGACCGTTGATGACGAACGTCGTCCTCCTGTCGGCGGAGGTCCACTGGTACCGCAGTACCAGTCACCCCTCGAAGAGTCGCCCGCGGTCCCAGCGATTCCGTCTTTCCCGCCCATAGCTTCGAAAGCAGAGGTCACGACCCTTCCGTGGCCGGTATCGAAGCGAGAAAGGGTGACCTCGGTGATCGAAGCGCGAGAGCTGACCAAGCGGTACGGCGACAAGAGGGTCGTGGACCGGCTGAGCTTCGCCGTCAAGCCTGGTGAGGTGACCGGGTTCCTCGGCCCCAACGGCGCGGGCAAGTCGACGACCATGCGCATGATCGTCGGTCTGGACGCCCCTACCGCGGGCTCCGTCACCGTCAATGGCCGCGCCTACGCGGAGCACCCGGCGCCGCTGCACGAGATCGGAACTCTGCTTGACGCCAAGTCCGTCCACCCCGGGCGCAGCGCGCGTGGCCATCTGATGGCGTTGGCGCACACGCACGGTATTGCGCGCCGCCGGGTGGACGAGGTGATCGAGCTGGCCGGGCTGACCAGTGTGGCCGGCAAGCGGGTGGGTGCCTTCTCGCTCGGCATGGGGCAGCGGCTCGGTATCGCCGCTGCGCTCCTCGGCGATCCGGAGATCATCATGTTGGACGAGCCGGTCAACGGCCTGGATCCGGAGGGCGTGCTGTGGGTGCGCAACCTCCTTCGCGGACTTGCCGACGAGGGCCGGGCGGTCATGCTCTCCTCGCACCTGATGAGCGAGATGGCGCTGATCGCCGACCACCTGATCATCGTCGGCCGCGGACGACTGCTCGCGGACACCACGCTGGACGACTTCACACAGACGGCCGACGGGGGTGGCGTGAAGGTCGTCACCGACCAGGCGGAGCGGCTGCGCCCGCTCATCGCAGGCCCGGATGTGGTGATCACCTCCGATTCCTCCGTGGAACTGGTGGTCTCCGGGCGCACCGCTCGGGAGATCGGAATGATCGCCTTCTCGCACGGGGTGCCGCTGTATGAGCTGACTCCGCAGTCCGCCTCCCTGGAGACGGCCTTCATGGACCTCACCCGCGACGCCGTGGAGTACCACAGCGCACCCGCCGACAACGCTCACACCGACCGAGAGGCGGCATGATGACTACCTCCTCGCTTTCCGTGGCTCCTGCCTCCGCGACGTCGGTGCGCAGGGTGACGACCCGCGGGGTACTGCGCTCGGAATGGGCCAAGCTCTGGTCGTTGCGCTCCAGTTGGATCATCCTGGCCGCCTCCGTGGTCGTGCTGTTCGTCTTCGGGGCTATCGCTGCCTTCATGTACAGCCCCGCCGCGGGAGCGGACTCCGGTCCGTCCCTGTCCGAAGGCGCCACCGACGCGGTCAGCCTGGCCTTGACGGGCTCGCCGTTCGTGTCGCTGATCGTGGGGTCGCTCGGAGTGCTGCTGTTCGCGGGCGAGTACAGCACGGGCATGATCCGCTCCACGCTCGCCGCGGTCCCCAGGCGGCTGCCGGTGCTGTTCTCCAAGAGCGCCGTGGTGGCGCCGGTGGTGCTGGTCCTCACCACGATCGGCGCGCTGGTGGCGTTCCAGCTGGGCGCGATCGGCCTGGACGGCGAGAAGATCGCCCTGTCGCTGGGGGACGACGGTGTGCTGCGCAGCCTGCTCGGTGTCGGGGTCTACATGGCTCTCGTGGCAGTGTTCGGCGTGGCGCTGGGCGCGCTGCTGCGCTCGGCTGCCGGGGGCATCGCCTCCCTGCTCGGCATCCTGCTGATCCTGCCCAACCTGGCCTCGCTGCTGCCCAAGTCGCTGGCCGACACGCTCCACCCGTACTTCCCGAGCACGGCCGGAGAGGCCATGTTCTCCCTGCACCGGTCGGCCGACTCCCTCTCGCCCGGTGCCGGGTTCACGGTCTTCGCCGGCTGGGTGGCCCTCGCACTCGCCGCGGCGGCCATCCGGCTGAAGCGGACCGACGCCTGAGCAGGGAAGTGGAGACAATCGGGCCCATGAGTCCGCACCGCGCGGCCGGCGCCGCCGACCGGGCCCAGGGGGCGGCGCCCTCGCCGTCCCCTGGGCCCGAGACCGGCTGGGGACATCCCCTGCTGGACTGGCTGCTGCGCCGCCAGCGCCGCGTGCAGCAGCTGGGCCAGCGGCATCCCTGGCTGCTCGACACCGCGGTGGTGCTGATCGTCGCGGCGATCGGCCTGACCGACCTGCTCTCCGGCGGCTCTGGCGACGGCCCCTTCGGGAACACCGAAGGCCGCGACCACCTGCCGGCCGCCGTCTCGTACGTGGTGTCCGCCGCGCTCATCGTGCCGCTGTGGTGGCGCCGCCGCGCCCCGGCCCTCGTGTATTTCGTGATCGCCCTGGTCACCCTCGTCCAGGGGGCGCTGGGCCTGCAGGTGGCGGCCGACCTCGCCGCACTCATCGCCCTGTACACAATGGCCCGCTACGGTTCCCTACGGCTGGTGGGCTGGGCCGCCGCCGTGGCCATCGCGCAGGTCATGGTTCCGGTCCTCGTCATCCTGCCGGATGAAGGCTGGCTGCAGAGCCTGTTGTTCCAGCTGGCGACGGTCACCGCTGCCGCCGCCGTCGGGCTGACGCTGCGCACCCGCCAGATGTATCTGAGCGCGCTGGAAGACCGCGCCCGACGCCTGGAGATCGAACGCGACCAGCGCGAACAGCTCACCGTCGCCGCCGAACGCTCCCGGGTCGCCCGTGAGATGCACGACATCGTCGGCCACAATCTCTCCGTCATGATCAGTGTCGCCGACGGCGCCGCCACCCTCGCCGCCAACAGAGGCGAGCAGTCCGAACAGTCCCTGCGCATCCTCGGCGACACCGGCCGTCAGGCCATGAGCGAACTACGGCGCGTCCTCGGCGTCCTGCACGAGAAGCAGCACGGCGAACGGCCGCTCAGTCCGCAGCCCGGCATCCGCGATCTGGACGCCCTCCTCTCCCGGGTCCGCACCGCGGGACTGGACGTCACCTATCGGACCGTAGGCGACCTCGACACGCTCGGTAGCAGTGTGCAGCTGACCGTCTACCGCATCGTCCAGGAGGCCCTGACCAATACCCTCAAGCACGCCGGTGCCGGCTCCACCGCCGAGGTCGCCGTGACCGCGGACGCCGGGCAGGTCCGCGTCCGGATCGCCGACACCGGAACCCCACCAGAGGTACGCGTGCCGGGGCAGCAGCCCGACGATCCCGGGCACGGCCTGGTCGGCATCCGCCAGCGGGCCGCCCTGTACGGCGGCATCGCCACCATCGGCCCGCGCGACGACCGGCCCGGCTGGATCGTCGACGTCGTACTCCACGCATCCGACACGCCCGCCCCGCCGGCACCAGGAGAAGAACCGCTGCCATGACCACTGTGCTGATCGCGGACGACCAGCCCTTGCAGCGCATGGGCTTCCGCATGCTCATCGAGGGCACCCCCGGCCTGACCTGCGTCGGCGAGGCCGAACACGGCGCGGAGGCCGTCCGCATGGCAGCCGAACTGCGCCCCGACGTCGTCCTGATGGACATTCGCATGCCCGGTATGGACGGGCTGGAGGCAACCCGCCGGATCACCGCCGCCGGAGGCCGGACCCGCATCCTCATCGTGACCACCTTCGACCTCGACGAATACGCCCACGACGGACTACGTGCCGGAGCCAGCGGCTTCCTGCTCAAGGACGCCCGCCCCGAAGAGATCGTCGCCGGCATCCACGCGGTCGCCACCGGCGACGCCGTCGTGGCACCCAGCCTGACCCGGCGCCTGCTGGACGCCTACGCCCACCAGGTCCTCACCCCGACCACCACTCCTGCCACCGAGGACCCCCGCCTCGCCACCCTCAGCGGCCGCGAGAGGGAAGTGCTCATCGCCATCGGCCGGGGCTGGAACAACACGGAGATCGCCGAACGGCTCGTCCTCACCGAATCCACGGTGAAGAAGCACGTCGGCCGGGTCCTCGCCAAGATCGGAGCCAGGGACCGCGTCCAGGCCGTGATCATCGCGTACGACGCGGGACTGGTTCGGGCACAGCCGTAGCGGCGTATGCATGCTAGGGAAGCAGCACGGCGAAGCGAGCGCCTTCGTCGGCCGCCGTCCTGAGTTCGACGCGGCCGCCGTGGGCCTCCAGGATCGCGGCGGTGATGGCCAGGCCGAGTCCGGTGCCGCCGCGGGTGCGGGAGCGGGCCTCGTCGACCCGGTAGAACCGGTCGAAGATGTTCGGCGCGGCCTCCAGCGGCACGCCAGGCCCTTCGTCGATCACTTCCAGCACGACGCGGCCGCGCGATTCCCGACTGCCCGCCACGGCTACGGGAGGTTCTGGCCGTTGGACCGGCATGCCTACGCGGATGTGCACGGGTGTGCGGGGCGGGGTGTGGGCCATGGCGTTGCTGACGAGGTTCGTGATCACCTGGCGCATCCGGTGTTCGTCCACGGTGACCCGGATCGGTTTTTCGGCGCTTTCCAGGACCAGCGGCCGCTGGGGGTCGCGGACCCTGGCGTCGTGCACGGCGTCGTCGACGAGCGTGCGGATGTCGAGTTCGGCCAGGTCAAGGGCGCGTTCCTGGTCAAGGCGGGCCAGCAGCAGCATGTCGTCCACCAGCCGGCCCATCCGGATCGCCTCGTCCTCGATCCGGCCCATCAGCCGGTCCACATCGGCCCGGTCCGGCGCGCCGCCGCAGCGGTTCAGTTCGGCGAAGCCACGGATCGACGTCAGCGGGGTGCACAGTTCGTGCGAGGCGTCCGCTACGAACCTGCGCAGCCGCGCCTCGGACCGCTCTCGTTGGCGCAGCGCGGAGGAAAGCCTGCCGACCATGGTGTTCAGCGCGCCACCGAGCCGACCGACCTCGGTATGTGTATCCGACGCGACCCGCAGATCGAGGTGGCCGCCGGCGATGTCCTCCGCGGTCTTCTCGATCTTGGTCAAGGGCCGCAGCCCGAGCAGGACCAGCAGGAACCCGACCCCGCCGAGGGTGAGCAGCAGAGCGATCCCGACCCCGACCTCGATCCAGATCAGCTGTGTCACGGTCGCCTCGGTGGTCTCCGTCGACTGCGCGGCCACGATGATCCGCGGCCCGTCGGGCATCGTCTTCTGCGACACCATGACGCGCCAGTCGGCGCCGCCCTGCCTGTCGGCGACCATGAACGGGCGCCGAAGGTACTGGTCGACGTTGGTCGAGTTGATCACCGGCAGTTCCGGCCCCACCGCGCCGGCCGGGGCGGACAGCTGCGGCGTCCCGTTGTTGTAGAGCACCTGGAGCGCGAATTCCGTGGGCAGGCCGTGGGAGTTGCGCCAAGGGTCATCCGGCGACGGCTCCAGCTTTCCCGGGCGGCCGTCCACTCGGTGCACAAGGTCTCTCAGCTGCTCGTCCATCCGGTCGATCATCGACTCGCGGATCAGCACGACGCTGGCGGCCCCGATGGTGCCCAGGCCGAGGGTGGCCAGCACGAGCAGCGCCATGACCAGGCGCGTCCGTAGGGTCCACGGTCTGCGCCACCGGTTCTTGCTCATCGTTCTTCCCTGGGCAGCCGCAGTGAGTAGCCGATGCCCCGGATGGTGTGGATCAGCGGTGGTTCCACCGAGTCGATCTTGCGGCGCAGATAGCTGATGTACGACTCGACGATCCGGCCGTCCCCACCGAATTCATAGCTCCACACCCGGTCGAGGATCTGCGGTTTGCTGACCACCCGCTCGGCGTTGACCATCAGGTACCGCAACAGGTTGAACTCCGTGGGCGACAGCCGGACCAGCCGACCGCCCCGGTGGACCTCGTGGGCGTCCTCGTCGAGCACGAGATCGGCGTACCGGAGGGTGCCGTCGTCCTGCGGGATGTCGGTGCCGCTGCCCGTGCGCCGGAGGATCGCCCACAGCCGCAGCACCACTTCCTCCAGGCTGAACGGCTTGGTCACGTAGTCGTCGCCACCGGCTGTCAGGCCCGCGATCCGGTCTGCCACGGCGCTCCGCGCGGTCAGGAAGAGCACCGGCAGCCGGTTGTGCACCGTGCGGAGGACGCGGGCGAGGCTGAAGCCGTCGGTGTCGGGCAGCATCACGTCCAGAATGACGATGTCCGGCGGGACGCGCCGGGCCGTGGCCAGCGCTTCGGCTCCGCAGTTCGCCGCGTGCACGGTGAACCCGCTGAGCCGGAGCGCTGCCGACAACAGCTCCAGGATGTTCGGTTCGTCTTCCACTACGAGGACGGTCGCCTCGCCACGTCGATGCTGGTCCACGTGACCAGCATCGACGACGAACCTGGGAACTACCTGGGAACTATCTGAGAACGCTGTGATTCACGCATCCGTGCACTCGTGCAGCGTTGCGCCCTCGCCCGCGGTGAGTACGGGCTTGCAGTTCTGCTCGACCCACGTGGACCGCTCGATGATCCTTTCGCCGTCCGCCATCCCGCCGCCGGTGAGCACGAACCGCAGCTTGCCCTCACGCACCCACGCGGACAGCTGGGCCGTCGAGGGCGCCGGGTCCCGGCCGTCGAACCCACCCATTCCGACGACGGTCTCGTCGGTGGCGACGATGTACGTCTTCGCGGACTGGGAGCCGCCCTCGACCGCCAGCGTGATCTCGGCTCCGGACGAATGCGACGTGACGTAGTCCAGGATCTTGCGCTGGTCAGCGTTGAGTTCCCCGCTGTCCCAGCCATCAGGCATCTCGTCGTCCACCGGCCCCGCGGCCGGCAGGCTCTCGATGGCTGTGGTGGAGACCGCACCGGCAGCCGACCACACGGCAGGTGCCAGCAGCACCGCGCCGAGCCCGAGCACGAGCCCCACCCTCGGGACCGTGCGCAGTGCCAGGATCAGGATCGCGACCACTGCGACGATCAACACCGCGTACCGCAGCCAACCGTGCCACGAGGTGTCCCGGGAGATGAGCACCCACGCCCACACCGCGGCCACTGCGACGCAGGCGGGCAGCACGAGCCAGCCCCGTCCCTCCGGCTCTCGGTACTTCTGGAACGCCCACACCGTGCCCGCACCGATGAGTGCTCCGATCGCGGGTGCCATGACGATGGTGTAGTACGGGTGGAAGACACCCTTCTGGTAGCTGAACACCAGGGCGAACACCACGAGCCAGCCGCCCCACAGCACCCAGCCCGCGCGGTGGGCGGTGTCCGCCGGGGCCGACCGGCGCCACCGCCGGAAGCCGAGCACCGCCGCCACCGCCAGCGCGATCAGAGCCAACGGCAGCAGCCAGCTGATCTGCCCGCCGACCGCCTCGTTGAACATCCGGCCGGGACCGGACTCGCCGCCGAAACTCGTGCCACCGGGGCCACCGGGGCCACCGGGGCCACCGGGGCCACCAGGCCCACCGGGGCCACCTCCGCCCGGCGGGGGCGTACCGGTCGCCGCCCCGCCGTTGCCCGTTCCCTCACCGCCGAACACGCGGCCGAGCCCGTTGTAGCCCAGCACCAGATCCAGGGCCGTGCCGTCGGTGCTGCCGCCGATGTACGGCTTCTTGCCCGGCCACAGGTCGACCGCCGCGACCCACCACAGTGAACTCGCCAACAGCACCACGGCCGCACCGGCCAGGTCGAGCACCTGACGACGCCAAGGCGCCAAGCCGGCGGCCAGGTACGCGGCGAAAAAGACAGGAACGACGACGTACGCGGCCGCCATCTTCGCCAGGAAGCCGCAACCGATCAGGAACGCCGCGAACAGCAGCCACTTCGTCCTCTTGCCTGGTTGCAGCGCCTTCACCGCGCGGGTGAAGGCGTAGGCCGCCGCGACGAGCGTGAGGACGAGCATGGTGTCGGTGTTGTTCGTGCGGGTGATCGCCACGGTGATCGGCGTGAGCGCGAAGACCAACGCCGCGATCAGCGCGGCCTTCTCCCCCGCCCACATCCGGACCGTCCGGTGCAGCAGGAAGATCGCCGCCACGCCTTCGACCACCTGCGGCAGCAGCACGGACCAGCTGTGGAAGCCGAAGATCCACACCGAGACCACCTGCGGCCACAACGCCAACGGCGGCTTGTCCACCGTGACCACACCGGCCGGGTCGAACGAACCGAACAGGAAGTTCGTGAAGTTCAACGACATCGACTTGACCGCGGCCGTGTAGTACGTGTTGCCCCAGCTTCCGCTCCACAACACCCAGGCGTACAGCACCGTCCCCAGCGCGAGGATCGCGATGAGCGCGTACCGCGGCCAGTGTGGGGGACGTTGCTGAGGAGGTTCGACGGGCACTGCCTGCTCCGTCAGTTGCGCTTGGCCGGTATCGGCGGCGGTCATACGTTTCCCTTTTCTTGTTTGAAGACCCAGCCACGCAGCAGGACGAACCGGCCGGCCGTGCCGAGCACGGACGCGCCGAGCAGCACGAACAGCTCCAGGAGACGCGAGGGTTCGGCCACCGCCGAGTGCAGGATGAGCAGCGCGGTCGATGTGAACGCGTAGTAGAGGCCGAAGACGATGAGTCCTTGCAGGTGCGCTCTGCCGGACGAGCCACGGGGGCCGAGGAACGTGAACCGCCGGTTGGCCTCGGTGTTGAATATCGTGGTGACCACGAGCGCCAGCAGGTTGGCTGCCAACGGGTGCATCGCCGGCCGCAAGAGTGCGTAGAGCAGCAGGGTGACCGCGGTGGACACGAGGCCGATCGCGCCGAACGACAGCAGTTGCCAGACCAGACCCGGGTCCCGTCGCGACAACACCGCGTCCGGGTGGGCCGCTTGGGGTTCCGGACGCCGTGGCAGGTCGGCGACTCTTGCCGTGCCGGCGGCTTTCGCCCTCGCCACACGGATCAGACCCCGAATGTCCTCGAGCGCGGTCGATCCGATACTGACCCGGGTGTCGATGTCCTCGACCCAGTCGACCGGCACCTCGTGCACCCGCAGTCCATTGTGCTCGGCCAACAGCAGCAGTTCGGTGTCGAAGAACCAGTTGTCGTCCTTGATGTGGCCGAGCAGCGGGCGGATCACGTCCGTGCGCGCGGCCTTGAAGCCGCACTGGGCGTCGGAGAACTTCGCGCCGTGGCTGAGCCGGATGAGCGCGTTGTAACCCCGGGAGATCAGCTCACGCTTCGGGCCGCGTACGGTCCTCGCGCTCGGGGCAAGCCGCGAGCCGATCGAGACGTCCGAGTGGCCGTTGACCAGCGGAGCCACCAGGGGCAGCAACGCGTCGAGGCCGGTCGACAGGTCGACGTCCATATAGGCCACCACGTCGGCGTCGCTCCATTGCCACGCGGTGCGCAGGGCCCGGCCACGGCCCTTCTCGTCGAGATGCAGCACACGGACCTGGTCCGTCGTTGAGGCCAGCTCGTCGGCGATCGCCAGGGTGGCGTCGGTGCTGGCGTTGTCGACGATGGTGATGGTCCACTCGAACGGCAGCTGTTCGTCCAAGTAGGACTTCAGGACGTCCACGCAGCCGCGCAGCGTGCGTTCCTCGTTGTACACCGGGATCACGACGTCGACCGTGGCGGTCTTGGTCGCACCGGTCAGGTCCGGCGGTGTCGCTGGGGCAGGGGTGCCAGTCATGACAACAGGTGTGCCAGGCGTAACCGCAAGCAGCCCGGACGGAACCTGAAAGAAGCCTGGGAATCCGCGACTTCGGCTCCCAGGTAACTCACACAAACGCGCCCTACGGTCGCGGCGTGTCAGCAACCTCCGAATCCGTCGACATCGACGAGAAGCAGACGCGAACATCCCGCCGAGTGGGCCTGGGCCTGGTGGCTACAGCGGTCGTGCTCGCGGTCGTGGTCAGGTTCGCCATGTTCGACCACGAGTCGAGCGACTATAAAATCTTCGTCAAGGGCTGGTACGAATTCATTTCCACACACGGTGGATTCGGAGCCCTCAAGTACAGCTTCGCGGATTACAACGTCCCTTATCTGTACCTGATAGCGGCATTGACCTATCTGCCGATCCCCGCCCTCACCGGGATCAAGATCATCTCGGTGGCGTTCGACCTGCTACTGGCGTACTTCACCTACCGCGTCGTCGCGCTGCGCCACACCGGCCGCCGGCTGCCGGCACTGGCTGCCCTCATCGTGTTGTTCCTCCCCACCGTGGCGACCAACAGCGGGATGTGGGGGCAGGCCGACTCCATCTACGCCGCGTTCGGCCTCGGCGGCGTGTACTTCCTCCTCCGCAGGCGGCCGTGGCTGGCCGGCGTCTTCTTCGGCCTGTCGCTGGCCTTCAAACTGCAGGCAGTCTTCCTGTTCCCGCTGCTGCTGGTCCTCGCATTGACAAAGTGGATCCCGTGGCGGGTACTGCTGGCCGTCCCCGGGGTCGTCCTGCTCCTTGACGTGCCGGCGCTGCTGGCCGGAGCGCCCGTGGGGCGCTTGCTGTCGGTGTATGCGGAGCAGACGAGCACCTATACGGAGCTGTCCCTGCTCGCGCCGTCGATCTACCAGTTCCTCCCAGCGAGCGCCGACGCGGCGGTGATCCGGCCCATCGGTATCGCGGGGACCGGGCTGGTGATCCTCGGGCTGTGCCTCGGCGTACTGCTCAGCCGAGTGCGCCTTACGACTGCGAAAGTCGTGCTGATGGGAGCTGCCTCGGCAGTCCTGGTGCCGTTCCTCCTGCCGTCGATGCACGAGCGCTACTTCTACCTGGCCGAGGTACTCACCGTGATCGCCGCGTTCTACCTGCCGCGCCGCCTCTGGTATGTGCCTGTCCTCGTACAGGTGGCCTCGTTCCTCGCCTATCTCAACGTGCTGTTCCCGGCAGCGGATTCGACGCCTCCGGGAGACCTGCCAGGGGGGCCCAGCCTCCCCGTGCCCGGCGGGCATTCGGAGCCCGGGGAGATGTCGGACGGTATGCCGGGAGATATGCCGGGCTGGATGTCCGACCAGTACGCGCCCACCCTGGAGTTCCGGGTCCTCGCTGCGCTCATGGCGGTCGCGGTCGTGTCCGTGGTGTGGACGGCATTCCGCGAGTTCCGGCGAGGCTCCCCGCCGGGAGCACGGAAAACACCCATTCACGATGCGCTGAGTACGCGGTGAACCAGCAGGTTTCACTGCGGAATTCCACAGCCAACCCGAGGGAGTCAAAATGATGTATGTGGCATCCGCCGAGCAGCCAGGAGGTCTCGCCGGCCTGGTGGTGGACATCATGGACGAGCTGGGTGGACCGGGCGCGGCGCTCCTCGTCGGTATCGACAACATCTTCCCGCCGATGCCGAGCGAGCTGGTGCTGCCGCTGGCCGGTTTCGCCGCGAGCCAGGGCACCATGAGCCTGTTCATGGCGCTGTTCTGGACCACCCTCGGCTCCGTCGCCGGCGCCCTGCTCACCTACTGGCTGGGCGCGTGGCTCGGCCGCGACCGCGTCCGCTCCCTGATCATCCGCACGCCACTGATGAAACCGTCGGACTTCGATCGCACCGAACGCTGGTTCCTCAAACACGGCACGAAGGCGGTGTTTTTCGGCCGGATGGTGCCCCTGTTTCGCAGCCTCGTCTCGCTGCCGGCAGGCGTCGAACGGATGCCTATGCTGCGGTTCCTGTCCCTGACCACGCTCGGCAGCCTGATCTGGAACGCGGGCTTCGTCGTGGCCGGCTACCAGCTGGGCGCCAACTGGCAGGACGTGGACGAGTACGCGGGCATCTTCCAGAAGGCGGTCATCGCAGTCGTCGCACTGGCCGTCGTCGTGTTCGTGGCGGTCCGGATGCGAGAACGGGAACGGAGCAAGGGCAATGTCCAGTAAGCGCAATCACACTCCACAACGGACGCGCTGACGGTCAACTTGCACTGCCTGGGGCACGCGGTGACGTGACGCTGCGAGGATGACGGACATGACTCCCTGGGTCCTGACCGATATCGAACGGGCTGTCCGCAGCAGTTGGGGCGCCGACACGTGTCCGTCGGAGACGCGCGCTCGGTGGAGCCCGGACAATCCGGCGCGGTGGCAGTGCCTCGTCACCGCGCTGGTGCTCAATGACCTGCTGGGTGGCGAGCTGGTCAAAGGCGAGGTCCGGGTGCGCGGTGAGCGCACCGACTATCACTGGTGGAATCGCCTGGGCCTGGGGGTCGACATAGATCTCACCCGTGAGCAGTTCGGGGCCGAGGAGGTCGTCACCGGTGGTGTGGTCATCCCCCGGCCGCCGGCGTTTGTGCGGCCGCGTGAGGAGTATGAGCTGCTTCGCGGCCGGGTGGTGGAGAAGCTCGGCGGCGGCGCCACCCACTTCTGACCGCGCCCGCAGCACAGGTTGGATAGGTTGGCCGCCATGCCGATAGCGAGGGTGCGGGCCACCAAGGCGGGCGGCAAGGTCGTGGATGATCCGTCCGAGGAGCAGCTGTTCGACCTGCTGGCCGGCATGAACCCGGCCAATCCGTTCGTCGTCGTGGAGCGTCTCGACCGGAAGCCGGTGGGGCAGCACTTCATGCAGGTTCATCTCCTCGACGGCATGAGCTACCAGGTGGAGTACCGCGAGGGGCACCGGAAGAGCCACTTCGAGGCGCTCGTGGAGCCGCTCCCGGAGGTGGTCGGGCCGGCGTTCGTCGCGGGGCTCATCATGGACTGGGCGCGTGACCGCGACGGCTGGCGCGAGGCGCTGCCGTGGAAGCGGATGCGCGGCATGCGCTGAGGGGTGAGTCGAGAGGAGCGGACGGTGGAGACGCGGCGACAGGTCGAGGTGCTGGCCAGGGTGGGGGAGCTGCTGGAGGCGGAGCCGCCGCCGCGGGGCGGGGTGGTGTGGCGGCTCGCCGTGGCCGGGCGGCAGCTGGACGCCAATCTCGTGCGGCTGCCGCCGGGGGGTGAGGTCGCCGCGCATGGTGAGAGTGAGCTCGACGTGCTGGTGTACGTGGTGGAGGGGGGCGGGCGGCTCGGTGACGAGGTGCTGAGCCCGGGGAGCGTGGCGTGGCTGCCCCGGGGGGCCACCCGCAGCCTGACGGCCGGGCCCGACGGGCTGGTTCACCTCACCGTGCACCTCCGGCGCCCCGGCATGTCGATCGGCCGGGACAGCGCCGGCGGGGAGTCGGCGTGCCTGCTTCATCGGGTGTGCCTGGAGTGCGGGCGCTTCGCCCCGGAGCCCGATGCCCGCTACTGCGCGCGGTGCGGCACCGAGCTGCCGAGCGCCGCGGCGTAGGCCTGGAGGGCAAGGCCCTGGCCCCAAGGCTGGATCAGGTCGTCGCGGATGACGGAGTAGCCGAAGGGCACGAGCTGGAGGATGGTGCCCGCGCTGGTGCGGGTGAGGGTGCCGTCGGGGGCGACGTAGGGGTGGATGCCGGCGAGGGCGCGCCAGGCGGCGGGGCGGAGGCGGTCGGGGGCGATGCCGAGGGCGGCGGCGCGGAACATGGCGGCGGCAATGCCGGCCGCGGCCGACGTCTCGGGGATGCCGCGGTTCTCCGGCTGGCCGTCGACGAGGACGTCCCACACGCCGTGGGCCGGCTGGTGGTCGGCGAGGGCGAGGAGCTGGCGGCGGAGGGTGTGGCGTACGCGGGCGGCCGTGGGGCCGTCGGGGGTGGCCTCCAGATATTCGACGGCTGCCAGGGCTGACCAGGCGTTGGCCCGGCCCCAGAAGCACCAGATGGTGCGGCCGGCGTGCGAGCCGTGGGCGTACAGGCCGGTGTCCGGGTGCTGGAGGATCTCGGCGTGGGCCAGGAGCTGTTCGCCGGCCTCGGTGACGAGGTCGGGCCTGCCGGTGCGCACGCCGTAGCGGATGAGGAAGACGCCCGCCATGTACGCCGTGTCCGCCCACACGCCGCCGGGCCAGTGCTCGATGGCGCCGCGCGGGTCGCGGGTCACGCTGCCCTCGCGCCGCAGCCAGGCGTGCAGCCGGGCGCAGCCGTCGGCGTAGCGGGGCTCGCCCGTCAGGCCGTACAGGTCGGCGCAGGCGGCGCCGGGCGCCAGGTTGTTGACGTGGCCGACCTCCAATCCCGCCCGCAGGTGGCGGTCGATGAAGGCGGTGACAAAGGGCGGGGGAGGGGAGCTGGTCGCCGTGGCCAGGCGGAGCAGGCCCTGGAGGGCGACGCCCTCGCCCCAGAACCAGTTCTCAAGCTCCATCGCCTCGGTGCGCGCGGCGATCCGCCCGGCGGTGGCCGCCAGGACGGCCGGGGCCAGGTCGGCGGGGTCGGCGGGCGGGGGAGGCGGGGTGGAGCGCGCCGCCTGGCTGGTGTCGAGGCCCTGCCCGTTGATCACCCCGGCACTCCGAGCGGGTCGCGGCCGCTGCGCAGGTCGATGGTGTGCGGGGTGGTGGTGGTCGTCGGGGAGGACGGCGGCTCGATCACGAGGCGGTCGTCGGCGGGGGTGAGGTGGGTGTAGGGGTTGGTGAGCAGGGGGGCGGTGGGGAGTTCCTGGACACGGCCGTCGACCGTGAAGGGGCCGTCCCAGGTGAGGGAGAGCGTGCGATACGCCACCGAGCCGGGGGCGAAGCGGGGTTCGCCGAGGGCGGCGGTGAAGGAGGCCAGGTCGCCGTGGACGGCGCGCCGGCCGATGGTGCACACCCAGGCGGTGCCGGGGCCGAGGGGACGCAGCTCCTGCCAGGCGTCGGGCCCGGAGGTGACCGGGACGGCTCCGCCCTCGGTGGCGAGGGCCACGTAGCCGTCGCCGACGCGCCCGATGGTCCACACGCCGGACCGCACCCACTCGTCGAAGGTGGCGAGGGGGAACCAGGCGTGGGTGTAGCCCATCGCTTCGTCGCCGGGGATCCGGTACAGCGCCAGCACCGTGTCCTCGTGCTGGCGGGCGCGCGGCAGCACGCGGTGGCCCGCCCAGGCGTTGGGCCGCGCCGCCGGCGAGGTGGAGGCGTTCGGGGCGTGGGTGACGAACACCTGCGTCTCGGGGCCGAGCGTCGCGCCCCAGACGTGCTCCTGGAGCCCGGGCAGCCCGGGCCGGTAGTCCTGGGCGCAGGACAGCATCGCGTCCGGCGTCTTGTAGACGGTCACGTCCGAACCATAGGGGCGGGAGAGCAGGTCGTGGGAGGGGCGGTAGGTGCCTCGGTAGCTCTGGTGGCCGAGCCAGCGCTCGGGCAGGTCGACGGCGGCCTGGCGGATCACCCCGGGCACGCGGTAGCGGCGGGCGGTGGCCAGGGCCGTGGCGGGCAGCAGCGCGTTGTTGAGCGCCCCGGTGCCGAAGCACAGCCACATGATGGGGGCGGTCTCCTCCAGGCGGGACGAGCGGAGGGTGCCGACGTACGAGCGGCCGTGGGCGCAGCCGTGGATGCCGCGCCAGGAGTTCGCCGCCAGGCTGAAGAGGATCCGGTCGGCGACCCCGGCGGCCAGGGCCTCGACCTCGGGGTCGTCGGCGAACTCCACGAGGGAGACGAGGGCGAGCAGGTCGATGGCGAGGTAGGCGTTGGAGTCGAACTCGCTGAAGCCGCCGGCCAGCTTGCGGCGCAGCCAGGCCAACGCCAGCTCCCGGCCGTGCTCCCCGTGCCGGGTGCCGGGCCACCCGGTGTTGGTGAAGGTTTCGCCGGCGAGCGCGCCGCCCCACAGCAGCTCGGCGGTGTGCCACACGAGCTGGTGGTTCTCGGTGAAGTAGCACATGGCGTCCAGGCCGGGCTGGTCGATCCAGAACTTGAAGCCGAGCAGGGCCGCCCGCACCCGCTCCCGCAGGCCCGGCTCCCAGCGGCCGGCGTCGGGGACGCGGTGCCACAGGTGCGCCAGGCCCAGGGCCTCGAAGTCGGCGCAGTCCGCGCGCTGCTCGATCATCCACAGGGAGTGGGCGAGCCCGGCGGCGGTCACGCGGTACGCCGGGTCGGCGAGGGCGCGCACCAGCTCGGCGGCCGGGGCGCCCTGGCCGCGCGCGGCGTGCCGCAGGAACTCCTCGCGCCAGGTGGCGGGGTCGCCCACGGGCGCCGGGCGGTAGTCGGGCGGCAGGGTGGTGACGGGGAACTCCCGGACGATGGGCGTACGTTCGGGGGTTTCGGCGTCGAGGTCGAGGGAGATCCGCAGGGCGGCGTCGGTGGCGAGCATGGAGGCGCTGCCGAGATCCTCTTCGGCGGAGCCGGGCACGCCGAGGCGCAGCGTCGCGCGGCCGTCGTCGCCAAGGCGTACGCGCTCCACCCGGCCGCCGTCGCCGCCGCCGTCGCCCCAGGCCACGCGCAGCGCCGCGCCCGCCGGGCCGGTGAGCGGGACCGTGCCGTCGGTGCTGCCCCAGCGGGCCACTCCCACGGCGTTCAGGACGCGCTCGGCGTGCGCCGCGGCGTACTCGCACGCGCCCTCGGCGGGCACCACGACCCGCACGGGCAGCCCGCCGACGCGCAGCCGCAGCACGTGGCGGCACTCGCGGAACGCCACCTGCCAGGAGGCGACGACGATCGTCGTCGTGCCGGACGGCAGCCAGATCCGCACCTCCTGCTCGGCGGGCTCCATGTAGGTGACCGTCGAGGAGTGGGCGCTCTGCTTGCCGCCGACGAAGAGACGGAACGGGCCGGTGGACGCCAGCCGCAGCGTGCGCCACTCGGCCTGGTCGACCTCCAGCACCGTCGCGGCCAGCCCGAGCCGGTACTCGGGCGTGAAGCAGAACGCGCTCCAGTCGACCAGCCCGTCCGCCGCGGTGTGGACCCGGCGCCACGGGCCGGCGTGGCGTACGCCGGTGGGCCCGATGTACGCCACCTCCCCGCCCTCGGTCACCGGCCCCGTCACCGGGTCGGGCCGCAGCGGCCTGAGCCGGTAGAGCTCCTCCTTCAGCGGGGTGGCGTCCGGGCCGTTCGTCAGCCGCCACCGGCCGCGTTCGCCCCAGGGGTCGCCCTCGGGGGCCAGGCACGCGGCCAGGTCGTCGGCGGGCTCCGCCCAGGCGGCCGTGGTGAGCCAGTCCCGCACGGTGCCGCGTTCGTCGAGGGCGTGGACCGTGCGCCCCGTCGGCTGCTCCGCGGATGTCATGAGCGTCCTCACTTCAGGCCGGTGGCGGCGATGCCACGCACGATGTGGCGTTGGAGCACCAGGAAGATCACCACGACCGGCAGCATGCTGACCACCGACATGGCGAGGATGTAGTTGAACGGCGTGACGAGCTGGCTGTTGAACTGGGCCAGCGCCACGGGGAGGGTGTAGGTCGACTCGTCCTGGCTGATGATCAGCGGCCACAGGAAGTCGTTCCAGCGCCACATCACCGAGAAGATCGTCACGACGGCGAGGGCCGGGCCGCACAGCGGCAGGATGATCCGCGCGAAGATGCGGAACTCGCCCGCGCCGTCCATCCGCGCGGCCTCGATCAGGTCGTCGGGGATGCTGAGCATGTACTGCCGCAGCAGGAAGACGCCGGTCGGGGTGGCGGCGGGCGGGATGATCAGGCCCCACAGGGAGTTGACCAGGCCGAGGTCGGCGGCCGTCTGGTAGACGGGGATGAAGATGAGCTGGAGCGGGATCATGATGGTCCCCAGCACCAGCAGGAACAGGGCGTGCCGGCCACGGAAGTTGTACTTGGCCAGGCCGTAGGCGCACATCGTGTTGACGACCAGCGTCAGCAGGGTCGCGCCGAGGGTCACGATCACGCTGTTCTTCAGGTAGAGGCTGAAGTCGAACGTGCCGAGCGCCTCCGTGTAGTTGCTGGTGTCCAGCGAGTCGGGCAGCAGGGAGGGCGGCGACTGGGCCAGCTCCGACTGGCTCTTGAAGGAGGACAGCACCGCCCACACCACGGGCGCGAGCACCACGATCGACAGGCCGATGAGGATGGCGTACGTCAGGACCCGCCCGGCGCTGGGCCGGGCGGCGCCGGTGCCGCCGCTCATCGACGTCCACTGGCGCTTGCCGCGCGGGTCGCGCACGGTCTTCAGGACGGACAGGCCGCCGCTGCTGCTCACGACGCCTCCTTCCGCTGGGCGAAGAGGTAGTTGAGGACGGTCAGCGCGAAGACGGTGCAGAACAGCACCACGCCGGCCGCCGCGGCCAGGCCGTAGTCGATGGGCGTGGTGAAGGCGTTGGTGTAGATGTACTGGATCATCAGCGTGGTCGCGCCGATCGGCCCGCCGCCGGTGAGGGTCCAGATGTAGTCGAACGCCTGGAACCCGGCGATGAGGCTGAGGATGACGACGACCATCGTGGTGTTGCGCAGCAGCGGCAGGGTGATCAGGCGCAGCTGCTGCCAGCTGCTGGCGCCGTCGATGCGGGCCGCCTCGTAGTAGTTCGGGTCGATGCTCTGCAGGCCGGCCAGGATGATGAGGATGTAGAAGCCGAGGTGCATCCACAGCCCGACGCCGATCACCACCACCATCGCCAGGGTGTCGTCGACGAGCCAGCCGGGCTTGCCCATCCCGGCCCCGTCGAGGACGGTGTTGAGCAGCCCGTTGTTGCGCTCGAAGATCCAGCCCCAGATCAGGCCGACGACCACCGGCGAGATCACCACGGGCAGGAAGAACACCGTGCGGAAGAACGCCCTGCCCCTGATGTTCTGGTTGAGCAGCAGGGCCAGGCCGATGGCCAGCACCGTGGTGAGGACGACGAACGCCACCGCGAAGACCGCCGTGTGCCGGGCGGCCTCCCAGAACGCGTCGTCGCTGAACAGCTCGCCGTAGTTCTCGGTGCCGGTGTAGGTGAAGTCGCGGCCGTTGTCGCTGTCGTACAGGCTGATGTTGACGTTGTTGATCGCCGGATAGATGACGAAGACGCCGAAGATCGCCATGTTCGGCAGCACGAACAGGTACGGCGCCACCCGCTGGTTCCACGGCTTGACGGAACGCCGGCGCGGTCCGCCCCGGCGGGCCGGGCGGTCCTCCCGCCCGGCGCGCCGAGTCCCCTTCGTGAGGCTGCCGGCCTCAGCCGTGTCAGCCATCACCGGATCTCCTCCACCGCTTCCTCGGCCGCCGCGAGCATCGCCTCGGCCGCCTCGCGCGGCGAGGACTCCCCGGCGAGCACCTTGCTCAGCTCCAGGACGGTCGCGTCGGCCACGGCGTCGAACCCGGGGGAGAACGCCGTGCCGTACGCCGCCTCGGGCGTGCGCTGCACGTCGTCGAGGAAGACGCCCATGTCGGCGTCGCGCGTCGGGTAGGTCAGGCCCGAGTCGATGAGGTCCTTGCGCGTGGGCAGGAAGTTGGCGTCCTGGCCCAGCCGCTCCTGGGAGTCGCGGGAGTTCATGAACGCGATGAAGTCGGCGGCCGTCTCCTGCCGGGGGCTCTGCTCGAAGGACACCATGAACTTGCCGCCGGGGAAGCCGCCGCACTCCTCCTGGCAGGGGTTGGGCACGGCCCGCCAGTCGAACGCCGCGTCCGCGTCGAAGGCGCTGACCTGCCAGTTGCCGCTGAGGTACACCGGGACCTGCTCGGCGAGGAAGATCTCGTTGGCTCCCTCGTAGCGGGTGCCGGCCCCGATCCACAGGTCGGCGGGCATGGCCCCGGAGTCGTTGAGCTCGGCGAAGCGCTCGATGGCGGCCGTGGCCTTGTCGACGTCGAGGGCGACCTCGGTGCCCCCGGCGTCGAAGAAGCCGGTGCCGTACTGGCTCAGCATGGTGGAGAAGCGGTGGCCCGAGACGTCCATGGCGACGGCGTACTGCGTGTCGCCGGCCTGCTGCACCTCCTCGGCCGCCGCGACCATCTCGTCCCACGTCCACGGCTCGTCCGGCGACGGCAGCGGCACGCCCGCCGCCTCGAACTGGTCGACGTTGACCAGCGGGCCGTTCATGGTGAGGTCGCTGGGCACGGCGAGCAGCTCGCCGCCGGGCCCGGTGACGTAGGAGTCGGCGCCGTCGAGGAAGACGTCGTCCAGCGCCTTCTCCTCGAACTGGCCGAGGTCCAGCAGGTCGCCGCGGAAGGGCGTGATGTTCGTCAGGCGCGCCACGTCCGGCGCGTTGCCACCCGAGAGTCTCGCCTGGAGGCGTTGTTCGAGGTTGTCGAAGGGGACGACCTCCAGGTCGACCTTCACGCCCGTCTGCTGCTCGTACTCGGCTATGAGATCGCGGGTGGCCTGCTCGTCGGGTCCGTCGGTGAAGTAGAGATACGACAGCGTGCCGTCGTCCTCCTGCTCCACCTCGTCGTCCGAGCCGCCGCCGGGTGCGCAGGCGGCCAGCCCGGTCAGCGCGGCGGTGGCGGTGGCGGCGGCCAGGAAAGCGCGGGTGGTGTGAAGCTGCCCAAGGTGCCGAAGGTACCTCATGAGTTGCTCCCTCTGGGAAGTGCGGGTGGTGCGTAGGTGGCCGCCCCGGTGAATCCGAGCCGGCGGGACAGGAAGAGGGCCACATCGGAGATCCGGCCGGCGACCGCGGCGCGCTTGCCGAACATCCGCTCGCGCGGGCCCGCGACGCTGATGGCGCAGATCGGCGTGCCGCGCTCGTCACGGATCGGCGCGCCGAAGCACATCACGTCGGGCTCGTTCTCGCAGTTGTCGATCGAGTAGCCGCGGATGCGGGTCTCCTCCAGCTCGGCGCGCAGCCGCGCCGGATCCGTGATGGTGTGGGGCGTGTGGGCGGTCAGCACCAGCCCGCCGACGATCGCGTCGGCCTCCTCGCGCGGTAAGGCGGCCAGGTACGCCTTTCCCAGCGAGGTGCTGTGCAGCGGGCGGCGGTGGCCGAGCAGCCGCCGCACCGCGATGGAGTGGTCGGTGACGTCCTCGTGCGCGATGTAGACCATCTCGTCCCCGTCGCGGACGGCCATCAGCGCCGACTCCGACAGCTCCCGGGACAGCTCGCGCAGCCACGTCCGGGCGGCCAGGAACGGGTCGTAGCCGCTGAGCGCCGCCATGCCGAGGGTGACGGCGCGCTGCCCGAGGCTGACCTGGTCGGCGTTGCCGCTCCACTCGACGTATCCGTGCCGCCGCAGCACGCCGAGGATCCGGTAGGTGGCGCTGCGCGAGAGCTCGAGGCGTTCCGCTATCTGCGCGGCGCCCAGCGGCTGGGTGCTCGCCAGCAGGTGGAGGATGGCGAGGCCGCGCTCCAGCGTCCCTGCCCGGCGGTCCAGGCCGTCCGGCACATCGTGTTCACTCACTGCGACACCTCCGCGTCCCATTCAGCGACATTGCTGACCCATGAGTGCGAGCGAACGTAACGTAAGCGCTTACTAGCGTCAATGGCTGGTGCAGCATCCCGATGAGCGGCACAGCGAAAGCGCTCCGGGAGAGGCGAATGCCCGGTGGGTACTCGTCGCCCGTACGCCGCACGGTGACGTCAGAAGGGTGGTCGGTCATGCCGGACGACGCCAGGGGGAGCAGGAGGAAGAAGCCCGGGAACGAGCCGATGGGCGACGACGTGTACCAGCCGGCCGACGACGGCGGGGATGGCGTCACGTACACCGGTGACATGGAGAACGCCCTCGACGAGCCGGACTACGACGAGACGCTGGACATGGGCTACTCGCCGCCCGAGAAGCCCCGGGCCGTGGCGGCGCACGGCACGACGGCGCGGGAGCAGCGGGACGGGGAGCCGCTGGACGCCAGCCTGGCCGAGGAGGTGCCGGACATCGCGGCGCCGGGCGGTGACGGGATCGGCGACCAGGAGGGGATGTGGGGGGAGCCGGTGGCCGACAGCCTGGCGGGGGAGGAGCGGACGGGCCGCCTGGCGGCGTCCGACGAGCCGGCCCGCCGCCGCACGCGCCTGACGGCCCGCGACGTCGGCGTCAACGGCGGCGCGGCCAGCGCGGAGGAGGCGGCGATGCACACCTTCGACCCCGAGCGGGAGGACGGGCGGGAATCCGGGCGGGAAGCCGGGCGGGAGGACGAGACCTAGCCGTCGGAGGGCCCCAGCGCGTCGAGGAAGCGGCGCAGCGCGGCGTTGAAGGGCTCCGGGCGCTCAAGGTTGGGCAGGTGGCCCGCCCCGGCGATGACCTCCAGCGCGGAGCCGGGAACGAGGTCGTGGATGAGCTGGGCATCGGGGATGGGCGTGAACTCGTCCTCGGCGCCGACCACGACGAGGGCGGGAACGGCGACGCGCGGCAGCATCCCGGCGTAGTCCGGCCGCTCGGCGCGGCCCCGGAGCGCGGCGGCGGCGCCCTCGGGAGGGGCGCCGCGCATCATGGCGAGCACGTGCCGGGCCACGTCCGGGCTGGACTCGGTCGTGCCGGGCGCGATCATCTTCGGCAGCGCCTCCTCGGCGTACCCGGCCATGCCCTCGCGGAGCAGCCGGTCGGCGGCGGCGTTGCGCTGCCGCCTGCCCTCCTCGGTCTCGGCGGCGGCGAAGGTGTCCGCCAGCAGCAGGGCGCGGATGCGGCGGGGGAAGAGGCGGTAGCACTCCATGGCGATCTGGCCGCCCATGGACAGGCCGCCGAGGACGAAGCGCTCCACGCCGAGGTGGTCGAGGAGCGCGGCGATGTCGCGGGCGAAGGTCCCCAGCGTCGTGACGCCGGGCACGACGGCGCTCGCGCCGTACCCCCGCAGGTCGGGGACGATGACCCGCCAGCCCTCGCGGGCGAACGCCGTCGCCTGCGGCCGCCACATCGTGCGGTCGAAGGGGTGGCCGTGGACGAGGACGAGCGGCTCGCCCTCGCCGTGCTCGTCGTACGCCAGCGTGATCCCGTTCAGCGACGCCGTGCCCATCCGGTCTGCCCTCCCCGTGGTGCCTTGACGGCTTCAGGCTATGCGGGGCAATATTTCGGTGCAATAGGAGAATTGTTCTCGGTGCAATCTCGGTGCGATCTGGGGTGGTTGTGGACGACTACCGCGCGATCGCCGACCGGCTCGCGGCGGACATCGCGGCCGGCCGGCTCCGGCCGGGCGAACGCCTGCCGCCGCAACGCCGGTTCGCCCGGCAGCACGGCATCGCCAGCTCCACCGCGGCCCGGGTCTACGGCGAGCTGGTGCGGCGCGGCCTCGCCGTCGGGGAGGTGGGCCGCGGCACCTTCGTGCGCGCGGGCGAGCCGCGCCCGCAGCCCGCGCTCGCCGAGCCGACGCCCGGGGCCCGCGTCGACCTGGAGCTGAACTTCCCGACGCTGCCCGGCCAGCCGGAGCTGCTCGCAGGCGGCGTCGGCCGGCTGCTGGCCCCCGCCCGGCTGGCCGCGAGCCTGCGGCCGGTCGGCGCCGCGGGCACGCCGGCCGCGCGCGAGGCCGCCGCCGCGCTGCTGGCCCGCGGCGGCTGGCGGCCGGACCCCGACCGGGTGCTGTTCGCCGGCAACGGCAGGCAGGCCATCGCCGCCGCCGTGGCCGCGCTGGTGCCCCCGGGCGGGCGGCTGGGCGTCGAGGAGCTGACCTACCCGGTGGTGAAGGGCATCGCCACGCGCCTGGGCGTCACCCTCGTCCCGCTGGCGATGGACGATGACGGGCTCGTGCCGGACGCCGTGGCCGCCGCCGCGAGCGCCGCGCGGCCCCCGCACGCCGTCTACCTCCAGCCGGCGCTGCACAACCCCCTCGGCGTCACGATGCCCGGCACCCGCCGGGCCGGCCTCGCCGAGGTCCTGCGGCGGCACGACATCCCGGCGGTCGAGGACGCCGTCTACGGATTCCTCCGCGACGACCTGCCGCCGCTGGCCGCGCTCGCGCCCGAGCGCACCATCGTCGTCGACAGCCTCACCAAACGCCTGAGCCCCGGCCTGACCCTCGGCTTCGCCGTGGCGCCGCCCGGCCCCCGCGCGGACGCCCTCGCCTCCGCGCTCAGGACCGGGGGCTGGGCGGCGCCCCGCTTCGCGCTCGACGCGGCGGCGCAGTGGATCGGCGACGGCACGGCCGCCGCGATCGAGGCCGGCAAACGCCAGGACGCGGCGGCGCGGCAGCGGCTGGCGGCCGAGCGGCTCGCGGGATTCGCCCTGCGCGCCGACGCGCGCGCCTACCACTGCTGGTGGCGGCTGCCCGACCCCTGGCGGGCGGAGACGTTCGTGGCCGCCGCGGCCCGCCAGGGCATCGCGGTCACCCCGGCCGCCGCGTTCGCCGTCGCCCCGGGGCGTGCGCCCAACGCCGTGCGGCTCGCCCTCTCCTCGCCGCCCGCCGACGCGCTGGCGGCGGCGCTGGACCTGCTCGCGGCGCTGGCCCGCCGGACCCCGGAGGACGTCGGCCCCGAGTGACGGGGCCGCCCCGGCGTTGCGGTGCTGCGGTGCTGCGGTGCTGGTCGGGCCCGGCGTTACGTCGGTGAGGAAGCAGTCAGAGAGGAAGCAATCGGATCGGAACCGATCACTTTCGACGATGCCGGGGATTCGTCGGAGGACTCAGAGCGCCAGGTGGCGCCGCAGTGCCGTGTCGATCTCGGCCATCCGCCGGCGCGGCAGTGAGCCGATGCGGTGCCGCATCCGGTCCGGCGCGACCGCGCGGACCTGTTCGCACTGCGCCTTGGAGTCCTTGACCAGCCCTCCGCACTCGTCCGCGCGGAGGAAGACCTGGAAGGTGAGCACGCGGGTGGTGTTCGAGGTGAGGGGCACGACGGTGACGACGCCCTTGCCGGTGCGCTCGGCCGCCCGGTTCGCTCCGTCGTTGGAGACGACGACCGCCGGGCGCGCCTTGTTCGCCTCGCTGCCGCGTGCCGGTTCGAAGTCGATCAGGTAGACGTCACCGCGGCGCATCCGCGAGCCCGTCACCCGTCGTCCGGTCCCAGAGCCCGGCGTCCTCGCCGCCGTCCCACTCCTCGAACGCGTCCGCGTACTCCGCTTCGAGGTCGGCGGATCGCAGGGCGTCGATCGCGGCGTGCAGGGCGGCGGAGCGCGACGCGGCGGCGGTGCGCTCGGCGTAGGCGTCGAGAAAGGCCACGTCCTCCTGGGGCAGGCTCACACTGATCTTCATACCGTCGATGCTACCTCGGGTATGACTCGCTGTGCTACGCGATGCGGTCCCCCGTGTGCCCCAGAACACGCCCGCCCCGCGGCGCCGTCCTGTACGTTGGTCAGTGGTTGTAGACGAAGTTTGCGAACGTGGAAACGCCCGTGAAGTTCTGACAACGGGCGTTTCGCCGTGTTTGAGAAGTCATCTTCGAGGACGGGCGGTCAGCGGCCCGGTGCATGCGACCTTGCACAGCTTGTAATCGACACCTCGAAGGACAAACGCAATGGCTCAGGGAACCGTGAAGTGGTTCAACGCGGAAAAGGGCTTCGGCTTCATCGCGCCGGACGACGGCAGCGCTGACATCTTCGTTCACCACTCGGCGATCGAAAGCAACGGCTACCGCTCCCTGGAGGAGAACCAGCGGGTGGAGTTCACCGCAAGCCGGGGGCCGAAGGGGATGCAGGCCGACCAGGTCCGCGCCCTCTGATCTACCCCGTTCGACGCGAGGCGGGCCAGGCCACTGGTCCGCCTCGTGCCATGTCCAAGGGTCCAAGGAGGACGCCGTGGCCACCGACACCCCCGCTCCGTCCGTATCCGCCGACGCCCCCGCGGCCGTCCGCACGCGGGGCAGCGACTACGCCGTGCTCTCCCGCGAGGTGAAGCAGGCCGGGCTGCTGAAGAGGCGGCCGGGCTACTACTCCGTCAGGATCACGGCGAACCTGCTCCTGCTGGGCGCCGGCTGGACGGCGTTCGCCCTGCTCGGGCCGACCTGGTGGCAGCTGCTGGTCGCGGCGTTCCTGGGGGCGGTGTTCACGCAGACCGCGTTCATCGGGCACGACGCCGGGCACCACCAGATCGCCGCCTCCAAGCGCGTCAACGACCTGCTCGGCCGCCTCCACGGCAACCTGCTGATCGGGCTCAGCTACCGCTGGTGGATCTCCAAGCACAACCGGCACCACGCCCACCCCAACCAGGTCGACCGCGACCCCGACATAGCCAACGGCGCGCTCGCCTTCACCGAGGACCACGCGCGCGCCCGCCGGGGACCGCACGCCTGGCTCGCGCGCCACCAGGCGTGGCTGTTCTTCCCGATGCTCCTGCTGGAGGGCTTCAACCTGCACTTCGCCGCCGTGCGCTCCCTCCTCACCCGCGCCGGTGCCCCGCGCCGGACCAGGCTCGCCGAGGGAGGCCTGCTGGCCGCCCACGTCGTCGGCTACCTGGCCGCGCTGTTCCTGGTGCTGTCGCCCGTCCAGGCGGTGTGCTTCCTGCTGGTGCAGCAGGGGCTGTTCGGTCTGTACATGGGGTGCTCGTTCGCGCCCAACCACAAGGGGATGCCCGTCTTCGCCAAGGACGACAGGACCGACTTCCTGCGCCGGCAGGTGCTGACCTCGCGCAACATCCGCGGCCGGCGCCTGACCGACTTCGCGCTCGGCGGGCTGAACTACCAGATCGAGCACCACCTCTTCCCCTCCATGCCGCGGCCCAACCTGGGGCGTGCGCAACAGATCGTGCGGGCGTTCTGCGCGCGGCACGGCATCCCCTACCACGAGACCGGGCTCGTCACCTCCTACGCCCAGGTCCTGCGACACCTCCACGCGGTGGGCGGTCCGCTCCGCCCCGAGCTGGAGTACTGAGCGCCACCGTCAGGTTCGGCTCGGCGCCGGGCCGGGCCGCGCCGGGCTGGGCCGCGCCGGGGTCAGCCCGGCCGCGTCCCGTGCCGCGGCGAGGACGTCGCGGAGCATGGCGGGGGTCAGGAGGCCGGTGAAGGTGTTGCGCTGGCTGACGTGGTAGCAGCCGAAGAGGGCCAGCGGCGGGTCGCCGTCCAGCGTGACGCGCGCGCCGTGGGCGAACGCCGGGCGCGGGCGGGGCACGGCCCAGCCCGCCGCGGCGAGCGCGGGGAGGGTGGCCTGCCAGCCGAAGCCGCCGAGGATGACGACCGAGCGGAGGGTCGGGCGCAGCAGGCGCAGCTCGTCGACCAGCCAGGGGCGGCAGTTCTCGCGCTCGGCCGGGGTGGGGCGGTTGTCCGGGGGCGCGCAGTGCACGGGGGCCGTGACGCGCACGCCGTGGAGGACCAGGCCGTCGTCGCGGTGGGTGGCGGTGGGCTGACTGGCCAGGCCCACGGCGTGCAGGGCGGCGTACAGCACGTCGCCGGAGCGGTCGCCGGTGAACATCCGCCCGGTGCGGTTCCCGCCGTGCGCGGCCGGGGCCAGGCCCACCACCAGCATCGCGGCGTCCGCCGGGCCGAAGCCGGGCACCGGGCGGCCCCAGTAGTCCCACGAGGCGTACGCCGCGCGGCGGGTGCGCGCGACCTCTTCCCGCCAGGCCACCAGGCGCGGGCAGGCCCGGCAGCCGCCGACCCGCTCGTCCAGCTCGTCCAGATCGGTCAGGTCGGTCAGGTCGGTCAGCTCGGTGTCGGCGTTCCCCATCGTGTCCTCCGGTGTCCTGCCTTCACCCAGCGTAGGAGGCGGCGAGGACCTTGTTGAGGGCGTTGGTGGCCTGGCGGATCATGCCGGGGTTGGTGTCCCAGTAGTAGGCCAGGGCTGTGACGGCCTGGTAGAGGGCCCAGCCGCGGCCGCGCAGCCAGGAGGCGTCGTCGACGGCGAGCTCGGCGCGGAAGCGCTCGCGGCTGGGGCCGGTGAAGACGTTCCATGCGGGCTGGAGGTCGCAGGCGGGGTCGCCGACGCCCAGGGCGCCCCAGTCGATGATGGCGGAGAGGCGGCCGTCGACGACGAGGAGGTTGCCGGGCAGCAGGTCGCCGTGGAGCCACTGCTCGTCGCCGTCCCAGGGCGGGGCGGCGAGGGACTCCTCCCAGGAGCGGAGGGCGGCGGCGCCGTCGATGCGGTCGCCGAGCTGGTCGATGGCGTGGCGTACGTGCGCGTCGAGCTCGGCGAGCGGCGCGCCCCGGGCGCCCTCGGCGCGGGGCGGGGCACCGGTGGTGTCGACGCGGCGGAGCGCGGTGATGAACGCCGCGAGGCCGGCCGCCGCCCGGTCCAGGTCGTGAAGCGTGCCGTTGGCGTTCGCGCCCGGCAGCCACTCGTAGACGGACCAGGAGTGCGGGTAGCCCTCGGCCGGGCGGCCCATCGCGAGCTGCACGGGCAGCGCCAGCGGCAGGTACGGGGCGAGCCTCGGCAGCCACTCGGCCTCCTTCGCCGCCTGCCCCGTGGCCCATCCGATGCGCGGCAGGCGGACGGACATGCGGTCGCCGAGCCGGTAGATGGTGTGGTCGGTGCCGTAGGAGTCCACGGGCGCGACGGGCAGGCCGGCCCACTGCGGGAACTGCCCGGCGAGGAGGCGGCGTACGAGCGCGGGGCTGGTCACCACCTCGTCGGCGTGCATCCTGGCTGGCTGCGGGGGTGTGCTCATCCGCGTCATCATCGTGAACGCCGCCGGCCGGCGGCAACCGAGTTTGCGGCGGCCGCGGCGCCCGCGCCCGCGTGCCCGGCGGCGCTGACCGCACCCTCAGCGCAGCTCCGGCATCCGCAGGCGGTCCACGGCCTGGTTGAGGTGGCGTTTCATGACGCGGGAGGCGGGGCGTTCGACGAGGCGGTGGATGAGCCAGCTCGCGACGAGGCCGGAGGCGATCAGGGCCAGGAGGAGGAGGCGGGGGTCGAGGTCGTCGTGGAGGAGAGCGATCGCGGTGAGGCCGATGGCGTAGTGGATGAGGTAGTAGGGGTAGCTCATCGAGCCCGCCACCGTCAGCCACCTGCCGCGCATGCGCGTGAGGCGGGGGAAGAGACCGAGCGCGATGGCCACCATGAGGGCGAGGAAGGCGGTGTAGAGGACGAGCGCGCCGCGCCAGGAGGAGACGCTCTCGTAGGCGACGCGGTCGATCAGCTCGTACTGGCCCAGCAGCCAGGACATGCCGAGCATCCCCCACAGCAGCAGGTCGGGGCCGAAGCGGTGCATGAGGTAGAGCGCGAGCCCGGCGATGAAGAACGGCGCGCCGGAGGGGTTGGCGACGAGGGTCAGCAGCTCGGAGTCGGCGCTGTGCGCGATGGCGGCGAGGAAGCCCCAGGCGCCGCAGAAGATCACGACCTTGCGGTAGGTGAGGGGGCCCGCGATCGCCATGAGGAGGAGGAAGGCGAGGTAGAAGCGCAGCTCGGACCAGAGCGTCCAGTAGACGCCGTCCACGCCGCGCACGTCGAAGGCCTCCTGGAGCATGGTCATGTTGAGGAGCGTCCCGCTGTAGGGGAGGGGGTCGCGCGCCACCGGCCAGATGGCGATCACGGTGGCGGTGAGCAGGATCGCGAACCAGTAGGCGGGGTAGAGGCGGACCACGCGGGAGACGAAGAAGTCGCGCGGGCGCTTGCCCCAGCAGGACATGCAGATCACGAAGCCGCTGATGACGAAGAAGAACTCGACGCCGATCCAGCCGTAGACGGCGACGGAGAAGAGGTCGGGGAAGATGTCCTCGACCGGGCGGCCCCAGGGGGAGGAGTTGGGCTTGTTGACCCGGAAGGTGCCGACGTAGTGGTGCACGGCCACCATGAGCGCGGCGAGCAGGCGCAGGCCGTCGAGGATGTACAGCCGCGGGGCACCGCCGCCGCCCGAGCCGCCGGCCTTGGTGGACTCGGCGGCCGTGGCGGCCCTGGCTGCCTCGGCCTGCCGGTCCGGCCGGGCGGGGCTTCGGGTCATGGTGGCCATGCGTGGCTCCCTGCGTCGGTCCCTGCGGTTGATCCCTGCGATTGGTCGATCCTCGCCAATCTTCCCTAGATAAGCGGTAGGAAAGGTAGGTTACAAGCCACAGGGCGTGATCGCTGCCTGGGGGGGTGGAGTAGTAGTGCGCCGGGTGGCGGATAATGGCCTCATGCGCGTCTCGGCAAGAGCAGATTACGCCGTGCGTGCCGCCCTGGAGCTGGCGGCCGCACGGGGCGGTGACCCCGTGAAGGCCGAGGCGATCGCCGAGGCCCAGGGCATCCCGCACAAGTTTCTCGAAAGCATCCTCAACGACATGCGCCGCGCGAGGATCGTTGTCAGCCAGCGCGGCGGCCACGGCGGGTACCGGCTGGCGGCGCCGCCGGAGAGCATCAGCATCGCCGATGTGATCCGCGCGGTGGACGGGCCGCTGGTCTCCGTGCGTGGCGAAAGGCCGCCCGAGCTGTCGTACACGGGGCCGGCGCAGTCGCTGCAGCCGATGTGGATCGCGGTCCGGGCCAACGTCCGCAAGATCCTCGGCGAGGTCTCACTGGCCGACGTGGCGGCGGCGAAGCTGCCCTCGGACGTCCACGACCTCCTCGATCTGCCGGACTCCTGGACCAATCCCTGAGCGAACCTGAGTGAACCTGACTGAACTCTGAGCGGGTCGGGCCCGCAAGGGCCCCTGGTGCGCCCCTGATGAAACCGCCATTGATGCGGTAGTTGAGCAGTCACGCTCTGGCGCGTGACCAAGTCCACGCGTCCACTTTCTTCTGGCCGGATGACGCCGGTCGGTTTTCCCTATAAATTCCCTGGGAAACATCGGGATGTTCCGCGGGTCCACACACGGGCAACACATGAGGTGCACATGAAGACGCTGATCCTGCTGGCGCTGGCCGGCCTTGGCGCCCAACTCGTCGACGGCAGCCTGGGGATGGCGTACGGCGTCACCTCCACCACCCTCCTGCTGGCAGCAGGCACCAACCCGGCCGCCGCCTCGGCCACGGTGCACCTGGCGGAGATCGGGACGACGCTGATATCCGGGGCCTCGCACTGGCGCTTCGGCAACGTCGACTGGCGGGTCGTGGCGAAGATCGGCATACCGGGGGCGGTCGGCGCGTTCCTCGGCGCGAACGTCCTCTCCAACCTCTCCACCGAGGCGGCAGAGCCGACCATGGCCCTCATCCTGCTCGCTCTCGGCATCTACGTCTTCACCCGCTTCACCCTCGCCGGGCTGCCGTCCGCGAACCTGGGCAAGCCCCTGCGCAAGCGGTTCCTCGGGCCGCTGGGGCTGGTGGCGGGCTTCGTCGACGCCACGGGCGGCGGCGGGTGGGGCCCGGTCGGCACGCCGGCCATCCTCGCCAGCGGGCGCATGGAGCCCCGCAAGGTGATCGGGTCGGTCGACACCAGCGAGTTCCTGGTCGCCGTCGCCGCCAGCCTGGGCTTCCTCACCGGCCTGAGCGACGAGGGCGTCGACGCCGGCTGGGTGGTGGCGCTGCTGCTCGGCGGCATGATCGCCGCGCCCATCGCGGCCTGGCTGGTGCGCCACGTCCCGCCCCGCATCCTCGGCTCGGCCGTGGGCGGCCTCATCATCATCACCAACGCGCGCACGCTGCTGCGCGGCGACTGGATCAACGCGAGCGACGCGACGTGCTTCGTCGTGTACGCGCTGCTGTACGCCCTGTGGGCCGTGGCCCTCGCCTACTCCCTGCGCGAGCACAGGCGCGCGCTCGCCGCGGAGCGCGCCGAGCGCGAGGCGGAGGCGGCGCGGCAGCCGGCGGAGGCGCCCACGTCCACGGCGTAGGCCCGGAGCCGGCCCCGCGCGCCCTCTCGGCGGGCGGGACCGGAGGGCCGGCGCCGCGTGCGCGGCGGCCACGCGCGGACGCGCCTGGGCGGGCGGCGGCGTCGAGGCAGGCGCCGGAACCCGCCCGCCCTCCCGGCGGGTGCCGTGCCGGGCCGCCGACCGGTCGCGGCCGTGGCCGCCGCCGTCAGGCGTCGTGCGCCGCCGTGAGTCCCTGCCCGGGGCGGTGGGCCGGGGCCCTGGCGGGCGCGGGGCGCCGCCGTGGCCCGGCGTCGATGTGCCGGGCGCCGTGGCCCGCCGCCGCGCTGCCCTGGGCGGGCCCTGCCGCCATCCGGTGCTGTGGCCGCCGCTCACCCCCCGCCGCACGGGCCGGGGCTCCGCCCCCGAACCCCCCGCCGGCCCGTCGCAGACCACTCAGGTGGCCTGGAGGTTGTGGGCGGACGCGCAGAGATTCCTGTTCCGTTGCCTAGCGTTCACCCGCGCTTCGGCTTGAGGACAGAACGGGAGACGGGCGGTTACCTACGATCACCTCAATGGTTGAACTCTCCGTCATCGTGCCGTTCTACAACGTCCAGGCCTACGCCCCCGAGGCGATCCGAAGCCTGCACGCCAATGCCTCTCCCGGCGTCGAATTCATCCTGGTCGACGACTGTTCCACGGATGAGACGCCCGGGATCCTCGAACGCGCCGCCCGCGACCTGTCCGGCGCCGTGCTCGTACGGCACGAGCGGAACGGCGGGCTCGCCACCGCGCGTAACACCGGGCTCGACCGGGCCAAGGGCCGCTACGTGACCTTCCTCGACGGCGACGACTGGCTGGCCCCGGGCTACTACCGCCAGCTCCTCACCGCCATCCGGGAGCTGGACTGCGACTTCCTGCGCACCGACCACGTCCAGTGCTCGGCCCGCGCCCGGACCATCCACCGCGTGCCGCTCGGGCGCCGCGGCGTGGCCATCAACCCCCGCGACGCCATCCTGCCCGCCGACACCCAGACCTCCGTCGACTACGCCTACGCCTGGGCCGGCATCTACCACCGCCGCCTCCTCGACCAGGGCCTGCTCCACTTCACCGACGGCCTGCGCACCGCCGAGGACCGGCCCTGGATCTGGCGGCTGCACCGCGAGGCCCGCTCCTTCGCCGTCGTCGGGCTGCTCGGCGTGTTCTACCGGCGCGGCGTCGCCTCCTCCCTCACGCAGATCGGCGACGTCCGGCAACTCGACTTCATCCGCGCCTTCGACCAGGTCATCGACGAGACCGCCCGCGACCCGGAGGCCGAGCGACTGCTGCCGAAGGCGGTGCGCACCTACTGCGCCATCATCGCCCACCACCTGAGCAATATTGAGAGGTTCGAACGACCCGTGGCACGCAAGCTGCGCGCGATGAGCGCCACCGCCCTCAAGCGCATGCCGCAGGACGTCCTGTCGCACACGCTGGACACGATGGACTACGAGCGCGCCGGGCGGCTGAAGTGGCTGCGCCGCCGCTTCGGCTCCGGGCCGTCCGGCGGCCAGGCCGACGCCCCACGTGCGGAGGCCGCCGCCCGATGAGCATCGCCGAGTCCCCCCGCCCCGCCAGGCGGCGTACGCAGATCTTCGTCGCCTCCACGCTCTACGGTGCCGCCACCCTGGCCGCCGCCCTCGACAGCGGGCTGTTCCCGGACGCCCGGCGCCGCCTGCTGCTGGTCTGCAACAACGCCACGAGCCCGGAGACCACGCCCTCCGTCGACGAGTCGCCCGGCTTCGAGCGGCTGCGCGGCCGCTTCGACGACGTGCTCTCCTGGAACGACGCCATCCGCCCCATGCACCCGGGCGCCTGGGAGCCGCGCGCCGGCGACGTGCCCATCTGGGAGCGGCACCTGCGGCTGCTGTGGCGGCTGGGCGACGACGACATAGCACTGATCCTGGAGTCCATCCAGGTCAACCCGTCCCGCGCGCTGGCGCAGCTCTTCCCCTCCGCGCCGATCGACGTGTACGCCGACGGGCTGATGAGCTACGGGCCGACCCGCAACAAGCTGCCCGTCCTCATCGGCACCCGCATCAACCGGCTGCTCCACCCCGAGCTGCTGCCCGGCGTACGGCCGCTGCTGCTCACGGAGTTCGGCGTGGCGCCGGAGACCGTGCCGACGACGGCGATGAAGAAGGTGCTCGCCGACCTCTCCGACGCCTCGCCCGGCGTCGCCATCCGCGAGGAGGAGGAGCCGCCCGCGCTGCTGCTGGGGCAGTACCTGTCCGCCCTCAGCATCCTCAGGGCGGAGGAGGAGCAGCAGCTCCACGTCGAGATGCTGCGCGGCGTCGCCGAGCTCGGCCACCGCCACGTCGTGTTCAAGCCCCACCCCACCGCGCCCCCGGACTGGACGCGGCGGCTGGCCTCCGAGGCCGAGTCGCTGGGTCTCGACCTCACCGTGCTGGACACGCCCGTCCTCGCCGAGGTGCTGTACGAGCGGCTGCGCCCGGCGATCGTGGTCGGCGCCTTCTCCACCGCGCTGCTGACCGCCGCCGTCTTCTACGGCCTGCCGGTCGCACGCGTCGGCACCGAGATGCTGCTGGAGCGCCTGACCCCGTACCAGAACAGCAACCGTGTCCCGGTCACGGTCGTTGACGCGCTGCTGCCGCCGCTGTCCGACACCAAGGCGGTGCGTGCCTGGCGGCCTCCGGCCGAGGACGAGACGGCGGACCGGCTGACCGGGCTGCTCGTGGCCGTCGGCTTCGCCATGCAGCCGCACATCTATCCGGACCTGCGCGCCGAGGCCGAGCGCTACCTTGCCAGGGATCTGAACGCCACCACCTGGCGCTACTTCAAGCGCAAGCGCCTCACCTCGCTGGCGCTGCCCGGCGCGGTGCCCCGGCGGCTGGCGTTCATCCCGCGCAACCGCACCGTGCGCAGCGCGGCGCGCAAGGTCCGTGCCCTGCAACGCCGCTTCGCCAGCACTGCCTGACGGGCACCCCCGGTGCGGTCAGCGGGGGTAGCCCCAGGCCTCGGCGATCCTGGTGAGCTGCGGCGACAGGCCCTCGTAGTGGTTGCCCTCGCGCGCCGGCTGGATCTTGCCCGACTTGATCTTCTCGCTCCAGTCGCCCATGTGCGGGCGGAAGGCGCCGTGGTCCTTCTGCCCGTACTCCAGCATCCCCTCCTCCCACTCCACGCCCAGGTAGTCGCAGATCTCGCGGGTGGTCTTGTCGGGGTCGGCGGTCAGCCGCTCGTAGGTCACCACGTGGCCGTCGAGTCCGGCCTGGGCCTCCTCGAGGGTCTCGGCGTACCGCAGCACCTCGGCGTGGATCGCCTCGAGGTCGGGGTCGGTGCGCCGGTTGACCAGCGAGGTCATGACCGCGCCGGGGTGGCGCAGCAGGAACAGGAAGCGCGCGTTCGGCCAGCACTCGTGCAGCCGCCGCCACACGAGGGTGTTGGCGGGCGTCTTGTCGACGATGATGTCCTTGCCGCTGCGCTCCAGCTCAACGTGGAGCACGCGGTCCCACAGCAGGTGCTCCAGCTCCGGCCGGTCCAGCTCCAGGCCCTTCATCGCCTCGGCGGTGAAGGGGCGGGTCAGGTTCACATGCAGCGTGCGCAGGTGCATCTCGTGCGGGGCGCGGATGCGGGAGTGGCTGTTCAGCAGCACGCGCAGCAGCGTCGAGCCGGAGCGCACGGAGGACAGGACGAAGACGGGCGAGTCGACCAGGCGCCCGGCGTGCGGCGCCACGTAGGCGGGCTTCTCCGGCTTCGCGGCCTTGGCGGGCTTGGCCGCCTTGGCGGCGGGCGCGGCCGGCTGCGCGGGCTTCGGCGCGGCCTGCGCCGGCTGCGGCTCCTTGACCTGACGCGGGGCAGAGGCGGCGGCCGCCGGGCTTCGTCGCGGCGGGCTGAACGCCTCCCTGATGAGCCTGCCTCGCCTCTTGAGCCCCTTGCTAACGGTCGTCACACGCACACCCTTACCTTCCTCGGAGTCGATGGGCCATTCCATGTGACGGCGGCAAACAGTAGGCATCGACGAGGTTACGATGAGGCGGCCATGGCACCTGAACCACGTATTCGCAGTTTTGTAGCGCTGGGCGACTCCTTCACGGAGGGCATGTCCGACGCCCTCCCGGTCGGCGGCTACCGGGGGTGGGCCGACCGGCTCGCCGAGCGGCTGGCCCAGCGGGCGGCGGAGGACGGAGACGGGTTCCGCTACGCCAACCTCGCCGTGCGCGGCAAGCTGATCCGGCAGATAGCGCAGGAGCAGGTGCCGCAGGCCGCCGCCATGCGGGCCGACCTGGTCACGTTCGTCGGCGGCCTCAACGACCTGCTGCGGCCCCGCTGCGACGTCGACCTCGTCTGCGACACGCTGGAGCGGTCGGTGGCGCGGCTGGCGCCCACCTGCTCCCAGCTCGTGCTCATGCGCTCCCCCGCCCGGCGCGGCCCGATCCTGGAGCGGTACCGCACCCGCCTGGCGCACCTGTACGCCTTCATCGACGCGCTGGCCGAACGCCACGGCGCGATCGTCGTCGACCTGTACGCCTCGCGGTCGCTGGGCGACCCCCGGATGTGGGCCGAGGACCGGCTGCACCTGACCGGAGAGGGCCACCGGCGGGTGGCCGAGGCCGTGTGGCAGCGGCTGGGCTACCCCGCCGCCGACGACGGCTGGGACACGCCGCTGCCCGCCGCCGTGCCGCCGCCCTGGACGGCGCGGCTGGGCGCGGACGTGCGCTTCGCCCGCTCGTACCTGCTGCCGTGGATCGGGCGACGCCTCACCGGGCGTTCCTCCGGCGACGGCCGCGCGCCCAAGCGGCCCGAACTCGCCCCGGTGGTCTACGAGGAGACGGCCTAGGATCCTCCCCCCGGGGACCCTCCCTCGGGAGGCGGGCACCGGGGCGGGCCGTCCCCGGGCGCGACCAGCCGCACGTCCTCGCGCCGGACCGCGAAGGTGTCCGGCGCCTCCGGGTCGGACGCGCGCTCCGGGTCCCACAGCCATATCCAGTCCTCGGAGCTGCCGAAGGACAGCACGGCGCGGTCGGCGGGCACCGGCCCGTTCTCCACGGGTATGGGGGCCTCGCCGATCGGCAGCACGCACACCAGCTCGCCCTCCAGGCCGAAGTACGACGAGGACGGGTCGCGCCCGTGCCGCGCCTCGGCCATCGCCTGCCGGGCCTCGGAGTTGGCCTCCTCGATGCCGAGCCCGATGGCGGTGAGCGCGTAGACCACCGACAGGACGAGGATGGTGACCACCGCGAAGAGGCGGTTGTCCCCCAGCGCCAGGTAGGCGTAGCGCATCCAGCCGAGCGCGCCGATGAAGAGCAGCGCGAAGGCGAGGGCCACGGCCAGGGGCTCGGCGGCCGCGGCGTAGTCGTACAGGCTCTCGGTGCGCCGCACCGAGCCGGAGGGTATGCCGAACGCCTCCAGGTAGACCGCGCGCATCAGTCTGCCCAGCCAGGCGACCATGGACCAGGCCACCGGTATGGCGACCGGCACCAGCCAGACCGCGTTCCGCGAGACCCAGGTCTGCCGCAGCGCGAAGTAGACCCCGGGGAGGCCGAGGAGGATCAGCCCCGCCAGCAGCCAGGCGCCGACCGGCCCGCCCAGGCCCGAGCCCTCCGGGGGCTGGTTCCCCGCCGTCAGCCAGCCCATGAGCCCCAGGAGGCCGGACAGCAGCAGGCCGACGGCGGCGCGCGCGGGCGGCCGCAGGGGCTCCCGCCAGCGCAGCGACGAGAAGACGGCGGCCGACAGCAGCAGCACCCCGAGCGGCACGCCGAGCACGAGCCCGGACGCCTCGCGCACGGCGTACCCGCTGCCCAACGCCGCGAGCAGCGCGGCGATGAAGCGCGCCATCTCCGGGGCGGACGGGCGGTCGGTGCGCCGCCGGGCGGCCTCGTCCTCGTCCTGCGGCGGGCGCGGCAGCAACTCGTGCTCGGCCGTGGCGAAGCGGTGGCCCGCCAGGCGCCGCCCGCCCAGCTCCCGCTCGATCTCCGCGCGGGTGAGCGAGACGGGCAGCCGCAGCAGCCGGTGGGTGTCCCGGCCGCCCGCCCGCGCCCACAGGCGGTGGAGCGGCCCGTCACCGGCGGGCCTGCGGATCACGCGGTAGGTGACGCGCTCCTCGGCCGGCACCGTCACGAGCGCGGCGTCGCGCACCCACAGCGCGAGCTTGTGCCGCTTGGCCAGGGTCTCGACTATGCCCCGCGCGGCCCGCTCCGCCCGCCACCGGGCGCCGTTGAGCCGCATCTCGACGACGAGCGGCCGCCTCGGCCCGGGCCCCGGCGACCCCGGTGGCCCCGGCGACCCCGGTGGCTCCGGCGCCTCACCCGGCCGCGGCTCGCGCACCGGCCAGCCGCGCTCCTCCAGCAGCCCGCGCACGAGGGCCACCTCGTCGTCCTCGTCCACGACCTCGACCAGCACGAGAACCCGCTGCGTGAACGGCCGCTCCGGCCGCTCCGGCGCCCCCTCCATGGCCCCACGCCCCCTCATCACCCACCGTGACTCCCTGTTACCCCGACCATACCGGGCCGGGGTGACAATCAGTCACGACGTGCAGCGGCGGCATTCGGCCAGGCGTTACGCCGGCGGGGGCGGGTGGGCGGCGGCGCCGCGGAAGACGAGCAGGTAGCGCCAGAACAGCAGCCTGCGGAGGCGGTGTCCGGGCAGCAATGCCGCCGCCTCCCGGCGGATTTCCGGCAGCGACATGAGCGGCGCCGTCACCGGGGCCCTCACCGGCGCCGCGACGGCTCCCTGCTCGAGGGCCCCCCGCCCCCGCCCAGCGGCGCCGGGCGTCGCGCGGGCCCTCTCGCCCACGGCGACGCCGAGCCGCGCGGCGGCGTTGACGGGCACGGCCGTCAGGCTCCACGCCAGGTCCGCGACGGTCGTCTCCCGATAGCAGCCGAGGATCGCCAGGACGCCGCCGGGCGCGAGCGCGTCGCGCAGCGTGGCGACCGTCCCGAAGGGCATGTGGTGGAGGCTGGCCAGGCACGAGATGAAGTCGTAGCGGCCCGTAGGGAGTCCGGTCTCGGTGACGTCCGCCTGCCGGAAGCGCGGGCGTCCGTCGGCGTCGCTCCCCTCCGACAGCGCGCGGGCCCGGGCGATGACCTCCTCGGAGCGGTCGATCGCGTCGACTTCGACGCCCAGCCCGGAGAGGCGCCGCGCGAAGCGGCCGGTCCCGCAGCCGACGTCCAGCGCCGTCGCGCAGCCGGGCGGCATCTGCCGCAACAGCAGGCGGTGGTAGTGGTCGTTGTGGTCGAAGGACATGGCCCGACCCTGTCACATGGCGGCCACACGGCGGCGCCCGCGGGCGCCAGCCCAGGGCCAGCCCGGGGGCTGGGGGGAACGGTGCTGGCCCTGGGAGGCACCGACACCGCGCCGCGGCGGTTCGCCGGCTCCATTGCCGGCTGGTGTTCGCTGCTGCTGCTAACTGCCGTGACACGGCGAGTCGTTACACCCGCGAGACTTCCGTCTCCCAGCCCACTGGGGAACGTACCAGCGACCCGGCGCGCCCGTCCAGACTTCCGAACCATGTTCGATATGCCGAACAATCGCGCCGACTTCAGGCCACCGGCTACCGGCTACCAGCTACCAGATGGAGGCGCTGATGCGCCGCGGCGCGTCGAACAGGCGGCTGACCGCCTTGACCGCCGTCGGCGGCTGGTCCACGTGGTCCTGATCGGCCGTCATCACGTAGTACACCTGCTCGATCGACGGCGGCCCCACGGCCAGCGTCCGCAACGCCGCCTGCCGCGAGCTGGCCTGGTCGGTCTCGACGAGGTACGCCGCGCTCATCGACCCCGTGCGGCCCACCCCGGCCCCGCAGTGGACGAAGACCGGGCCCGGGGACTCCCGGACCGTCTCGATGAACTGGTCCACCTGCGCGTTCGTCGGCGTCTGGCCGTCCCGGATCGGCATCCGCACCACGTCGAGGCCGGCCCGCACGGGCTCGGCGAGCTCATGCGCCGACATGTCCTCGGCCCTCAGGTCGACGACGGTGTGAACGCCGCGTTCCGCCAGCTCCCGGTACCCCTCGACGCCGGGGGCCGAGCCGCGCCAGACCTTGTCGTCCACCTGCTCGAAGTGGTTGATCCCGGCGACGTTCTCGCCCGAGGAGTAGTGCTGCCCGGCCCAGGCCGAGGCGCCGAGCATGCCCAGCACGACCGCCAGCCACAACACGGTGTAGCCGAGTGCGCAGATCCCGAGCACCTTGGCCGCCTTGCGGAGGAACGGGACCAGCCGTTCGCGGAGGGGGAGCGCGAGCGGGGTCTGGGCTGGGATCGAGGACACGTCATCACCGCCTGAAGGTGGTCGGGGGGTCGCGCCACGCTAACCCGGTCCACGCCACGCTGAGGGCGAAACGTCCTCCTTGTGGTCAAGCACACAGATCAACGCCGTGGGGCGGGTCACCGCTCAGCTTGCGTGCCCACGGGCGGTGCCTGGCCCTCGCCCAGCACCCGCGCCAGGGCCCGGTTGGCGGTGGTGTCGTTGAGGCAGCCGCGTAGCCGCTTCAGGTCGTGTTCGGGCAGCCCGGGCCGCAGCAGGCCCGCGAAGACGCCGCGATCCAGCCGCGCCAGCGCCACGCGCTCGCGCGGCGCGGAGGTGGAGCGGTGGCAGGTCGCCCACAGGTCGTGGGCGGCCTGGGCGAGCGCCTGCGGGTCGCCCGCGTCGCCGCCGCGCAGCTCGATACGGAAGACGACGGTGCTGGCGGCGGAGGCCGGGGCGGGCTCCGGGCGGGTCTGGGTGGCGTCGGAGACGACGTCCACCGCCGCGACCCCCAGGACCGCCGCGGCCAGCGCGGCGAGGCCGAGGACCATGGCGCGCAGCGGCCGGGCGGGCGGGATGGGCGGCTGGTCGGCCAGGTCCCGGCGCGGCGGCGTGGTGGCGTACGTGCCGCCGAGACCGGCGGCGGGCGCGCTGGCCCGGCCGCGGGGGTCGCCGGGGCCGCTCGGGCCGCTGGGGCCGCTGGGGCCGCCGCCGAGGATCCCGCCGGGCGGGGCGGCCAAGGTCGCCAGCCGCCCGGCCAGCCGCCGCTCCGCGCCCGCGCGGGCGCTCACCCCGGCGATCCGCTGGATGACCACGGCCACCATGGAGAGCGCGGCCCCGGCCGCCACCAGCACCGGCACGAAGACGTACGTGCCGGTGCCGGTGGGCGGGCCGCCTCGCTCGCCCAGCCAGCGGAACGGCTCGGGGGACGGCGGGCGCGAGGCCTCCAGGCGCCGCAGCACCTCCTCGGCGCGGGCGTCCGCCTCGGCCAGCCGCCGCTGGAGCCGGGCCACCCGGCCCAGGACGACGGCGGTGGCGAGGAAGACCTCCAACACCAGAAGCAGAACGCCGCTGATCAGGGCGCGCTGCCACTCCCACCGGTAGAGGTAGACGACGACGTAGACGGCGGCAGCGGTGGCCGACACCGTCCCGAGGGCGTAACCGAGCCACCCCAGGTACCGCGCCGCGTGCCTCATGCCACCCTCACCGCCTCGACGCGCGCCCCGAGCGGGACGCACGACGACCGGCCGAGCCGGGCGCCTCGGGAGCCTCGGGCGCTTCAGGAGCTTCGGGCGGGGCCTCCGCGTCCTCGGCGCCCGCTGGACTCGCCTGGGCCTCGGGGCTCGTCTGGTCCGCCGGGTCCGTCTGGTCCGCCGGGTCCGCCGGGTCCGCCGTCCCGCCCGAGGGCCGCTCGCGCGCCGCGGGCTCGGCCGGCTCCGCGGTCTCCGCCGAGGCGGCCGCCGGCTCCACCGTGCCCGTCGAGCCGTCCACCGTGACCCCGGTGCCGTCGGGAAAGCGCTCCAGCGCGTCCGGGACCCCGACCACCGTGGGGATGCGGTGTTCGCGGGCGAGGATCGCCAGGTGCGACAGCACGCTGCCGGTCTCCGACACCAGCCCGGCCAGGCCGGGCAGGGCGGGTGCCAGAACCGGGTCGAGGGCGCGGACCACCAGCACGGCGTTGCGGGGGCGCTCGCCGTCGCCGCCGTGCCAGGCGGTGCCCGTCGCGAAGCCGCCCCCCGCGCCCTGGCCGCCCGGGGCGCCGTGCCCCGGGCGTTCGGCGATGAGGCTGCCGTCCTCGGCGAGGCGGAACGCCGCGGGCAGGGGCGGCGTCTCCGGCCTCGGCTCGCGCCGGTCGAGCCCGGGCGGCGGCCCGGCGCCGCCCTCCAGCGCGGCGGCCAGCTCCGGCCAGGTCAATACCGCCAGCCCTCTCAGCGCCTCGTGCTGCCCCGCGGCCGTCAGCCGGGCGGCGTACTCCCGCACCATGCTCGCCTGCATCTCCTGCACCCAGCGGATGCGGAGCCGCAGCCCTTCGCGGGGCGGCAGCGCCGCGACGCCGCGCGGCGCGCCCGTCCAGCCGGTGCGCTGTGGCAGGGACGGACGCTCGCCCAGCGCGCCGAGCGTCGGGGGCAGCAGCGCCAGCAGCACCGGATGCCGGGCGATCAGCCGCTCCGCCTCGCCGCCGTCACCGCCGCGGCCCGCCTCGCCGCCGTCACCGCCGCGGCCCGCGCGCTCCCGGCGTTCCTCGGCGAGCACGGCCATGGCCTCCCCGGCCGCGGTGGTGCCGCCAGCCGGGCTCCGCAGCAGCGCCCCGGCCAGCGACTCCTGCGCGTGGAGCGAGGAGAGCACCTCGCGGCCCCAGGCCAGCGCCGCCAGGAGCTGGCTGCCCCGCAGCACCCCCGGCGACGGCAGCTGGGCCAGCTCCCGGTCCACCTCGGCCATCAGGTCGGCGGCGAGCATCGGCAGCGCGGCGCGCAGCCGCCCCACCCGCCACGCGGCCGAGGTCCGGCGGGCGCCGGGCAGCGGGTTGAGGGCGCTGAGCACGGGGTGGGCGGCGGGCACGGCGCCCAGCAGCCGCAGGTCGGCCACGGCGCGGCCACCCACCGTGGTCACCGGCGGCACCGCGCGCAGCAGCCGGCGCGGCGCGCTGCCCGCGATGTCCAGCGCGCGGGTCAGGCCGTGCGCCATGGGCACGAGCCACAGCTCCTCCTCCAGCGGCTGGAGTACGCCGGGGAAGGTCTCGGCCACCGGGCCCGGCCCTAGCAGGCGGGCGCCGCGCGGCGCGTGGGCGGCCATCGCCGTGATGGGGCGCGACTGGAACAGCCATAGCCGGTCCTCGTCGTCGAAGCCGAACTCGATGTCCTGCGGGGCCCCGAAGGTCCGCTCGGCCTGGCGGGCCAGCCGCGCCAGGCGGGCCAGGCGGCGGTGGGTCAGCAGCCGGGCGCGGCGCGGCTCGGGCGGGTCGGTGTGGAGCAGGCGGCCCAGGCGGGTGAGCTGGTAGCGAACGCCCTGGGCGCCGCCGCCGACGAGGCGGTCGGGTCCGCCGCGTACCGCGCTGATCAGGATGCGGTCCTCGCGCCCGGCGACCGGGTCGGCGCCGAACATCACCCCGCCCACGGTGGCGCGCAGCATGGGCTGCACCAGCACGGCCATCTCCGCGCCGGACGCCTGGACGCGGCGGACGGCGGCGGTGAACGCCTCCCAGCCGCGCACGTCGAGGACCGACAGGAAGCGGCCCGCCATGGCGGAGGTCTGGGCGTCCTCGCCCGCGGCGGAGGAGCGGACGACGAGCGCGTCGTGGGACTCGGCCAGGCGGCGCCAGGCGCGGCGAAGCGGCTCGGGGCCGGTGGGGGCGCCGGGCGCGCGGTCGGCGGGGACGAGGGCGAAGCCGGGCAGCACGGGCAGGCCCGCGGCGTGCGCGCGGGCGAGGTTGGCCGCCTTGGCGCCGGTCAACGCGGTGTCGCCGGCCGTGGCAACGGTCAGGCCGTCGTCGCCGGCCAGCGGCACCACCGCGAGCCGTTCCGCGTCTAGCCCCACGCGCCAAGCCTTCTGCGGGCCGGGCCGGCCCGCCACCGGAACCGGCGATCGGGTGACGGGCGACGCCCCCGGCAGGGGGGTCAGTACGGCGCGCTGTTGAGGTCCTGGATGTTGCCGATGAGCTGGCGCAGCGAGGTCAGGCGCATCGTCGGGAACAGGGCCGCGTCGGGGTGGTGCTGGTGGATGACGCCCCACGGGCCGCGCACGATCAGGGCGGTGTGCAGGCCGGTCGCCGCGGCCGGGCGGACGTCGTGGTCGAGGCGGTCGCCGACGTAGAGGATCTCCTCGGGCGCGGCGTCGCCGCCGAGGCGTTCGGCGACGCGGTCGACCAGCTCCGTGAAGAACCGCTGGTCCGGCTTTGCCACGCCCCACTCGCCCGAGGTCCCGGTCAGGTGCACGTGCCCGGAGAACATGGTCCGCAGCACCGTCCCCATGCGCGCCGTGTGATTGCCCGCGATGCCGAGGAACAGACCCGCCTGGCGCAGCTCCTTCAGCGAGAGCCGCACGTCGGGGTAGAGGTCGTTCTCGCCGTACCACTCGGCCTCGCCGCACGCCTCGCGCTTGGCGCGCTCCTCTTCGAGGTCGAAGCCGGGCCGGAAGACCTCGAAGGTCTCGCGGTGGTCCCGGCCCTGGGCGACGAGCGCGCCGAACTGCGCGGCGAAGGTGTGGCGTGGAACGCCGAGCCAGTCGGCCCAGCCACCGAACTCCCGCGTCTGGTCAATCACACACTCACCGATGCCGAACACCACAGCGCGGATCATGGCCCGCAGCGTATAGAGCGCGGCGGCAACGGCGAAACCGGGGGTCGCATCACCCGTTCGGGTGAACCATGGCCGGGGTTACGGGTGGAAGTGGATATCTGCCGACACGGTGACGTGGTCGAGGACGTGCTCCAGGGGGTCCTCGACCTGACCGATCCTGATCAGCGCGAACTGCGGCCCGAGCCGCGCGTTGTCGCCGTAGCTCTCGTCCGCGCTCGCCGCGCCCGCGCCCAACGCCGACGCCGCGCCCGCCGTCAGCGCCACCGCCGACCACCGCGCCCAGACCCTCACCCTCGCCCGGCTGCCGTCCACCCCGCACCACTCCTCGCCGTCCGGTCACTGATCACCGATCACCGATCACCGCTTCGGTGTCTCAGTCGGTTAATCAGCAGGACGCCCAGAAGGTTACGGTCTCAGCTGCTGTTATTACCTTCAGTCGAGAACGGTCGAGGCCCGGACGCCGACGATCGCCAGTCGGTCCACATCTGACGGGTCTACAGCGGAGGCCGGTAGTTCTCGGCCTTGTCCAGGATCGCGGTGAACCGCGCCCATTGCGCGGCCGCCTCGTCCGTCGGGCCCACGGTGAAGTCCTCCGGGTCGAGGAAGTCCAGTCGCTCCCGCGTGGCCGGGTCCAGGTCCCGCCACGCCGCCTCATCCTGCGGTGACCGCGCCACAGTCGTCGCACACCCAATTGCCGTTGTTAAGTCTGTGACCGTTGCTCGACCCGCATGATGGACATTCCACAGGGCTGCCCCCTCACGCATCCCTAGCTGTCGAGACCACTGACTGTAGCGTGCGACGGCCCGGCACGGCAGACCGAAGGGCCTTTCGTGCCGGGCCGTCGGGCCGTTCGGGCGACCGGCGTTACCCGAGTCGACGCAGCCGGGCCGCGAAGCCGGGCTCGCCGAGCTTCTCGGCCAGCTCCACGGGCACGGTCACGCCGCCGTCGTCGTTCCCCAGCCGCAGGTCGCCGACGCCCGTCCCGGCGTCCGCCGTGTGCGGGATGCCGTCCTCGGCGGCGGCGAGCTCGACGCCGACCTCCAGACCGGGCCAGCCGAACGCCGTCACCTCCTCCGCGACCCTCACCGGCGTCTCGCCGCCGAGCCCGTCGTCCACCTGCCCGACCACCTCGCCGGAGGAGAACACCTCCGCCGAGGTCAGCTCCTCCTGCGCGAAGTCGATCAGCGTCTGCCCGGCGTTGAGCGCCTCGGTGAGGATCGAGTTGTCCTCGGCGGCCGGGGGCTGGCCCAGCACCGCTCCCAGGATCAGCTGCCGCTCGCCGTCCACCTCCTGCTCGGCTGCGAAGAGCAGGCAGCCGCCCGCCGCCGAGGAGGTGCCGGTCTTGATCCCGATCACGCCGTCCACCGGCACCAGGTAGTTCCAGTTCCCGTGCTCGACGCCGTAGCTGTCGGTGTAGCCGGAGACGCCCACGACCTCCCGGAAGACCGGGTCGGCCATCGCGGCCTCGGCCAGGCGCACCTGGTCGGCGGCGGTGCTCACGGTGCCCGAGTCCAGCCCGCTGGGGTCGGTGTAGGTGGTGTCCTCCATCCCCAGCTCGGCGGCGGCGTCGTTCATCTTCTCGACGAACGCCTCTTCCGAGCCCGCGTCCCAACGCGCCAGCAGCCGGGCCACGTTGTTCGCGGAGGCAATCATTATCGCCTGCAACGCCTCGTGTTGGCTGATGCTGTCGCCTGCCTGCACGTCCACCGTGGACTCGCCCTCGGTCTCGCTCAGCCCGGCCTCCTCCTCGGCCACCTGGTCGATGGGGATGGCCGGGCCCTGGGCGCCCGGCTCCAGTGGGTGGTCGCGCAGGATCACGTAGGCGGTCATCACCTTGGCCACGGAGGCGATGGGCACCGGCTCCTCCCCGCCGGAGGTGCCGAACGAGCCCACGCCGTCCACGCCCAACGCCGCCTGCCCGGTCTCGGGCCACGGCACGGTGGGCGTTTCACCCTCGAAGGTGAACGTCTCGGCCGCGGCCAGCTCCAGGGAGGGGTCGGGCAGGGGGCGCAGCGCCTGGGCGGTCGCGAGGGCGACCAGCAGCAGGAGGACGAGCGGCGTGTAGATCTTGAAGCGGCGCACGGTGTTGCGCCAGGGGGTGGGCGGTGGCGGGGGCCGGTTGGTCAGGGCGGCGAGC
>NZ_JBQQCA010000038.1:0-68644 GCF_052246635.1 Streptomyces sp. 6N223 | reverse complement strand
CGGTCCGGCCGGGTGACCGCGCGCGGGTCGCGCTGCGCCCGCCGGTGACCGCCCGCGTCACCGGCGGCTTCTGGCACGAGCGGCGGCGGGTCAACGCCGAGGCGAGCCTCCCCCTGGGCCGCGCCCGGCTGGAGGCCGACGGGAACCTGCACAACCTCCGGCTGGCCGCCGGGACGGCGACCGGCGCGTACCGGGGCACCCTGACCTTCCTCGACAGCGACGTGACCAAGTGGCTGGAGGCCGCGTCCTGGCAGCTCGCCGACCCCGGCACCGACCTGGGCGTGCACGAGGTGATCGGCCTGCTCGCCCGCGCGCAGCGGGACGACGGCTACCTCCACAGCTGGTACCAGGTCCTCGCCCCCGAGGGGCGCTTCGCCGAGCTGGACCGCAGCCACGAGCTGTTCTGCGCAGGCCACCTCATCCAGGCCGCCGTCGCGCACCGCCGCAGCACCGGGCGCGGCGAGCTGCTCGCCGTCGCCCGCCGCCTCGCCGACCACATCGACGCCGCGTTCGGCCCGGACGGGCCGCTCGACGGCGTCTGCGGGCACCCCGGGGTGGAGACGGCGCTGGTGGAGCTCTACCGCGAGACCGGGGAACGCCGCTACCTGGAGCTGGCGGCGTACTTCCTCGACCGGCGCGGCCACGGCCTGGTGGGCCCGGGCCCGCTGGGCGGGGCGTACTGCCAGGACCTGGTCCCGGTGCGCGAGGCGCGGACGGTCACCGGGCACGCCGTGCGCCAGCTCTACCTGCTGGCCGGCGCCACCGACCTGGCCGCCGAGACCGGCGAGGAGCGGCTGGGCGCGGCGGCGGAGCGGCTGTGGGAGGCCATGACCGCCGCCAAGACCCACATCACCGGCGGCCTGGGCGCCCACCACAGGGAGGAGGGCTTCGGCGACCCCTACGAGCTGCCCACCGAGCGGGCGTACAGCGAGACCTGCGCCGCCGTCGCCTCGATCCAGTGGAGCTGGCGGCTGGCCCTGCTGACGGGCAGGGCCCGCTACTCGGACCTGATCGAGCGGACGCTGTACAACGCCCTCCTCGCCGGCGTCTCGCTCGACGGCCGCCGCTGGCTGTACGTCAACCCCCTCCAGGTGCGCGACGGCTACGAGGACCACGGCGGGGACCAGTCGGCCCGTCGCGCGCCGTGGTTCTCCTGCGCCTGCTGCCCGTCCAACGTGATGCGGCTGCTGGCGAGCCTGCCCCACTACCTGGCCAGCACCGACGCGGACGGCCTCCAGCTCCACCAGTACGCCACCGGCTCCTTCGGCGGCCTCGCCGGCGACGCGCCGGTCGCGGTCCGGGTGGAGACCGACTACCCGTGGCAGGGCCGGATCGCGGTCACCATCGAGGAGACGGCGGAGCCGGGCCGGGGCCCGGGCGCGTGGACGCTGTCGCTGCGCGTGCCGCAGTGGTGCCGTCGCCACACGGTGACGCCCGGGGCGTGGGAGCGCCCGGCGGAGGACGGCTGGCTGCGGATCCGCCGCGCCTGGCGGCCCGGCGACACCGTCGTCCTGGACCTGGAGATGGAGCCGCGGCTCACCGAGGCCGACCCGCGCGTCGACGCCGTCCGCGGCTGCGTGGCCGTCGAGCGCGGCCCGCTCGTCCACTGCGCGGAGCAGGCGGACCAGCCCGGCGCCCCCGGCCTGGGCCTGGACGACCTCGTCATCGACCCCGCCGCCGGGCTGACCGCCCGTCACCGCCCCGGCCTGCTCGGCGGCGTCACCACCGTGGTCGCCTCCGGCCTGCTGCGGCCCCGCCCCGCCGGGCGCGGCTGGTGGCCGTACCGCACGGTCAACGGTCACGACGGCGGCGGCGATGCCGGCGGCGACCCCGGCGGCGGCCGCGACCGGCTCTCGGCGTTCGAGCTGACCACCGTCCCCTACTACGCCTGGGGCAACCGCGAGGAGGGCGGCATGCGCGTCTGGCTCCCCACCCGATGACACCCCCGCAACCCCGGATGGAGATCACATGAGATGGACAACCACGGCGACCGGGTCCAGGGCCCTGGCCGCGCTGCTGACCGCCGTCGCCCTCGCCGTCACCGCCTGCGGCCACGCCTCCGAGGCGGAGGCCGAGCCGGAGACCCTCACCCTGTGGGCGCGCGACCAGCAGAAGGGATTCATCAACGCCGTCGCGGACGCCTGGAACGAGGACCACGACACCCAGGTGAAGGTGGCCATCGTCCCGACCGGCGACTTCGTCCAGAAGTTCGGCACCGCGGAGGCGACGGGCACCGGGCCCGACATCGCCTCCATCGATCTCGTCTTCCTGCCCTACTTCGCCTCCACCGGCGTTCTGAAGGACATCACCGACCAGGCCGCCGGGCTGCCGTACGCCGACAGCATGAGCCCCTCCCACCGCAGGCTCGCCACCTACCAGGACCGCACCTACGCCCTGCCGTTCAACGCCGACGCGTCCGTCCTCTTCTACAACAAGGACCTCTTCCGCCGGGCCGGCCTCGACCCGGACGACCCGCCGTCGACCTACGACGAGATCGTCACGGCCGCCAGGCGGATCAGCGAACTCGGCGAGGACGTGCACGGCTACGTCGTCGCCGGCCAGTGCGGCGGCTGCAACGTGTTCGAGTTCACCCCGCACGTGTGGGCCAGCGGCGGCGACATGCTCTCCGAGGACGGCTCCAAGGCCCGCTTCGACTCGCCCGAGGTCACCGAAGCCCTCGACTTCTACCGGCAGATGTGGACCGACGGCTCCATGCCGCAGCAGTCCAGGACCGACAACGGCACCTTCCAGCCCAGCGCCTTCCTCAGCGGCAAGGTCGGCATGATCCCCCTCGGGGCGTACTTCGTACAGCCCGTCGTCGACTCCGGGATCGACTTCGGTCTCGCCCCGCTGCCCGGCAAGGACGGCGGCTCGTCCTCCTTCGCGGGCGGCGACGAGCTCGCCATCACCGAGGACGCGGAGAACCCGGAGGAGGCGTGGGAGTTCCTGCGCTGGGCCACCGGCCGGGAGGCGCAGACGATCATGGCCGAGAAGGGCGTCATCCCGGTGCGCACCGACCTGATCGACGAGATCTACACGCCGCTCGATCCCCGCAACCAGGTGCTGGCCGACGCCATGGAGCGCGGCCGCACGCCCTACAGCACGGTCTTCAACGACCTCTTCAACGACGACAACGGCCCCTGGGTCAACATGATCAACGAGGCCACCTTCGGCGGCGACGTCGCGGCGGCGCAGGAGACGGGCCAGGAGGAGGCCCAGGCCATCATCGACGACGCACCGCAATGACCGGAGCGACCGGAGCGACCCGAGTGACCGGGCTGCGCGTCCGGCGCTGGGTGGCCGGGGCCGCCATGACGGCCCCGGCCCTGGCGATGATCGCGGTCTTCTTCGCCATCCCGCTCGCCATGATGCTGTGGATGTCGCTCCACGACTGGCCCCTGCTGGGCGAGCGCAGCTTCACGGGCCTGGAGAACTACCGCGACGCCCTGGACGACACCGAGTTCCGCGAGGCCGTGGGCTTCACCATCCGCTACACCCTCCTGACGACCGTGGTGCTGTTCGTCCTCGGGCTCGCGCTGGCGCTGCTGGTCCGGCGCCCCCGCCGCGGCGCCCGCTTCTTCCAGGCCGTCTACTTCGCGCCGGTCGTGATCGGCCTCGCCTCGGGGGGGTACCTGTGGCTGTTCATGTTCCAGTCCGATCTCGGCCCCGCCGGCGACCTCGCCGACCGGCTCGGCCTGGCCGACCGCACCACCAACTGGTTCGGCGACACGACCTCGGCGCTGCTCGTGGTGGTCGCGATGGTCACCTGGAAGGTCGTCGGCCTCCAGATGCTCCTGCTGCTGTCCGGGCTCCAGTCGATCCCGGCCGACATCGAGGAGGCCGCCATCGTCGACGGCGCCGGCCGGTGGCAGCGCCTGCGGTACGTCACCCTGCCGCTGCTGCGCCCCACGCTCGCGCTTGTCCTGGTGTTCTCCGTCGCCGGGTCGCTGCTCGCCTTCGACCAGTTCTTCATCATGACCGGCGGCGGGCCCTCCAACTCCACCATCACCGCCGTCTTCCAGATCTACCGCACGTCGTTCATCGCCTTCGACCTGGGCTACGGCGCCGCGCTCTCGGCCCTGCTGATGGTCGCGCTCGTCGCGGTCACCGCGGTGCAGATGCTGCTGCTGCGCTCCTCCGACCAGTGGGGTGAGGAGTGAACGCGCTGCCGAGGGCCGCCTGGTGGACCGTCTGCTGCTGCCTGGCCGTCCTCTTCCTCTACCCGCTGTACGTGATGGTCTCCCAGAGCCTGAAGTCCCCCACCGAGGCCGCCGCCGCGCCGCCCACCGCCTACCCGCACGAGCTGTCCCTGGAGAACTTCCGGGACCTGAGCGGCGAGGGCGGGGTCGACGTGCTGGGCACGGCCCGCAACAGCGTGATGGTGTCGCTGGGCACCACGGCGGCGGTCGTGGTGCTGAGCATCTTCGCGGGCTACGCCTTCGCCCGGCTGCGCTTCCCCGGCAGCAACCTCCTCTTCTTCGCCGCCCTCGCCACCTTCATGGTCCCCTTCCAGGCGATCATCACCCCGCTCTACCTGCACCTGAACAACCTCGGGCTGCTGAACTCCCTCCTCGGGCTGACCGCCGTGTACACCACCCTCCAGCTCCCGTTCGGCCTGTTCCTGATGCGTAACTCCTTCGCCGCGGTGCCGCGCAGCCTGGAGGAGGCGGCGTTGATCGACGGCTGCGGGACCGTGCGGGCGATGGCCCGGGTTTCCCTGCCCGTCGCCGTGCCGGGCGTCATCACCACGGCGCTGCTGACCTTCTTCACCACCTGGAACGACTTCTTCGCGGCGCTGATCCTCATCTCCGACCAGGAGAGGTTCACCCTTCCCGTCAGCCTCAGCATCATCACCAGAAGCGGGGCGCTGGGCAGCGTCGACTGGGGCATCCTCCAGGCCGGGGTGGCGGTGACGATCGTGCCCTGCGTCCTGATCTACCTGCTGCTGGAGAAGTACTACGTCGGCGGGCTCCTCAGCGGGGCGGTGCGGTAAGGGGCTCGGCCTCGTCGGCGAAGTCGGTGGTGCCGGGGACGTCGGCGGCGAGAGCCCGGTCGCGGCGGCGCAGCACCGCGGCGGTGACGGCGGCGGTCCCGCCGAAGCAGACGACCCTGACGAGCGGCCGGTTCAGCCGGTCGCCCAGCGCGCGGTCCACGGCGTACCGGCCGGGCCCGAGCACGCCGATCGCGGCGGCGGCGCCGCCCAGCACGCCCGACAGCTCCCAGCCGCCGTTGACGTTGAAGAACCCGTTGCTGGCATGGGTGGCCCCGGCCGCGGTCATGCTCCCGGCCGCCGCGGCCCCGCCCAGCGGCGTCGCCAGGCCGAGCGCGAGCAGCGCGCCCCCGCCCGCCTGCGAGAGGCCGGACATCAGCGCGGCCGGCCGCCCGGGCCGGAACCCCATCCGCTCCATCCCCTTCGCCGTGCCCTCAAGCCCGCCCCCGCCGAACCAGCCGAAGAGCTGCTGCGCCCCGTGGGCGGCGAACACCGCGCCGAGCCCGAGGCGCAGCAGCAGCACCTCGGCGTCGAGACGGGCGGATCCCCGGGCGCGGCGGCGGCGTCGGCAGCGGAACATCGGACCTCTCTGCTCTCTCGGTGGCGGCCGGCGGTTTCTCCCCCAGCCTCCGGCCGCCCACGCCGCGGCGCGACCCCGGCTGGGCCGTACGGGTGCGCCGCCGACCTCCTACGACGGCATCCCGCAGCAGGGCTTCACCAGCGAGGCGGCCATCGACAAACTCACCGCGCAGGGCGTGCCGCCGGAGACCCTTCGGCAGCTCGGCGGATACGGCCGGATCTGGGCCTACCGGTGCGACTGGGACGCCTGAGAATGTCATGGACACGCAAGCCCTGAAGGGACGGAGGCCGCCCATGACCACCACCCGTCTCCGGATGGCCAGGCGCGGCGCCGCCGTGCTCGGCGCCGTCGTGCTCGGCGTGCCGCTCGCCGTGGCCTCCGCCTCCGCCTCCGCCCCGGCCTCCGCGTCCGCCACCGGCCCGCACACCGGCGTTCTCTCGCGCCCGGACATCGCGCTCCAGGCGCCGGCCCTGACCACGACCGCCACCGGCCAGGAGGATCCCGGCCTGCTGCTGACCACGCCGGGGACGGGCGCCGACGGGTCGGGGGCGGCCATCTACGACAACAACGGGGACCTCGTGTGGTGGCGCGAGGGGCGGTACACCAACCTGGCGCAGGTCACCTACCAGGGGGAGCCCGCGCTGAGCGTGTTCCTGAACACCGACCTCGGGGGCGAGTTCCTGCTGCTGGACTCCTCCTACAGCGAGATCGCCTCGCTCAGCCTCCAGGGCGGCTACCTCACGGACGTGCACGACCTCCAGATCAGCCCGGACGGCTCGCGGGCGCTGCTGATGGGCTACGACACCGTCCCCTACGACCTGAGCGAGTACGGCGGTCCCGCGGACGGCCAGGTCGTGGACGCGGTCATCCAGGAGCAGGACCTCACGACCGGCGAGGTCACCTTCGAGTGGCACGCGCTGGACCACATCCCCCTGGAGGAGACCCACGAGCCGCTGACGACCGGAACCGTCGACTACGTGCACGTCAACTCGATGGACTACGACGCGGACGGCGACCTGCTGCTGAGCGGCCGGCACACCAGCACCGTCTACAAGGTCGACATCGACACGGGCGGGATCGTGTGGCGCTTCGGCGGGGAGAACAGCGACTTCACCTTCCCCGGCGCCGCGGACAGGCCGAGCTACCAGCACGACGCGCGGCGGCTGTCGGACGGGCGGCTGTCCGTGTTCGACAACGGGAACCGTCACGAACCGCCGCACTCGCGAGGCGCGGTGTACGAGATCGACGAGCAGGCCATGACCGCCCGGCTGACCCAGGATCTCCAGCCCGGGGAGCAGGTGTTCGGCAGCTTCCTCGGCTCCAACCGGGAGCTGGCCAACGGCGACCAGCTCGTCTCCTACGGCAACACCGGCCGGATGGTGGAGTTCAGCGGCACCGAGCCGGTCTTCGAGGCGAGCTTCCCGCAGGGGACCTTCACCTACCGGGCCGAACGCGCCACCGACTGGGCGGCCACGCCGGCGGCGCCGCCCGACGTCGCCGTCGGCGAGGCGGCCGGCGGCGACGGCAGCCGGGAGGTCGCGATGAGCTGGAACGGGGCGACGGAGGTCGAGAGCTGGCGCATCGAGGCGGGGCCCTCGGCCGGCGAGCTCGACGTGCTGGAGACGGTCGACAGGACCGGGTTCGAGACCCGCGCGGAGGTCGACGCGCCCGACGGGGCGGAGGTGTACCGGGTCAGCGCGCTGGACGCGGACGGCCGGGTGCTGGGCTCCGCCGACGAGATCCACCGGTGAGATCCACCGGTGAGTCCCACCGATGAGTTCCGCGCGCTCCCCTGGTCTGACGGGATACGAGGACACGGAGTCCCGCAGACCTTCAGACCTTAGGGAGCAGCGTCATGAGGAAGATCACCGCCAGCCTGTTCATCTCGCTCGACGGCGTCGTGGAGGCCCCCGACCAGTGGCACTTCCCGTACTTCAACGACGAGATGGGCGCTGCCGTCGACGCCGGCCTCGGCCAGGCCGACACCCTGCTCTTCGGCCGCCGGACCTACGACAGCTTCGCCGGCGCGTGGCCCGAGCGCGAGGCGGCGGGCGGCGAGGACGCCCACTTCGCGAAGAAGCTCGGCGACATGCGCAAGATCGTCGCCTCGCGCTCGGAGCTCAGCTTCACCTGGCGCAACTCCGAGCAGCTCCGGGGCGACCTCGCGGCGGCCGTCACCGCCCTGAAGGCCGAGCCGGGCGGGCAGATCGGCCTGAGCGGCTCGGTCTCCGTCGTCCGCCAGTTGCTGGCCGCCGGGCTGCTGGACGAGCTGCACCTGCTGGTGCACCCGATCGCGGTGCGCAAGGGCATGCGCCTGTTCGACGAGGGCGAGCCCTCGATCCCGCTGAAGCTGCTGTCGTCGGAGACCTTCGCCACCGGAGTGCTGAACCTCGTCTACGCCCCGGCCGACGCGGCGGGCAGCGGCGGCTACGAGGACGCCAAGGCCCACCTGCCGCAGGCGGAGCGGTAACCCGCGTGCCCGCGTGGAGCGTCACGAACGGCCGATCGCCCCGGTGCGCGCCTCGATGGCCTCGACGACCGACACCATGTCGAGCCGCCCGTTGCCGAGTCCCACGCTCTCCCCGTACAGCTCGCTGCTCAGGTCCAGCAGCGGCGAGGCGATTCCCGCCGCACGCGCCGCGTCCGCGATGAGCCGGGTGCTGTTGAAGGCGTCGGACGTCGCCGCCTGCACCGAGAAGTCCCGCGCCATGAGCTTGGGAACCTTCACGCGCGTGATGCCGCTGGCCGTCTGCCCGGAGTCGATGGCGGCCTGGAAGGTGCCGAGGTCCAGCCCGTGCCGGTCGGCGAAGTGCACGGCCTCGGCCAGGCCGGCCAGCGTGGTGACGAGGTAGAGGTTGACGGCCAGCTTCATCAGGAGGGCGTTGCCGACGGGGCCGCAGTCCACCGTCTCCCGGCACATGGGGGCGAGCAGCGGGCGCACCTCCGCGACGGTCTCCGGGTCGCCGCCCAGCATCGCGACCAGCTGCCCGGCCTCGGCGGGCTTCCGCGACCCGGACACCGGGGCCTCGACGTAACGCCCGCCCGCGGCGTGGACGTCGGCCGCGAGCCCGCGCGAGTAGCCGGGCGCGTTCGACCCCATCGACACCAGGACGCGGCCGGAGACCAGCGCCGCGAACTCCGGCGTGCCACGGCCCAGCACCGCGTCCGTCGCCGCCTCGTCGAACAGCATGACGATCACGACGCGGGCGCGGGCGAAGACCTCGGCGACGCTGGACGCGACGCGCGCGCCGGCGGCCCGCAGCGGCTCGGCGCGCCCGGCCGAGCGGTTCCAGACGAGGAGCGGCGTGCCGGCCCTGGCCAGGTTCAGCGCCATGGGCTGGCCCATCACGCCGAGCCCGACGAAGCCGACCGTCGAAGCGCGTGCCATGTCCTCAGCTCCCCGTCCGCCGCTCCCCACCCGCCGTCGATGGGCAGCCTAGCCCACTGCCTGTGGCATTGGATTGCGTTCTCTGCTACCACCTCTGCGGTCATTGGCATAAAATTCCAACCATGGCGGTAACGACGAGGCGACTGGACGACATCGACCGCCGCATCCTCCGCGTGCTCCAGGAGCAGGGGCGCATCCAGAACAACGAGCTCGCCGAGCGGGTCGGCCTGTCGCCCTCGCCGTGCCTGCGCCGCGTCAGGATGCTGGAGGAGTCCGGCGTGATCGAGCGCTACGTCGCCCTCCTCGACGCCTCGAAGATCGGCATGGGCCTGACCGTCTTCGCCCGCGTGTGGCTGACGGACCAGCGCGCCGAGACCGTGGAGCACTTCACGGAGGAGGTCGAGCGCCTCCCGCAGATCGTCGAGTGCCATCTGATGGCGGGAGACTGCGACTTCCTGCTGCGCGTCGTGGCGGCCGATCTCGACGCCTACCGCCGGTTCCAGGTCGACCACCTGACCCGCATCGAAGCGGTGCGGAGCGTCAAGACGGAGATCCCGATGCAGCGGATCAAGCTGACGTCCGAGCTGCCCCTGTGACCGGCGTCCCGCCGGGCGCGTGCCGTGGGGTATCCGGATCCCGCACGGCCGATCACACTGGAGTGTCCATGAACCCGAGGAACCCGATGACCCCGATCGCCCCGATCACCCCGCCGCGAACGGCGTTACGCCGCATCGCCCCGCTCGCGCTGGCGTTCGCGCTCGTCTGCGCGGCGCTGCTGGCCGCGCCCCGCGCCGACGCCTCCGCGCCCGGGGCGGCGAGCCCCGTCTGCACGACGCACGACCTCGCCGTGCGCCTCAGCGACCCCGGCCCGGCGGACCAGACGCTGCGCGGCCGGCTGTGCCAGCCCAGCGGGCAGCGGCCGAGCACCGTGCAACTGCTGGTGCACGGCCTCACCTACAACCACTCGTACTGGGACTTCCCGGCCATAGACGCCTCCCACTCCTACGTCAGGGCCGCGGTCGCCGCCGGATACGCCACCTTCAGCGTCGACCAGATCGGCGCCGGCGACAGCTCCCACCCGCCCAGCGCGGCCGCCACGCTGCCCGCGACCTCCGTCGCGCTGCACGACGCCATCACCGCCCTGCGCTCCGGCGAGGTGGGAGGGCAGGCGTTCGACCGCGTGATGTGGGTCGGGCACTCCTACGGGTCGATCCACGCCTGGTACGAGATCCCCCGCTACCGGGACGTGGACGCGGCGATCCTGACCGGCGTGCTGGACTACCTCAACCCCGGCTTCACCGACCCCACCTACCCGGCGGTCGAGGACCCGAAGTTCGCGGGCTCCGGGCTCGACCCGGGCTACGTCACCACCCGGCCCGGCACCCGGGGCAGCGCGTACTACGCCCCGGCCACCGCGGATCCGGCCGTGGTCGCGGCGGACGAGGAGGCGAAGGACACCGCGCCGGTGCCGCTGAGCCCGCCGCCGGCGTACCCGCACGACATCGGGGTGCCGACGCTCCTGGTCGTCGGCGCCGAGGACGCCGCCTACTGCCAGGGGGCCACGGAGTTCGACTGCGACGACCCCGGGACCGTGCACGCCTTCGAGTCGCTGTACTACACGCCGGAGACGCCCCTCACGGTCGAGACGGTGCCCGGCACCGGCCATGTGCTCGCCCTGTCCACCACGGCGCCGGTCACCAACGAGATCATGCTCGACTGGGCCAGGGCCCACCTCGCTCCCTGACCGGCGCCGGGCGCGTGTCCCGGCGGACGCTACCGTGAGAGTGACCGGGCAGAGGGAGGGGTGAGGATGCTTCCCAGGGCACTGGCGCAACTCGCGGCGGACGCCGGCACGGCCATGGCCGACGCCGCCGGCACCGGGCGGTGGGAGCCGTTCGGGCGGCGCGTCGCCGCCTGGTTCGCACGCTGGGCCGGCGGCGACGCACCGCCCGACGCTGGGGCGACGCGGGCGGAGGCCTGGACGGCCCGCGTCGCGGCGGCCCTTGAGGGGCTGGCGGAGGACGAACGCGAGCGCGCCGCCGCGGAGCTGGCCGCGCTGCTGGCCGCCGGGACCGCCGAGTCCGCCCCGGGTCCCCGCCACACGGTGGCCGCCGCCGGGGACATGCGGGTCAGCGCGAGAGGCGGCGGCGTCGCCGCCGGCGTCGTCCAGGGGGACGTGACCCTCGGCCACCCTCGGATGCCGGCTCCGCCCCAGGGCTGAGCGGAGACCCGGCGCCCCCACCCCCAGGCCCTGTCCGCGCGCCACGCGGCGGCAGCGCACCCGGCGCACCACCGGATCAGCCCGCGTCGTCGGACGCGGTGCATGGGCGTACGTGGGCGAGCCCGGCAACGCAGCACCCCAGCCACCATGCCGCTGCCGCGGCGTGGGCCGCGGCCGGCGGCGCGGGCCCGGCGCACCACCGGACGGCCGCCTCCGCCCACGACGGCGGCGTGGCGTTCGGCCTGGTGCTCGGCGGCGTGCACCAGCACCATCACCAGCATCTCCACCACCCGCCGCCGGTGTCCTGGCCGCACCTGATCGGGGTCATCCCCCGCGAGGCCGACAGCTTCCAGCGCCGCGCGGAGGCCGACGAGCTGGAGGCGGCCGGCTGCCAGGTCCTGACCGGCATGGGCGGCGTCGGCAAGACCCAGCTCGCCGCCCACCACGCCCGGCGCGCCTGGCAGGCGGGCGAGGCCGACCTCCTGCTCTGGATCACCGCCACCTCCCGCCAGGAGATCGTCAACGCCTACGCCGACGCCGCCGCCCGCATCCTGTACGCCGACCGCGCGGACCGCGCCGACCCGGAGGCCGCGGCGCGCGCGTTCCTCGCCTGGCTCGAGCCGGGGCCGGCGTCCCCGGGCCCCGTCCGGTGGCTGATCGTGCTCGACGACCTCGGCGACCCGGCCGACCTCCACGGGCTCTGGCCCCCCGCCGGCCCGCACGGCCGGACCCTGGTCACGACCCGCCGCCGCGAGGCGAGCCTCGCCGGGCGCGGCCAACGGCGCGTCGCCGTCGGCCTGTTCAGCCCCGCCGAAGCCGTCGGCTACCTCACGACGGCCCTCGCCGCCCGCCGCCGCCACGAGCCGCGCGAGCAGCTCGACGCCCTCGCGCGCGACCTGGGATGCCTGCCGCTGGCCCTCGCGCAGGCCGCCGCGTACCTCGTCGACACCGGCCTGGACAGCGCCGCCTACCGCCGCCTGCTCGCCGACCGCGCCCGCGCTTTCGCCGACATGCTGCCGGACCCTTCCGGGCTCCCCGACGACCAGACGACCAGCGCCGCCGCGGCCTGGTCGCTCTCCCTCGACCGGGCCGACCAGCTTCCGCCGGCCGGCTGGGCGCGCCCCATGCTGCGGCTGGCGGCCGTCCTCAGCCCCAACGGCATCCCGGCGACCGTCCTCACCGCCCTCCCGGCGCTGGCGTACCTCGCGGGCCCGCAGGACGGGCAGGCCGGTCCCCACCCCCTCCCCTTCGGCCACGCTGTCGCCGCCGAGCGCGCCACCCGCGCGCTGCGCGCCCTGCACCGCCTCAGCCTCGTCGACCACTCCCCCGGCGACCCCGACAGGACGGTCCGCGTCCACCAGCTGGTCCAGCGCGCCGTCCGCGACGACCTCGGCGCCGCCGAGCGGGACCGCGTCGCCCGCGTCGCCGCCGACGCGCTGGCGGCGGCCTGGCCCACGTGGGAGCGGGACGCCGCCCAGAGCGAGATCCTGCGCGCCAACGCCGAGGCGCTGAGGGAGCACGCGCCCGAGGCGCTCTACCGGCCCGACGGCCACCACCTGCTCATCCTGAGCGGCGACAGCCTGGGCCTCAGCGGCCGGGGCGCCGCCGCCGTACGCCACTTCCAGCACGTGGTCGACACCGCCCGGGCCCTGCTCGGGCCCGACCACCGCCTCACGCTGGACGCGCGGGGGCACCTCGCGGGCTGGCGCGGCGAGGCCGGGGACCCGGCGGGAGCGGCGGCGGCGTTCGCCGGACTCCTCGCCGACCGCGAGCGGGTGCTCGGGCCCGGCCACGCCCGCACGGTGATCGCCCGCCGCAACGTGGCCCTGTGGCGCGGGGTGGCCGGAGAGGCCGCCGCCCAGGCCGTCGTCGCCGAGCTGGCCGACGTCCTGGAGCGGTCCCGGCGGCTGCTGGGTCCTGGCCACTTCGAGACCCTGCGGACCTGGCGGGAGCTGGCCGACTGGCGCGGGCGGGACGGCGAGCCCGAGGCGGCCGTCCGCGAGCTGTCCGGCCTCCTCGCTCACGCGCGGCGTGTCCTGGGCCCGGACCACTTCTACGCCCACGCCCTGCGGGCCGACCTCGCCGGCTGGCTCGGGGAGGCGGGGCACCCGGCCGGGGCCGCCGCCGCGTTCGCCGCGCTCCTCGCCGACGCCGAACGCCTCCACGGCCCCCATCACTCCATGACGCTGTCGGTGCGTCAGGAGCTCGCCCACTGGCGGGGAGAGGCCGGGGAGTGGAGCGTCGCCGCCGCCGAGCTGGCCGAGGCCCTCGAACAGACCCGCCGCCTGCTGGGGCCCGACCACCCGCAGACACTGGCCGCCCTCGCGGACCTGGCGTACTGGCGGGCCAGGACCGACGACCCGGCCGGGGCGGCCGAGGCGTTCGCCGAGCTCCTCACCGACCAGCTGCGCCTGCTGGGCCCCCGCCACCCCGAAACCCTCGAAACGCGGCGCCTCGTGGCCCACTGGCGGGGGAACGCCGGGGACCCGGCCGCGGCCGTCGCCGGTCTCGCGGCGCTGGTGCCGGACGTGGAGTCGGCCCTCGGCCCGGACTCCGCCGACCTCCTGAGGGTCCGCACCAACCTCGCCCACTGGCGGCGGGCGACGGGCGAGACCGCCGACGCCACCGAGGCCGCCGCCGAGCTGGCCGACGTCCTGGTCCGGCAGCGGCGGGTGATGGGCCCCGACCACCCCGACACGCTCAGCACCCGCCACCGGCTGGCCCTCTGGCACGGCAGGGACGGAGACCCCGCGGGCGCGGCCGCCCGGCTGGCCGACCTCGTCCGCGACCAGGCGCGCGTCCTCGGCCCGCACCACGCCGACACCCTCAGCACGCGCAGCAACCTGGCGCTGTGGCGCGGCTACGCCGGCGACGCCCGGGGGGCGGCCGACGCCTTCGCGGAGCTGGTCCCCCTACGCCGCGATCTGCTCGGCCCCGACCACCCGACGACGCTGCGCACCCGCTTCTTCCACGGCTACTGGCTGCTCTCCGCCGGGGAGGCGGCGCGGGCCGCCGCCGAGCTGGCCGACGTGGTGGAACGCCAGGAGCGCGTGCTGGGGCCCGGCCACGACCAGACGGCGCAGACGCGGAAGGCCCTGGCGGCCGCGGAAGCCGCTCAGCGCGCGGGCCGGTAGCTCGCGATGACCGTGCCGCTGCTGGTGGGCTGGGCGCTGATCAGGTCGAGGTTCTTCAGCGCGGCGTCGTCGGCGAACAGCTTCCTGCGGCCCCCGCCGGCGACCACCGGATGGATGAACAGGTCCAGCTGGTCGAGCAGGTCCCGCTCCAGCAGGGAGCGGACCAGGGTGGGGCTGCCCGCCACCGAGATGTTCCCGCCCTCGCCGGCCTTGATCTCCCCGATCGCGGCGGCCAGGTCGCCCTTGAGCAGCGTGCTGTTGGCCCAGGCGTCGACGCTGTCCAGGGTGGTCGAGGCGACGTACTTGGGCGCGTTGTTGATCCAGTTCGCGAATCCCGCGTCCTCGCCGCTGGTCACCGTCGGCCAGTACCCGGCCCACTCGCTGTAGGTCACCCGGCCGAGGAGCACCGCGTCGCAGGTCTCCATCGTGCCGGCCAGGGACGCGCCCATCTCCTCGTCGAAGGCGTGCTGCCACTGGTCCGGTGACTCGACGACGCCGTCGAGCGAAATGAACAGACCCGAGATGACCTTCCGCATGGCTTCCTCCCCATCGTTCGCGTGTGCTGTGCCGGAGGCTACGGGGTCGGCGGGTCTCATGTCTTGTACAGAAGCGACAGCGGCTCGGACGTCTCCGGCTCGCCGGACAGGCGTGTGGCGGTCCGCCCGACGAAGCGGGCCAGGGAACGCGCCAGGTGCGGCTGGTCGAAGTACCCGAGCCGGTGGACCACCTCGTGGGCCGGGACGCCGCCCTCCTGGAGCAGGACCGCGGCCTGCCGCGCGCGTTCGATCTGCCGGATGGCGCCGCGCGTGAGGCCGGTCGCCGCGACGAAACGCCGCTGGAGGGTGCGTTCCGACACCTCCGGCGGCGCGCCGCGCAGCACGTCGGCGACGATCGGGTCGCGGGCCAGGATCTCCTCGCGCACCAGGCGCCGCACGAACGCCTCGGCGTTGTCGTAGTCGGGAAGGTGCCAGGCGGAGCCCTTCAGCCGGAACGACCTGCCCGTCACGTCGGGGATCTCCACGGCCCCGTCGACGAGCCCGCCGACCGGGAGGTGCGGCATGGACGTGCCGAGCGAGAAGGTGATCCCGAAGAAGGTGGCGTCCTCGGGCACCGGGGCCAGGGTCGCCCGCGTCTCCGGCCCGCGCACGGCCACGCCGACGCGGCCGCGCTCCTCCCAGGCGACCAGCTCGCCGTGCGCGGTGGCGACCGACGTCATCCGGTCGACCTCGGAGCTGTGGCTGCGCCAGACCCGCTCGATGTAGAGCGAGTCGGACGGCCGGCTCTCGACCTCCAGCCCCATCGTGACTCCTGCCCTGTCAGTCCGTCAGTCCGTCAGTCCGTCGCCGTCGGGCGGCGCGAGGCCGCCATCGCGTCGGCGACGGAGGCGAGGGGGCGCAGCCGGTAGGTGTAGGCGTAGTCCTGGTCGGCGAACAGCTTGTACTGGTCGTGGGTGTGCGCGCCCCAGCTGTCGTCGCCGCCCACGCCCATCTGATGGTGTGCGAGCCGCAGCACGACCTCCTCGCGGGGGTCGAGCTGGTAGTCGTGGCGGCGGCCGACGGACAGGTCCTCGGGCGTGTGGAGGAAGAGGATGGTGCCGACCTCCGGGATGTACGGCAGCGAGGACGCGCCGGGGTGCAGGGTGTTGTCGACCTTGATCTCGGCGTTGCCGAAGACGGTGTACGTGGTGGTGTAGGCGGACTCCACGCTGGTGGGGAGGGTCCCGCTGACGGTGATCTCCACGGCTCGGTCGCGCAGCGCGCGCACGCGCACGTCCGTCACGGTCCGGCGGGCGCCGGCGTCGCGCCAGGTCTGGTTGCGGGTGTGCTGCCCGTTGCCCTTGTCGTTGTCGGTGGGGGCGCGCCAGAAGTTCGGCTCGGGGCCGGAGGCGATGAGCTGGGCGCCGGCGGCCTCGTAGGAGGTGATGACGCCGGTGGCCTTGTCGATCGTGACGGAGAAGCCGTCGCCGGTGACCGTGACCGCCGCGTCGCCGTCCTCGTGGCTCAGCGCGGGGACGGCGTCCAGCGGCAGCGGCGTCACGGGCGGGCTGCCGGCGTCCACGGGGAGCTGCTGCCGGGCCACTTCGAAGCCGGCCTCGGCCCAGGGCGTGGGCTCCTTGGTGGTGAAGGAGAGGCGGAGGAAGTGCTCGGCGCCGGGCGCGGGGTCGTCGGGCAGCCGGAACGGCACGGTGATGTCCTTGCCGGTCAGGGGCGGGATGTCGAGCTGGGCGCGGGTGAGGCGGCCGCGCTGCACCACCTCGCCGTCGGCGATGAGGGCCCAGCTTCCGTCGAAGGCGCGGAGGTTGGTGAAGAGGTACTCGTTGGTGACGGTGACGCGGCCGTCGGTGAGGCCGTCCGTGGCGGGTGCGGCGTTGACGGCCTGGTAGACGTGCTTGACCTCGGCGGCCTTGCCCGTGTGGCCGCGGTCGGCGAAGACGATGCCGTCGGCGATGTTGCCGTCATTGGGGTTGTCGCCCAGGTCGCCGCCGTAGGTGAGGTACGTCGGCTGGTCCGGCCGCGTCTCGGTGACCTCGGCGGTGGCCGCGTCGAACCAGAAGCGGACGCCGTCGTCGCCGGGGCCGCCGGTGGTGGAGGCGAGCTCGGCCGCGCTCAGCGCGCGGGCGTGGACGCGCGCGGCCCGGATGGTGCCGCTGAAGGAGCGGGTGGCGTTGTCGACGTCGTAGCCGAGCGCGAGCGGGGCGGTGTTGACGCCGGGCCGCCGCGTGGTGGCCTTGGCGGCCTTCTCCTCGCCGTCGACGTGGAGGGTCAGCGTGCCCGCGCCGGCGTCGAAGACGCCCGCGACGTGGTGCTCGGTGCCGGTCCAGCCCTCGGCCGGCAGCGCCCAGCTCGCGGCGATCCACTCGCCGCCGGCGTGGATGAAGAACTCCAGGCTGTCGCCGCTCTGCTTCAGGGCGTACTGGGTGTCGCCCTTGGCGAGGATGGGCTGGTCGAAGCCGGTGAACGCCTGTGTGATCCAGGCTTCCAGGGTCAGCGAGCCGGTGATGTCGAGGGCGGGGTCGCGGTCGAAGACGGTGGCCCCGTCGACGCCGCCGTCGCGGTCGAAGGTGCCGGAGGGGGCGAGGATCTCGCCGCTCAGCGCGCCGGGCCCGGTCTCCGGGTAGCCGTTGGCGGGCGGCTCCCACGCGGCGCCCTCACGGCCGGCCGCGTGGGCGCCCGGCACGGACCCGAGGGCGAGCACACCGAACCCGGCGGCTCCCGTCTCGAGAAAGCGGCGGCGGCTGACGGGCAGGGGGGAAGGCGGCATGCCCGACAGGCTAGGTAACTGACGGGTTCTGTTCAATACTGTTGACAGTGGTGACGCCGGGACACCGGGCCGGATGGTCATGACGGTCCAGATGGCCCGAATAGCCTGAACGGCCTGAACGGCCTGAACGGCCCGGAGGGTCAGCGGCCCGGCGCCGGGGCGCCGCGGAAGGTGCGCCGGTAGGCGAGCGGCGAGACGCCGATGGCCGCGTGCAGGTGCTGCCGCAGCGAGGTGCCGCTGGCGAAGCCGACCTGCCCGGCGATCTCGTCCACCGCCAGGTCGGTGGACTCCAGGAGGTGCCGCGCCCGGGCGACGCGCTGCTGGATCAGCCAGCGCCCCGGGCTCATGCCCACCTCCTCGTTGAAGCGGCGCGCGAAGGTGCGCAGGCTCATGCGGGCCTGCCGGGCGAGGTCCGCCAGGGTCAGCGGCTCGTGGAGGCGCTCCAGCGCCCACTGGCGGGCGGCGGCCGTGCCGTTCGCCGGGTCCTGGGGCACCGGCTGCTCGATGTACTGCGCCTGCCCGCCGTCCCGCCACGGCGGCACGACGCAGACGCGCGCCACCCGGTTGGCGACCTCGCTGCCGTGGTCCTCGCGCACGAGGTGCAGGCACACGTCGAGCCCGGAGGCGGCGCCGGCCGAGGTCAGCACGTCCCCGTCGTCGACGAACAGGACGTCCGGGTCCAGCGCCACGCGGGGGAACCACGCGCGGAAGACGTCCGCGAGCCTCCAGTGCGTGGTGGCCGGGCGTCCGTCGAGGAGGCCCGCCGCCGCGAGGACGAACGCGCCGGTGCAGATGGAGACGATGCGCGCGCCCGGGGCCACGGCGGCGAGCGCCGCCGCCACGCCGGCGGGCAGCTCCCGGGTGACGCGGGCGGTGTCGAACGGCGGGATGACGACGGTGTCGGCCGTGCCCAGCGCCTGCGGGCCGTGCTGGACGGTGACCGAGAAGTCGGCGTTGGTGCGCACCGGGCGGGCGTCGACGGTGCAGGTCAGGATCTCGTAGCGGCCGTCCGCCGCCCCGAGGACCCGGCTGGGAATGCCCAGCTCGAAGGGGTAGACCCCGTCCAGGGCCAGGACGACGACGCGGTGGGCGCCCGGGGCTTTTCGGCCTTCTCGCATGGCAGGATCCCGTCGAAAGTTGGCAATCATGCCATGGTACGGAACGCGGGTGCGCGCGACGCTGGGACGCATGACGAACACCGCGAGCAACGCGAGCACCGCGAGCACCGCCACCATGCGCGCCATCAGCCAGGACGCCTACGGAGCCCCCGAGGTCCTGAAGGAGGTCCGGCTCCCCCGGCCCGCGCCGGGCCCGAGCCAGATCCTGGTCGCCGTCCGCGCGGCGGGCGTCAACCCGACCGACTGGAAGCACCGCGCCGCCGCCCGGTTCCTGGACCGCCTTCCGCTCGTCCTCGGCTGGGACGTCTCCGGCGTCGTCGAGGCCGTCGGCTACGGCGTCACCCTCTTCAAGCCCGGCGACGAGGTCTTCGGGATGCTGCCCTACCCCTACGGCGTCGGCTCCCACGCCGAGTACGTGACGGCACCCGCCCGCGCCTTCGCCCGCAAGCCCGCCGCCATCGACCACGTCCAGGCCGGCGCCCTCCCGCTCGCCGCGCTCACGGCGTATCAGGCGCTCGTCGACACCGCCGGGCTCCGGGCCGGGCAGCGGGTCCTCGTCCACGCGGCGGCCGGCGGCGTCGGCCACCTCGCCGTCCAGATCGCCAAGGCCCGGGGCGCGTACGTCATCGGCACCGCCAGCGCCCCCAAGCACGACTTCCTGCGCTCCCTCGGTGCGGACGAGGTCATCGACTACCACGCCGTCGACTTCGCCGGGGCCGTCGCCGACGTCGACGTGGTCCTCGACGCGCTCTCGGGCGAGGTCCGCGCCCGCTCCCTCGACGTCCTGCGCCCGGGCGGCATCCTCGTCTCGCTGCTGCCGGGCGCCGGCTCCGATGCCGACGAGGCGGCGAGGGCCGCCGAGCGGGGCGTGCGCGTGGAGACCATGCTCGTCGAGGCCGACCACGCCGGCATGAACGCCGTCGCCGGCCTCGTCGAGACCGGCGAGCTGCGCGCCCACATCGAGGCCGCCTTCCCGCTCGCCGAGGCCGCCAAGGCCCACGCCCTGGGCGAGACCGGCCGCACCACCGGCAAGATCGTGCTGATCGTCCCGGGGGCGTGAGGGCGCGTCAGTCCTTACGGTACGGCCCAGCAGCGCGAGGGCGTTTCATCCCGGAATCAGCCTGGAGTCATCCCGGAATCATCCGGGAATCAGGCCTTCCCCGCTCAGCAGCTCCGCGACCTCCGCCAGGCCGGCGTCCGGTCCGGGCAGCACCAGGTCCGAGGGGGTGAGGACGTCGGCCGGCAGGGGCGTTCCCAGGCGGCGCACGGCGTCCAGCAGGTCCCGCAGCGCGGCGGCGAACGCCCGCTCGTCGCCCGATTCGACGGCGCGCTGCGCCGCCGCGTCCAGGTCGTTGAGCTCGTCGAGGTGAGCCGCGTCGATCTCGTACTGTGCCTCGCCGAGGATGCGCATGATCACGATGCGGAGCCCTCCTTCCCAGCCTCCCCCGGCGGGAGCTGGGCCTTCATCCGCTCCAGCTCCCGCTCCACCTCGCCGCGCGTGGACACGGCCTCCAGCTCCGCCTGGATCTCGTCCCGGCCGGGCGGCAGGGTCGCGTCCTCGAGCGCACCGGAGGCGAGCAGCTCGTCCAGCGCTCCGGCGCGGGCCTGCATCTGGTCGGTCTTGTCCTGGGCGCGCTGCATCGCCATGCCGACGTCGCCCATCTCCTCGCCGATGCCGGTGACCGCCTCGCCGACGCGGGTCTGGGCCTCGGCCGCGGTGTACCGGGCCTTGATCGTCTCCTTCTGGGTGCGGAAGGCCTCCACTCTGGCCTCCAGGCGCTGCGAGGCGACCGTGAGCTTCTCCTCCTCGGCCCGCAGCGCGTCCTGCTGCCCGCGCAGGTCCGCGATCTGGGAGGTCACCGCGGCGCGCCGGGTCAGTGCCTCGCGGGCGAGATCCTCGCGTCCGGCGGCGAGCGCCTGCTGCGCCTGCTCGTTCAGCTTCTCGCCGGACTGCCCGAGCTGGACGATCTGCGTCTCGACGCGCTTGCGGCTGGTGGCCACGTCCGCGACGCCGCGACGCACCTTCTGGAGCATCTCCTGCTGCTGGGTGTAGGAGTAGTCGAGCACCTCGCGCGGGTCCTCGGCGCGGTCCAGGACCTTGTTCGCCTTGACCCGGAAGAGGCCGGCGATGCGCTGAGCGATGCTGGCCACGGCGACCCGCCTCCGTACTCCTCGCGTGCTCCTCGCGTACTCCTCCAGCCTCCGGCGCCACGCCCCGGGCCGCAAATCCGCCGCCTGGAGGCCGTGGCGCACTCGCGCGGCTGCGTGCTTGCGCCACCGCTCTGACATGGGAAAACGCGCCGCCGGCAGGTCGCCGCACCGGCTCGGTGGAGCTGCGGGCCGCGCGCTGCGGGCGCCGCTCCGGAGGCGGTGGCCGAGGGGGTGTCACGAGGCGATCGTCACCGACTTCGGGCACGTCGGCGTCGCCGACGCCCCGTTCCAGCGCTGCGTGCGGGCGCTGCTCCGGCGGTGCGGCTGGCCGCGGAGGGCCTGCTCGTCCCCAGCGCCCGGCCGCCAGCGCGGCCCGCGGCCCGCGGCCCGCCCGGCTGGGGCGTCCCGGTCGACGGCTCGCCGGGCAGGGCGTGGGCGCCGCCTTCGCGAACCCCGCGCGACCGACGGCTTCGCCGTGGCCGGGGCGCCGCTCGTCGCCGCCCCCCCGCGCGCCAGATGGGCCTCCCCGCGTGGAGGAGCGGCGCTGACGGCGGCTCAGCCCGCGTGGGCCGTCTCGGCGCGGGAGAGGGCGACGTCGAGGACGACCAGCAGCGCGTCGCGCACCGAGCCGGTGTCGCGCGCGTCGAAGACGACCAGCGGGGTGTGGTCGGCGATGTCCAGCGCCCACCGCACCTCGTCCAGGTCGTGCTCGATCTGCCCGTCGAAGGCGTTGATGGCCACGGCGAACGGCACCCCGCGGTGCTCGAAGTAGTCCACCGCCGCGTAGCAGTCGTCCAGGCGGCGCGTGTCCACGATCACCAGGCCGCCCACGGCGCCCTCGACGATGTCGTCCCACATGAAGCCGAACCGGTCCTGGCCCGGCGTGCCGAACAGGTACAGCTTCAGCGTCGGGTCGATGGTGATGCAGCCGAAGTCCATGGCGACCGTGGTCGTGGACTTCCCTGGCGTGTGCGTCAGGTCGTCCACGCCCGCCGCGACCTCCGTGATGGCGGCCTCGGTGGTGAGCGGCCGTATCTCGGATATCGCGCCCACGGCGGTGGTCTTGCCGACCCCGAAGCCGCCGGCGATCACCATCTTGACGGGCAGCGGCGGCTGTTCGGCGCGCTCTGCACGTTCAGCTGGTGTCGCGGAGTGTGTTGCCCCCGGAGTCGGGGACGGCACGGAGACCATCGATAACCCTTCGCAGTACGGAGATGTCCTGGACTGTGCCGGCGTTCGGCCGGTGGATCGCCAGATGCCCGGCGGTGCACAGGTCGTCGGCCAGCACACGAACCACGTTCAGGTGCAGCCGCAGCCGGGCGGCCAGTTCCGCCACCGACTGCGGCTGACGGCAGGCGGCGACGATGTCGTGCTGCTCGAAGGCGAGCGAGTGCAGGGCCCCCAGCCCGGCCGAGGTGGCCACGACCTGCGTCTCCAGCGGGAGCGGCGGCCCGGCGCTACGCCCCGACACCCGGCCGGCGGTCAGCAGGAACGGCCGGATCGCCAGGGCGCGGCGGGCGTCCCCCGCCGCCTCCGTCTCGCCTGCTTCCTCGTGCGGTGCTGATTCCCCGTCGGCCATCACGGTCCCTCCGGTCAGCCGGCCGGCGTGGCGCCGACGCTCTTCTTCAGCTCCAGTACGAGCTGTGGGGTGAGCGCCGCGCCGGCCCGGTTGGCGAAGAGCGTCATCTCGTAGGCGATGTTGCCGAGCTTCGCCTCCTTGGTGGCCACCACGCCGAGGACGGCGCCGCAGCCGATGGACGACACCAGGACGTGGCCGCCCTCCAGGTCGATGATGACCTTGTTGAGGCCGCCCAGGCCGTAGTTGCCGGAGGCGCCCGAGGCGAGGCTGGTGAGGCCGGAGACGATCGCGGCGAGCCGCTCGGAGTCGCCCTGGTCGCGGAGTTGGGAGACGGCGATCAGCAGGCCGTCGGACGACACGGCGATCGCGTCGACGACCCCCGCGGTTTCGGTGGCGAACCGGTCGAGCAACCAGGTGAAATCGGCCGCGGCGGCTCGCAGGTCGGTGGGCTCCCCCGGTTCCGCCAGTTCGGAAACGCTGTCACCTGTCGGCGTGGTCACTGCCCGACTCCTTTTGTTCCTGGGATGGCGAAGGTGCGTCGTCTGCTGTTCGCTCCGCATCGTGCTCGGCCCGGCGTACGGCCGACTCGAGCTCGTCCAGCTCGGAGCGGACCGCGTCGGCGTCGACGGGCGGCCGTACGGCGGCGGTCCCCCGGTCGGCCGGCGCGATGGTCCTGGCGAGCGTAGCGCCCCGCACGCGCCGCCTGAGGGGCCGAGGGCCGGAGGCCACCTCCGCACCATTGCGGATGGGGAGCGAGGGCAGGGTGCCGTCGGCCGGAGCCGGTACCGGCGCCGTGGCCACGGGCCGCCCCTCGCGGTCGGCCGGCGCCGGAACCGGAGCCGTAGCCGTAGCCGTAGCCGGGGCCGTAGCCGGGGCCGAGGACGCCGCCCGCTGCGGCGGAGCGGCGGCGACGGCCCTGGCCGGGCTCGCGGCCGGGGACGGCACGGGGTCCGCCGCGCCCTCGTCCACCAGCAGCGAGGCGGGGATCCACACGGTGCCGGTGACGCCGCCCCCCGGCGTGCGGCTCAGCGTGACCCGCACGCCCCAGCGCCGGGCGAGGGTGCCGACCACGAAGAGGCCGAGCACCTTGGTCGGGACGAGGTCGAGCCGCTCGCGGCGGATCAGCCGGGCGTTCTCCTCGGCGAGGCGTTCCGCGGTCATGCCCAGGCCGTGGTCGATGACCTCGACCAGGGCGCCGCCGTCCGACGTCACGTCGGTGCCCGGCCGGACGACGACCTCCACGGGGGCGTCGGAGGGCGAGAACGCGGTGGCGTTCTCCAGCAGTTCGGCGAGCATCAGCGTCAGGTCCCCGATCACGTCAGGGCCGACGGTGACCTCGGTCTCGGACCGCAGGGACACCCGCTGGTACCCCTCGATCTGGCTGAGCGCCGCGCGGATGACGTTGGCCAGGGCGGTCGGCTGGGCGTCGACGCCCGTCTCGCGGCTGCCGGCGAGCAGCATCAGGCTGTCGGCGTTGCGCTGGAGGCGCACCGCGATGTGGTCGATGCGGTACAGCCGCTCCAGCACGTCGGAGTCGGTCTCCTCGCGCTCGACGGCGTCGATCAGCGTGAGCTGACGGGTCACCAGGTTGGAGACGCGGTGCCCGACGTTGCCGAACATCTCGGCGACGTTGCGGCGGCTCTGCACCTGGCGTTCCAGCAGCGCCGCGGCGGTGACCTGGACCTGGTTGAACGCCTCGGCCAGCCTGCCGATCTCGTCGCGGACCGGGACGGGGATCGCGTGCGGCCGCAGCGGCGTGGTGTCGTCGGCGGACTCGTCGGAGTCGTCGTCCGCGACGCGGGCCAGCTCATCGCCGGCCACGTCGGCCACCCGCTGGGCCGCGCGGGTCAGGGCGGCGAGGGGACGGACGACCGAACGCCGCGCCAGGACCGTGAACGCCAGCCACGCGGCGAAGCCCAGCGTCGCCAGGCCCACCAGCAGCAGCGCCTGCCCCAGGGCTCCGGCGGAGTCGTCGTCGGCCTGGGCCGCGATCTCGCCGATCAGCGACCGCGTGATGCCCAGGCGGGCGTCGGACTGCTCCGCGCCCGCCGCGATCGCGTCGCGCAGCTCCTGCGGCGTCTGGGCCTGCAGGGAGCCGGGATTGACCTGGAGCCCCGCGAACTTGGACTCGATGCCGTTCTCCTCGGAGGCCCGCTCGATGCCGCTCAGCGTCAGCACCTGGTCGGGCGCGGCGATCCTGGCGAACCGTTCCGCCTGCTGCTTGAAGACCTCGCGGGCGCCGACCGCGCGGGAGTACTCGGTGAGGGCGTTGGCGTCCCGGGTCTGTGCGGAGAACACGGCGCTCTCGAACGCCGCGTGGGCGGCGTCGGCGCGCAGCACCGTGTCGAGCAGCGTGACGGCCGAGGAGGACTCGCTGTCGGAGATGTGGTCGAGCCCGATGCCGTCGATCAGGTAGTCGACGGCCGAGGAGTACGCCGGGTCGATGTTGGCGCTGGGCACGTGGCCGCGTTCCAGCCGCTCGCGCAGCACGGACAGGCCGTCGAGGTACTCGAGCGCCTCGGCCTGCTCCTCCGGCAGGTCCGAGCCGAACGCCGAGCGCACGGCCTCGATGCCGGCGTCCGTCTGGCGCTGCGCCTCGCGGTAGTCGCTGATCGAGGGCAGCGTCGTGCTGCCGGGCTCGGCCGACTCGTACGCCACGGACAGCACGAGCGCCTCGCGGTGCTCGGCCTGCACCTCGTTGATGAGCCTCGCCACCTGCTCGCTGTCGCGCACCAGCCCCGCGGTCCGGCGGGCGTCCAGGGCCTCGTCGACCTGGGTGACGACGCTGATGCAGAGCAGCGTGCCGACGACCGCGACGGGCGCGATGACGAGGACGTTGAGCTTCCGCCGGAACGGCCACCGGTCGATGCCGGCGCCCACCCGCCGCCGGAGCCGGGGCAATCTGTCCCCCCGCTCGGGCTCGCCGGGTTCGGGGGACGGGTCCGCCGGGTTCGCAGACACCTGGCCTCTCCTTCGCTGTACTTCGCCGTACTTCGCTGTACGTCGCGGTGCTTGTCAGCGGTGGCCGAGGTGTCAGGTGCCGAACCGCCGCAGGTCGGGGTGCGGGACATTACCGGCGTGAGGCGGTCGGGGACACATGTGGCCGGGATTCGATTGCAAAGTATTCGTCAAGAGTCGGGAAAGAGCGGTGCTTTGCTGGCTGAGACCTTCTCAGGCCTGGTGGAGGCGGACAGGCGTACTCCTGCTCCCCGGCCAGTCAGATTCCCGTCCCCCACCTCACCTCATCGGCCCGAAGCGCCCGCGCCGCCATCCCCGCCGGTCACGGGCGTGTCACGGGCGCGGACGAGGGCGGCACGGCTGTCGCCCGCCCCTGCTAGCCTCCCTGCCCTGCGAGCCCGGTCCGACCGATCGCGTGCCTGTAAAAGGAGTTCCCGTGCACCCCATACGCAAGGCGCCCACGGCCGCCGCCGCGCTCCTGGCCGTGGCCGCCCTCACGGTCGCCGGCTGCGAGGGCGGCTCCTCCGCCACCGAGTCGGACGCCGAGCCCTCCGGGCCCGGCTGCCCCGACGTCGTCGACAGGGCCAGGCAGGCCGTCGAGGAGGCCCAGGCCGTCGACGCGCCCTGGACGGGCCCCACGACCGGGCCGGAGGCCGTCCCCGACAAGACCATCGTCTACATCGCCCACACCATGACCAACCCCGGCGTCTCCGGCGTCGCCAGGGGCGTCCAGGAGGCGGCGCAGATCCTCGGCTGGCAGGTCGAGACGCTCGACGGCCAGGGCACGGCCGAGGGCGTCCGGGCCGCCTTCGACGAGGCCATGGACCTCGATCCCGACGGCATCGTCATCGGCAGTTTCGACCCCGAGGCCAGCGCCGATGGGCTCGAGGCGGCCAATGACGCGGGCATCCCGGTGATCGGCTGGCATGCCGTCGCCGAGCCCGGCCCCAGCCAGGACCCGGAGCTCTTCACCAACGTCACGACCAGGGTGGAGGACGTCGCCAGGATCAGCGCCGACTGGATCATCGCCGACTCGGACGGCCACGCGGGCGTCGTCCTGTTCACCGACGGGACGCTGCCCTTCGCCAAGAACAAGTCGGACCTCATCAAGGAGGAGCTGGAGACCTGCGCCGGCGTCTCGCTGCTGAGCTACGAGAGCATCCCCATCCCCGAGGCCAACAGGCGCACCGTCGACGAGGTCTCCTCCCTCCTCTCCCGCTTCGGTGACCGGTGGACCCACTCCGTGGCCATCAACGACCTGTACTTCGGCGAGGCCGCCCCCGCCCTGCGCGCGGCAGGCATCGAGGGCGACGGCGCCCCGTTCAACATCGGCGCGGGCGACGGCGACCCGTCGGCGTTCGAGCGCGTCAACGCCAGGGAGTTCCAGGCCGCCACCGTGCCCGAGCCGCTGTACGAGCAGGGCTGGCAGATCGTCGACGAGTTCAACCGCGCCTTCGCGGGCGAGCCCGCCAGCGGGTACGTCGCCCCCGTCCACATCACCACCCGCGCCAACAGCGGCGGCGCGGTCTTCTGGGACTCCGGCGGCTACCGCGTGGCGTACCGCGAGATCTGGGGCCGCTGACGGCGGTGATCACGCGCCGTCAGCTCATCGGCCCTCAGTCCGCCGCGCCCGGGCAGACCTGGTCCGGTCGGGGAGCGGGCCGCCCGCCAGAACCGGCCGACGGCCCCTGGGGTTGACCCACCGCGGCGTCGATGACCCGGCAGGTCATCGACGCGGGCACATCCGGATGCCAGGATCGCCTGCGGAGGAAGCCCGACCGGCCGAGAGGACGCCATGCCCGCCTACGCCATTGCCCACCTGCGGGACGCCGCCCCGCACGCGGAGATCGCCGAGTACATCGAGCGCATCACCGCCACCTTCGAGCCGTACGGCGGCCGCTTCCTGGTGCACGGCACGCGGCACGAGACGAAGGAGGGCAGCTGGCCCGGCGCGGTCGTGGTGATCGGCTTCCCCTCGATCGCCGAGGCGCGGGCGTGGTGGGACTCCCCCGCCTACCAGGAGATCGCACCGCTGCGTTCCCGCCACATCGAGGGCGACATCATCCTGGTCGAGGGCGTGCCCGACGGCTACGACCCGGCCGCCACCGCGAAGGCGATCCGAGAGGCCCTGCCCGCCGAGTAGCCCCCAGGCCGGGCCGGTGGGAACCGGCAGCCGGAGCGAGCACCGTCGCGCCCTGGCTCAGCTCGGTGAAGGCAGCTCAGTCGTCAGTAGTCCTCAGAGAGGGTCGATCGCCAGCCAGCGCACCCCGTGCGCGGGGACGGCGGCCTCGATGGCGTCCCCGGCTATCCGGTGGCCGTCCGGCGTGGCGTCCCGCGTGCCGGCCCAGAGGTCGGTGAGGGACCACGACCTCGCCCCAGCCCCGGAGCCGAGGACGGAGGCGAGGGGGACCCGGACCGTGCGGGCCGACGTGCCGGTCCAGAAGAGGGCGGCGTAGGCACGGTCCCCCTCGGCGGCCCGGGCCGCCCAGACGATGAGCTCGGCGTCGTCGACCGGCTCGCGGACCACCTCGGCGCCGTCGGTGGATCCCCGGACGACCTCGCCGACGGCCGGGACCGTCAGCAGGCCCAGCGTGGCCTCGTCGGTGGACGGCAGGTCGGCGCCGAGCATCAGCGGTGACCGCGCCATGCACCACAGGGTCAGCAGGGTGCGCTGCTCGTCCCAGGTGAGGCGGCTGTCGCGGGGCTCGCCGCGCTCGGCGCGCAGCCCGATGCGTCCCAGCGGCAGCATGTCGGCGTCCGCCCAGCCGCCGGGCCGCTGGAGGGGAGCCCAGCGCGCCAGGCGGGCGAACTGGGCGTGCACGTCCTCCCAGCGGTCCCACAGGTCGTCGGAGACGCGCCACATCTGGGCATTCGCGCGGAGGTGCTCGACGTGGCGGGTGGAGAGGTGGGTGCCCGGGGACAGGGACAGCACCATGGGGCGGCCGCTGCGGGAGATGGCGGCGGCGTACGCCGCGATCTCGCGGTGGTAGTAGGGGGCCTGCATGTCGTCGGCCTTGATGAAGTCGACTCCCCAGTCGGCGAATTGGGCGACCTGGGCGTCGTACCAGGCCTGGGCGCCCGGGTGGTCGTGGTTGAGGCCGTAGTTGTCGGGGTTCCAGACGCAGACGTGGTCGCGGTCGGCGACGTCGCGCGCGGTCCACGAGGTGCCCAGGACGGGCAGGTCGAGTTCGAACGCCCGGCGCGGGATGCCGCGCATGATGTGGACGCCGAAGCGCAGGCCCATGGCGTGGACGGCGTCGGCGAGGGGGCGGAAGCCGGCGCCGCCGGCCGAGGAGGGGAAGCGGCCCGGGGCCGGGAGCTGCCGCCCGAACGCGTCCAGCTCGACCGGGGCGTCGGCGTTGTAGCCGTGGGACCGGGCGGTGGGGTCGTACCAGGCGATGTCGACGACGACGGTGTCCCAGCCGTGCGGCAGCAGGCGGTCGCGCAGGACGCGGGCGTTGGCGAGGACCTCCGCCTCGGTCACGGTCGTGCCGTAGCAGTCCCAGCTGTTCCAGCCCATCGGCGGTGTCGGAGCCAGCATCGTCACGCGTCCCTCCTCGGCGTTGTCGCACGACGATAGCTGGCGCCGCGCCGCGCCGCGGCGGCGGCCCGGGGTGGGCCTCAGCGGGTGGAGTTGGTCTGCGTCAGCGGGCCGAGCCGGCAGGGCAGGACGTTGTACGCGTCGGTGGTGAACGGTCCGGTCAGGCGAAGGCCGCGAGGTGGTCGGCGGAGCCCCCGTGCCACTCGATCATGAAGAGGGTGGCGTCGTCGGTGGTGCGCCCGCCGCGTTCCCCCTTCAGGGTGTGGGAGAGGCGGCGCAGGTCCGCCCGCACCGTCCCTGGCGGCTCCTGCCCCAGACGCTCGACGCAGCGGATGAGGCGTTCCTCGCCGAACAGCTCCCCGCCGGTGACGTGCTCCTCGATGACGCCGTCGGTGTAACACAGCACCCGGTCGCCTCGCTGGAGGCTGTGCTGGGTGATCCGTGGCACCTCGCCGCCGAAGCCGACGGGCAGCGTCGTCGCGCTCTCCAGCTGCCGCACAACCCGGCCGTCGCGGATCAGCAGCGGCGCGGGGTGGCCGGCGTTGACCATCTCCAGCTCGCCGGTGGCGACGTTGATGTGCATCAGCTGCGCGGTGACGAAGTGGTCGGGCCCGAACTGCTGGGAGATGGCCTCGTCCATGAACGTGTACTTCTCGGCCAGGCTGACGAAGACGCGCCGGGCATGCCGGTAGGCGCCGATGGCGACGGTCGCCATCGTCGCGGCGTCCAGGCCGTGGCCCATCGCGTCGATCACGGCCACGTGCAGGATGGTGTCGTTGAGGGCGTAGTCGAAGCTGTCGCCGGCGACGCGGTAGGCGGGCTCCAGGATGCCGGCCAGCTCGGCCTGCGGCACGGACATCGCCAGCGGCGGCAGCAGGGTCCACTGGATCTCCGCGGACACGCTCATCGGCTCCCGGCGCCGGGCCAGGAAGAACTGGTCGGTGTAGGCGTTCTTGGTGACCAGCATGTCGGCGACGAGCCCGGCGAGCCGGCGCAGCAGCCGCCGGTCGTCATCCCCGACGGCACTCATGCTCAGGGCCATCACGCCCACCTGGTCGCTGCCGTCCAGCAGCGGCAGATACATCCGAACGGCGCCGTCGGCCTGCGGAACCTCGATGACGTCGCCGCTGAGGAAGGCCCGGCCGGCCGGGGAATCGGCCATCGGCTCGGGCTGGCCGACGTGCAGCTTCGTGCCCGGCAGCGGCACCAGCAGCTCCTGCGCATAGTCCTGGAGCAGGATGGAGACGTCACGACCGCCGACCCTCGCCATCTCCTCCGCGATCAGCGGGGCGATGAGCTGCGGCGGCATCAGGTGCGCCCTGTCCAGCAGCAGGCCGAGCAGCCGCTCGCCGAAGCCCTCCGACCGGTCCACGATCTCCTCGTCCATGGCCCGGTTCGCCACCTCCTTCCCGCCTCCGCCTCGATCACGCGCCTCCGCACAACGTGACCCGGGAGGCCCGCCCGAGCACGGCATTACGCCGTACGCGGCATGTCGGCGCGTCTGCGCGGCCACGGCGCGTCCTCGTCCACGCCTGTCACACCTCTCAGGGGGAATGGTCAGAGACCGCCGTCCGCGAGCCGGCCGAAGGGGAGCTCGGGGAGGTGGCCGAGCTGAGCGTAGGCGTGCAGCTCGCTCCAGAACGGCACCGAGCCGATGGGCCACCGCTCGGCGGGCACCGCTTCCTGGCCGCGCCCGGCGGGCAGGTCCGCGAGCGAGAGGGCGGGCACGTAAAGATCGGCCTGCACGATGCTGAAGACCGGCGAGGCGTCGTCGGGGCCGACGTACCGGTGGCCCCACAGCGGGGTGAGCCGGGGCACCTCGGCCAGCCGCCGCCGTGCCGCCGACAGCCGGTCCTCCATCGCCGCCGGGGCCGGTCCCCACGCGTGCCACCAGAAGCCGTTGTGCTCGACGTCGTACAGCAGGCCGTCCACGGGATCGTCCACGCGGCCTCGCAGGGCTGCCTCGTCGCCGTGCCGCCAATCCGGAAACCCACGGCCCCTGGCGTCCCCGCGTGAGACCGGGCACACCCGGCTCAGCACCGCGCGCCACAGCGGCGGCATGGTCAGACCCGAGACCCGCTCGGCGCGGTCGAGTTCGGCCGTGCTCAGCCCGGGCGTGAGCTCGTGGCGGTGCGCGTCCTCGCGCAGCCAGGCGACCAGCTCAGCGACCACGCCGGAATCCCGCAGTGCCATGCGGGCACGGTAACCGACGCGCCGGCACCGCCATCGAAGGCGTCAGAACGCGTTAAGCGGTGGCCCCGGCGGCGGGGCGTCCCGCACAGTCGGGGGCATGACGATCTCTGGCGCCGGCTTCATGCCCGGCATCGAGCTCTCCGGGGTCCTGTACGAGGAGGCGGTTCGGCCGATCCTCCGGGAGGCGTATCCGGGACTGCGGTACGCGGCGGCGCGCGTCGGCACCGGCTCCGAGGTGCTGGGCTTCGACACGCCGCGCTCAGCGGACCACGAGTGGGGGCCCCGGCTGCAGCTCTTCCTGACGGCCGGGGACCACGCCCGGCACGGCGCGGACATCCACCGCCTCCTGGCGCTGCGGCTGCCGAAGCGGGTGCGGGGCTGGCCCACCCACTTCCAGGAGAGCGACAATCCGCTGGATCCGAGCGGGATCATGCGGCCGACCGACGGGCCGGTCAACCACCGTGTGGGCGTGGACGATGTGGACGGGTGGCTGGCGAGGCAGCTCGGGCTGCGTTCGGCCGCGGCCGCCGCCGAACCGAGCGTGCGCGAGTGGCTGGCCATGCCGCAGCAGCGGCTCGCCGAGGCCACCGGCGGCGCGGTGTTCCACGACGGGCTCGGCACCCTCACCGCCGCGCGGCGCAGGCTGGCGTGGTATCCGGAGCAGGTGTGGCGGTACCTGCTGGCGTGCCAGTGGCAGCGCGTCTCGCAGGAGGAGGCGTTCGTGGGGCGCTGCGCGGAGGTCGGCGACGACATCGGCTCGGCCGTCGTGGCCGCCCGCCTGGTGCGGGACCTGATGCGGCTGTGCCTGCTGCTGGAACGCCGTTACGCCCCCTACGGCAAGTGGCTCGGCAGCGCGTTCGCGCAGCTGCCGGTGGCCGCGTCGCTCACCCCGTCGCTGCGCGGCGCGCTGGCGGCGGTGGACTACCGGGACCGGGAGGCGCACCTGTGCGACGCGTACGAGGCCGTCGCCTCGCTGCAGAACGCCGCCGGGCTCATCTCGCCCGTCGATCCGAAGCGCCGCCCCTACCACTCGCGGCCCTTCCTGGTGCTGCACGCCGAGCGCTTCGCGGACGCGCTCGCCCGGACCGTCACGGATCCCGGCCTCCGGGAGCTGCCCCTGGTGGGAGGCGTGGACCAGTGGGCGGACAGCACCGACCTGCTCGACCAGCCCCGCGCCGTGCGGGCGGCGGCGCACGCCGTCGGCTGAGCCGCCCGGTCACTGCGTGCGGCCGGTCAGCCGGTCGTACAGGAGCCGCGCCAGGCGGGCCGGCGTCACGTCGGTCGTCAGGTCGAGGGGGGACAGGTGCACGTCGAACTCGTCGCGGAGGCGGAGGAGGAGCTGCGCGGCCATCAGGGAGTCGACGCCGAACTGGTCCAGGGGGCGGTGGGGGTCGATGTGCGCGGCGTCCATGCCCAGCACGGCGGCGAGCTGCGCGCCGACCAGGCGCAGGAGGGTCGCGTGCGCCTCGTCGGGCGAGAGGGTGGCCAGGGACCGCAGCAGCTCGTCGCGCGAGTCGTCGGCCGCGAGGAGGTGGGCGGGGACGAGGGCGGCGTAGCGGGGGGCGCGCAGGGTCCTCATCAGGTGGGCGGCGCGGAGCCACTGGCAGCGGCCGACGCCGGCCACGGCGGGGCCGGTGCCGGGGCTGGTGCCGGGGCCCAGGAGGCGTTCGGCGGCGGCGAACGCCTCCTGGCAGGTGAGGGGTTCGAAGCCCATGGCGGAGAGGGTGTCCGCCAGGCCGGTGCGGGCGACGTGGCCGGTGTCGGCGATGGGACCCCAGGCGACGGCGGTGCCGGCCTGGCCGGCGGCGCGCCGGGCGCGGGCCAGGGCCTCCAGGTAGGCGTTGCCCGCCACGTACGGCGCCTGGCGCAGGTTGCCGAACCCGGCGGTCACCGAGGAGTGCAGCAGGAACAGGCCGGGACCGGCCCCGCGCGTCACGCCCGAGCCCGGCAGGAGGCCGGACAGGACGGCGGCGCCGGTCGCCTTGGGCGCCATGACCCGGGCGAAGCGCTCGCCGTCGAGGTCGGCGAGCGGCGCGTCGTCGTAGTGGGCGGCGGCGTGGACGACGCCCCGCAGCGGGTGTCCGGTGGCGTCGATCTCCGTCCGCACGCGCCGCATCGCCGCCGGGTCGGTGACGTCGGCGGCGTGGGCCGTGGCGGTGACCCCCCGGGCCCGCAGCCCGTCGAGGACCGCCGCCGCCTCGGGGGCCGCCTCGCCGCGGCGGCCGGTCAGCGCCAGGCGGCGGGCGCCGCGTTCGGCCAGCCAGGCGGCGGTCGCCGCGCCGAACCCGCCGAGCCCGCCGGTGACGAGATAGGTGCCGTCGGGGTCCAGGGCGAGGGCGGCGGGAGCCGGCACGACGGGCACGGGCTCGTCGAGCGGGTCGAAGGACACCACGATCTTCCCGGTGTGCCGCGAGTGCTGAAGCAGCCGGAACGCCTCCTGGACGCGGGCCGCCGGGTAGACGGTGTGCGGCAGGGGGCGGTAGGTCCCGTCGCGCAGGAGCGGGAGGATCTCCTCCCGCAGGGCGCGGCCGGCCTCGCTGTCCTTCTGGAACTCGCTCAGGTCGAAGGAGAAGAACGCCAGGCCGGCGCGGAAGGGCCCGAGCGGCAGCGTGCTGTCCCGGAGGATGTCCCGCTTGCCGATCTCCAGGAACCGGCCGCCGGGCCGCAGGAGTTCGAGCCCTCGGCTGATCGCCTCGCCGCCGAGGGAGTTGACGACCACGTCGATGCCCCTGCCGCCGGTGACGTCGCGGACGCGCGCGGCGAACTCCAGGCTGCGGGAGTCCAGCACGTGGCGGACGCCGAGCGAGCGCAGCAGCTCGCGTTTGGCCTCGCTGCCCGCGGTGGCGATGACCTCGGCACCGCGGGCCCGTGCGTACTGGAGGACGGCCAGGCCGACGCCGCCGGCGGCGCCGTGCACCAGCAGCGTCTCGCCGGGCGCGAGGCGGGCCTGGTGGGTGAGGACGTGATGGACGGTGAAGAGGACGACGGGCAGGGTCGCCGCCTCGGCGTCGGCCACGCCGTCCGGGAGGGGCCAGCACTCGTCGGCCGTGACGGTGGCGTGGGAGGCGAGCTTGCCGTCGCCGAGCGCGGCGACGCGGTCGCCGGGGGCGTAGCCGGTGACCCCGGGCCCGGTGTCGAGGACGACGCCGGCGCACTCCATGCCCAGGGCGCGGTCGCCGAGCGGCAGCAGGCCGTTGGCCCGCATGGCGTCGCGGTAGTTCAGCCCGACGGCGCGCACCTGGAGCAGGAGCTCGCCGCGGCCGGGGCGCGGCACGGCGGTCTCCCGCCAGGCGAGCCGGTAGTCGAGGCCGGGGTCGGCCGCCTCCAGGACGAACGCCGTGGCGGCGGCGGGCGCGGCGGGGAGCCGGTCGGCGGGGTGCTGGGTGTGGCGGGGGACGAAGCGGCCGGCGGGGGTGAGCACGACCTCGTCCTCGTCGGTGGGGGCGAGGAGTTCGGCGGCCAGGCGGCCCGTGCCGCCGTCGCCGTCACCGTCGCCGTCGCGGTCGCGGTCGCCGTCGCGGTCGAAGCTGATGCGGCGGACCGTCAGGTCGGGGTGCTCGTTGGCGAGCGTGCGGGCGACGGCCCAGGCCGCGGCGTCGACGGGGTGCGTGGGGCGTTCGGGCGCGGGCAGCAGGCCAGTGGGCCGGGTGACCAGCCACAGCCGGTCGCCGTGGCCGGCCAGGGAACGCAGCAGCGCGGCGCGGCGGGTGGTGACCTCGGTGACCTGGTCCTCGTGCTCGGCCAGCACCAGGACGACGGCGGCGGGCGGGGCCGGGGCGGGCAGGGCGGCGGCGGTCGTCGCCTGCGCGGGGCCGGGGAGCCGGTCCGCGAGGGCACGGCACAGGTAGGACTCCGCCTCGGTCTCGGCGACGACGAGCCAGGGGCCGGCCGTGTCCGCGGCGGGTTCGCCCCCCGGCTCGTCCCCCGGCTCTGCGCCCGGCTCTGCGCGGCGTTCGGCCTCCGGCCCGGCGGCGGCCAGCAGAACGGTGATCTCCCCTTCGCCGAGCTGGACCGGACCGGCGAACCCGGTCCCCGCCAGCAGCGGCGGCCACTCCTCGGCCGGCAGCAGCTGGCTGACGGGCCGCAGGTCGTGGTCGGCCCGGCGCCACAGGTCGTCGAGCGTGCCGAACGCCAGCGCCCGGGCCAGCGGGTCGTGTGACTCGACCGCCAGCAGGTGCCCGCCGGGCGCGAGCAGCGCGGCGACCCGGCGCAACGCGGCCGACAGGTCGCGGGCGGTGTGCAGGGCGTCGCCTGCCACCACCAGGTCGCAGCTGCCGTCGGGGAAGCCCTGCGAGGCCAGGTCGGCGTCCGGGTCCAGGCCCCGGCAGTCGACGAAGTCGTAGTCCGCGAAGCGGTGTTCGAGGCGGGTGAGGGCCTGCGCGGAGGCGTCCGTGCAGGTGTACGCCGTGCGCTCGGGCGGCAGCAGCGGCAGCAGCGCGGCGGTCAGGCCGCCGGTGCCGGCGCCGAGTTCGACGATCCTGAGCGGCCGGTCGCCGGGCCAGTGGGTCAGCGCCTCACGCAGCAGCGCCTGCGCGACCCGGTGGGCGTGGCGGCGCGCGGGGGCCACGTCGCAGAACTGCTCGTACGCCGCCTCGTGCGGCACCTCGCGCGGCGCGAGCTGCCGCCGTGGCGCGGACGCCGCCGTGCCGCGCAGCGCGGCCGGCAGGTGGCGGGCCTCCCTGACGAGCAGGTGGCTCTCGGCCAGGTGGGCGGGGTGGTCCTCGACGAGGGCGCGGAGCAGGTCGTCGTGGCGGAAGTCGGTGGTGGTCAGCCGCCAGCGGTCACCGCCGGCCCGCTCGGCGAGGCCGTGCCGTGCCAGCAGGGGCAGCACCAGCCGCACGAGGCGGCGGTGGCGCGGCTGGAGGCCGGCCACGACCAGGGCGGACATGCGGAAGGGCTCGGCCGGCTCGGGCAGCAGGCCGGCCAGGGCGGCCCCCCAGGCGTGGGCGCATGCCTCGGCGCGGGCGGCGGCGAACCGGTCGGGGCCGGTGGCGTGCCAGGCGTCGCGCAGGGCGGTCAGGCGTTCGGCGGCGGCCGAGGCCAGCTCGGCGGGGGCGGGCAGCGGCGACGGGGCGCACCGCTCTCCGGGGAGCGGCGCGGCCCGCAGCACGGTGCGCTGCACGGTGAGGGGGGTGTGGTCGGCGTTGGACAGCCGGCGCATGGTGAAGTCCTCGATGGCGGCGTGGACGGTGCCGTCCTCGCCGAACCAGGTGATGTCGGAGCGCACCTCGGTGGCGGTGCGTCCCCTCTCCACGAGGCGGACGAACCCGGTCCCGGGGATGCCGCCCCAGACGCGGACGGCGCCGAACGCCGAGGGCAGGAACGTGCGTTCCTCGCCGGCCTCGGCGGCGATGAGGAGGGCACCGAGCTGGAGCCCGGCGTCCAGCAGCACCGTGTGCGCGCCGTCGCCGGCGGTGGACTCGGGCGCCCGGTACGCCGCCAGGTACTCGCGCTCGCCCAGCCACGCGCGGGTGATGGTCTGGAACGCCGGGCCCAGCTGGAGCCCGATGCGCCGGCATGCGGCGTAGAAGCCGGGGCCGTCGAGCTCCTCGGGACAGCGGGCCCGCAGCGCCGCCAGCCCCGCCGCGTCCAGTGGGGCGGGGGCGGGATCGAGCAGGGCGCGCACCCGGCCGCGGGCGAGAGGGCTCGGCTGGCCGGAACGCCCCTGCCTGCCGCTGAGGTCGCAGGTTCCGTCGTCCGGGGTGAGGGCGAGGGACAGCCGCAGCCCGTCCGGGTCGGGCCAGTCCACGGGCAGCGGCCGGAGCAGCTCCAGGTGCCGGATCTCGGCCACGGTGTCCAGGGCCAGCCGACCGGCGGTCAGCGCCATCGCCAGGTAGGCCGCGCCGGGCATGAGCACCCGGTCCACGACGCGGTGGTCGCCGAGCCACGGCACGCGCTGGGGCTCCAGCGTGCCCTCCCACGTGGGGTGGGGGCTCGGCAGGCGGTCGCCGAGCAGCGGGTGGTCGCTCGCCCCGACGGGGAAGGAGGAGCAGTTCCAGTCGTCGCGGGGGCTCTCCCAGTGCCGCTCCCGCTGCCAGGGGTAGGCGGGCAGGTCCGCGACGCGGCCGGGACGCGGGAAGTACGCCTCCCAGCTCACCGGCGCGTGGGCGGCCAGCAGCGCGGCGACGGCGGCGGCAGTCTCGCGCGGTCCGTCGCCGTCGCGGCGCAGGGTGGGCACGTAGCCGGCGGGGGCGCCGCTGTCGGGCACCGTGGCGCGGCTCAGGTAGGACCGCAGCACCGGGTGGGGGCCGATCTCCACGAAGACGTCCGCCCCGTCGCGCAGGGCGTGGCCGACGGCGTCCGCGAACCGGACCGGCTCGCGGACGTTGCGCCACCAGTAGGCGGCGGTCAGGTCCTCGCCCGCGACCGGGGCGCCGGTGACGGTGGAGACGAGGGGGACGCGCCCGGCGCGGGGGGCAAGCCCGGCGAGGCCGGTCGTCAGGGCCTCGCGGACGGGCTCCATGGCGGCGCTGTGGAAGGCGTGGTCCAGGTCGAGTTCGCGGAAGAAGACCTCCCGCTCGCGCAGCCGGTCGCCGAGCCGGGCGAGGGCGTCGGCGGGCCCGGCCACGGTGACGTCCTGGTCGCTGTTGACCCCGGCGATCTCCAGGGCGCCGCCGAACCCGGCCAGCTCCTCGCGGGCGCGGTCCTCCGGGAGGCCGACGGCGGCCATGCGGCCCCTTCCGGCGGTGGCGGCCTGGGCGCGGCCGCGGACGGCGATCACCCGCGCGGCACCGGCCAGGTCCAGGGCTCCGGCGGCGTGGGCGGCGGCGATCTCGCCGACGCTGTGGCCGATGACCAGCTCGGGGCGCAGCCCGCGGGCGGCGAGCAGCGCCACCAGGCCGGCCTGGACGGCGAACAGCGCCGGCTGCGCCACCTCGGTGCTCCGCCAGCGCTCGGCGTCGGGCTTGCGCAGCTCGTCGGCGACGCTCCAGCCGAGGAGCGGCAGCAGCGCGGCGTCCGCTTCCTCGACGGCGGCGCGGAAGGCGGGCTCGGCCGCGAGCAGGTCGGCGGCCATGCCGGGCCACTGGGAGGCGTTGCCGGAGAAGACGAACGCCACCCGGGCGTGGCCGGTGGCCCGGGCGCGGCGGGCGATGGCGCCGGCCGCCGGCTCGCCGCCCAGGAGCCGGTCGAGCTGGGCGGCGGCGTCGCGCGGGCCGGCGGCCAGGACGGCCGCCCGGTGGTGGTGGGGGCTGCGGCGCCGGCAGGTGGTGTGGGCGAGGTCGTAGTACTCCTCGGGTGCCGCCTCGGCCAGGCGGGCGGCGACCTTCGCGGCGAGCTGCTCCAGCGCGGCGGCGGACCGGGCGGAGACGACGACGGGCAGCGGCCCGGCGGGCGGAGACGGACGTGGTGGGGCGGGAGCGCCCGCGGGCGGCGCGGCGACGATGGCGTGCGCGTTGGCGCCGCCGAAGCCGAAGGAGTTCACGCCGACGGCGGCCCGCTCGTGCCGGGCCAGCGGGCAGGGCTCGACGGTGGGCGCCAGGCCGAGCCCGGCGAAGTCGATGCGCGGGTTGAGCGGCGCGGCGTGCAGCGTGGCGGGCGCGGTGCCGTGGCGCAGCACGAGCAACGCCTTCAGCACGCCGGCGATGCCCGAAGCGGTCTCCAGATGCCCCAGGTTCGACTTCACCGAGCCGACGGGCAGCGGGCCGCGACTGCGGCGGCGGGCCAGGGCCCGCCCGATCGCCTCGGCCTCGGCCGGGTCCCCGGCCTGGGTGCCGGTGCCGTGCGCCTCGAAGTACACCAGGTCGTCGGGGCCGACGCGGGCCCGCTCGTACACCGCGCGCAGCAGGTCCTCCTGGGCTGCGGCGCTGGGCAGCGGCAGGCCGCGGGTGTGGCCGTCGCAGTTGGTGCCGGTGCCGGCGAGGACGCCGTGGACGCGGTCGCCGTCGGCGATCGCCTCGCGCAGGGGCTTGAGGATCAGCACGCCACCGCCCTCGGCCCGGACGAAGCCGTCGGCCTCGGCGGAGAACGCCGCGCACCGGCCGCGCGGCGACAGCATCGCCGCCTGGGAGAAGCCGACGAACCCGAAGGGGCTGAGCAGGACGTTGACCCCGGCGGCGACGGCCAGGCGGCTGGTGCCGTCCAGCACGGTGCGGCAGGCGCGGTCCAGGGCCACCAGCGATGACGAACAGGCGGTGTCGATGGCCATGCTGGGGCCGCGCAGGTCGTAGGCGTGGGAGATGCGGTTGGCGGCGACGCACGGCAGCGCGCCGGTCATCAGGTGCGGGCTGGACGCGTTGTCGCGCATCATCTGCACCTGGCCGTACGACTGGTCGCCGATGCCGACGAACACGCAGGTGTCCGAGCCGGCCAGGGATTCGGCGTTCAGGCCGGCGTCGTCCAGCGCCTCGGCGGTCATCTCCAGCAGCAGCCGCTGCTGCGGGTCCATGTACCGCGCCTCGGCCGGGGAGATGCCGAAGTACGCGGCGTCGAAGGCGCCGACGTCCCCGAGGAATCCACCGGCGCGCGTGTAGCTGCGGCCGGGACGCCGGCCGGCGGCGTCGACGAACCTGGTCTCGTCGAAACGGTCCGCCGGCGCCTCGCCGACCATGTCCCGGCCCTCCCGGAGCACGCCCCAGAGGCCGCCGAGGTCGGCGATGCCGCCGGGCAGGCGGCACGCCACGCCGATGATGGCGACGGCCTCGTCGGCGGCGTCCTTGTCCTTGTCCCTGTCCCTGTCTGAATTCACCCCGCGCCCCCTTCCCCACTTCTTGAACTGCCCGTGGCGGGAGGCGAATTAATCCCTCGAAAGGATGGTTTCATCGGAGAAGAACTGTTTGCGCCGGGCAGATCAGTACGGTGCGACACATGCCCCCTTCCCCCGGCGGACCCCCGCTCCGCGCCCGCCTCGCCGCGACGGCGGTCCACCTGCCGCCCCGCCACCGCACGATGGCGCAGACCCGGCAGCGCCTCATCGACCTGGGGAGCCCCTACGTCCCGCCGCCGGGGCTGCTGGAGGAGCTCACCGGCGTGCGCCGCGTGCACGAGAGGGACGACGGCCAGCAGGCGTCCGACCTGGCGGTCGAGGCGTGCGGCAAGGCGCTGGCCGCGGCGGACGCCGGCATCGAGGACGTGGACCTGCTGCTGTTCGCCTCCTCCAGCCAGGACCTGATCGAGCCCGCCACGGGCCACGTCGTCGCGGCCAAACTGGGCGCCGCCTGCCCCGTGTTCGACGTGAAGAACGCCTGCAACAGCGTCCTGAACGCCGCCGAGGTCGCCTCGGGGTTCATCGAGTCCGGCCGCCACCGCACCGTCCTCATCGCCTGCGGCGAGGCCGGCACCCTCATGACGCGGTGGCACGTCCCCGACGAGGAGGAGTTCACCCGCTGCCTGCCCGGCTACACCGTCTCCGACGCCGGCGCCGCCCTGCTGCTGACCGCGGGCCCCGCCGGGGAGCACGACCCGGGCGTGCTGCACCTGGCGTTCGGCTCCGACTCCACCGCCTGGGAGGCGTGCACCATCGCCGCGGGCGGCACGCTGCACGGGCGCCGCAACGACTGGGAGGTGTCCAGCCTCCGCCTGGGCGGCAACCAGCTGCGGGACGCCGCCCTCGGCGGCCTGCCCCTGGTGCTCGACCACACCGACGTGCTGGAGCGGGTGCGGGCCAGCGACTTCATCGCCGTGCACCAGATATCCCGGCCCGCCTTCGACGAGCTGGTCGCCGCCCTCGAACTGCCGCCGGAGCGCTGCCTGCCCACGATCGTGGAGCACGGCAACGCCGCGTCCGCCTCCCTCCCCCTCCAGCTGGTCACGGCCCGGGAGAGCGGCCTGGTCGAGCCGGGCGACACGGTGGCCCTGATCGGCCTGGCCAGCGGCTTCAGCGTCGGCCTGGCCCTGATCCGGCTGTGAGCGGCGCCGTGAACCCGCCCGCCCCGTGGCCCAGACCGCCGCTGCGCATCCACCCCGCCCGGCTGCCCGGCTACCCCGACCCGGCGTGCTGGCAGACGGTCCCCGCCACCGGCCAGCACTACGTCGACGCCGGCCGCGGCGACCCCGTGCTGCTGCTGCACGGCAATCCCGCCTGGAGCTACGTGTGGCGCCACCTGATCGCCGCCCTGCGGCCGGACTTCCGCTGCCTCGCCCCCGACCACGTCGGGTTCGGCCTCTCCCCCCGCCCCCACGACCCGGACCGTCCGCTCACCCGCTACCTGGACGACATGGACGCCCTGTACGCCCACCTGACGGCCGAGCGCGGACTGCCCGCGCGCGGCTGGACGTTCGTCGTCCACGACTGGGGCGGCCCGCTCGGGCTGTCCTGGGCGCGGCGCCGGCCCGGCGTGCTGCGGCGCCTGGTCGTCCTCAACACCACCGGCTTCCGCTGGCCGCCGGGCTTGCGGCTCCCGGCCGGGCTGCGCCTGATCCGCGAGCACCGGTCCGTGGCCCGCCTCGCCCACCTCACCAACGCCTTCCCCCGCGCCGCCGTCCGCGCCGGCGTCGTCCGCCCGATGCCCCGCGCGGTGCGCCGGGCGTACCTGCTGCCCTACGGCCGGCCGCGGCACCGGCGTTACGTCGTGGAGGTGGTGCGCCGCATCCCGCGCGGCACCACCGAGGAGATCTGGAACCTGCTCGACCCGGACGGCCGGTCCACCGCATGGACGTCCCTGCCCGTCTTCATCGGCTGGGGGATGCGCGACCCGGTGTTCACCCCGCGGGTGCTGGAGGAGTGGCTGCGCCGCCATCCGGACGCCCGCGTCCACCGGTACGCCGGCGCCGGGCACTTCGTGATGGAGGACGCCGCCGACGCGCTCGCGGCGGACGTCCGGCGCTTCCTCTCCGACACCGCCGACACCGCCGACGCCGCCGACGACGGTGCCGCCGACGTCGCGTGACCTCCCGGAAGGAGCAGCATGGACGAAACCATGGACGTGCCCGGGTTCTTCGACGAGGTGACGCGCCGGGTCCGCGAGCGGCCCGACGAGCCGGCCCTGCTCGTCGGCGACCGGGGCGGCGCCCTGCGGCCGGTGACCTTCGCGCAGGTGTACGGGGGGTGCGCCAGGACCGCCGCGGCCCTGCGCGGCGCGGGCGTGAGGCCCCGGCAGCGGGCGGTCGTCATGGCGCGCCACCCGTACCACATGGTGGTGACGGTCTACGGGCTGCTCGCCGTCGGCGCCGTGCCGGTGCTCATCGACCCGGGGCTGCCCCGGGCGGCGCTGCGGCGCTGCCTGGACGAGGTCGCGCCGGAGGTGTTCGCCGGGGAGCCCGCGGCCCACGTGGCCCGCCGCCTGCTCGGCTGGGCGCGGGGGCACGTCACCGTCCCGCTGGTCACCGGCCGCGCGATCCCCGGACTGGGCGGCGGGCTGCCGCCGGTGCCCGGCCCCGCGCCCGAAGGCCCCGGCGAGGGGCCGGCGTTGGACGCCCCGCCGGTCCGGCTGGACGACCTCGCGGTGATCGCGTTCACCTCGGGCTCCACCGGCACGCCGAAGGGCGTGGAGTACCGGTTCGAGACGCTGGCCGCCCAGATCCGCCTCGCCACGGCCGCCATGGGCCTGGAGCCGGGCGCGGTCCTCGCGACCGGCTTCCCGCCGTTCGCCCTGTTCGGGCCGGTCAACGGGGTGACGACGGTGGTGCCCGCCATCCGCTACCCCTGGCCCGCACGCACGCCGGGGGCGCGGATCGTCCGCCCGCTGCTGGCCAGCGGCGCCTCGGCGATCGGCGGCGGGCCCGCGGTGCTGCGGGTCGTGGCCGACCACTGCGCCCGCCACGGGCTGACCCTGCCAGCGGTGAGGCGGGTGTACTCCTTCGGCGCCCCGCTGCCGGAGCGGCTCGCCGAGGACTTCGCCCGCGTGCTGCCGCCGGACGCGCGCGTGATCAGCGTGTACGGCGCCACCGAGTGCCTGCCGGTCAGCCAGGTGGACGCCGCCGAGGCGAAGGCGGCGCGCGACGAGGCGGCGGCGGCGGGCGCGGTGGGCGCGGCGGGTACGTGTGTCGGCCGGCCGGTGCCCGGCGTCGAGGTCCGCATCGTCCCGGCCGGCGACGGCAGCGGGGACGGCGAGATCGCCGTCGCCGGGCCCAACGTCGCCCCCGGCTACCACGGCCGCCCCGAGGCCACCGCGGCGGCCCGCGTCCCGCACGAGGGCGGCGTCCTGCACCGCACCGGCGACCTCGGCCGGCTCGACGACGCCGGACGCCTGTGGTTCCTGGGCCGCGCGGCCGACCGCGTCACCGGCGAGGGGTTCACGCTGACCACCGAGGACATCGAGGCCGCCGCCGGCCGGGTGCCGGGCGTGGCGCGAGCCGCGCTCGTCGGCGTAGGGCCGCGCGGGCGCCAACGGGCCGTGCTGTGCGTGGAGCTGTCCGGCCGCCGGGGTCGTGCCGAACGCCGCGCCACGCTGCGCGCGGTGCGGGCCGCGCTCGCCGCGCTGCCCACCGGCCGCCACGTCGGCGAGATCCTGACGCACCGGCGTTTCCCGACCGACGTCCGGCACAACGCCAAGATCGACCGCGACCGGCTCGCCCGCTGGGCCGCGCGTCACCGGCGGCGGGAGGGGGCGCCGTGACGGTCCTGGTCACCGGCGGCAGCGGCTTCCTGGGGACGGAGATCTGCCGGCGCCTGGCCGCCCGCGGCACGCCGACGCGCTCCCTCACCCGCCGCCCGGCCGAGGCGCTGGCGGCCCTCGGCGTCCGCCAGTACCACGGCGACCTGGCCGACCCGGCCGCGGTCTCCCGCGCCGTCGCCGGCTGCGATGCCGTGATCCACACCGGCGCCCTGGCCGGGGTCAGCGGCCGGCTCGGCCCCTACCACGCCACGAACGTCACCGGCACGCGCAACGTCCTGGACGCCTGCCGCCACCACCGCGTGCCGTTCCTGGTGCACACCTCCACGGCGAGCGTCGCGTTCACCCTCCCGGGCCTGGTGTACGCCGACGAGTCCGCGCCCGTGCCCGAGCGGCACGCCGCGGCGTACCCGCGGACCAAGGCCGCGGCGGAGGCCCTGGTGACGGCCGGCGCCGACCGCCCGGGCGGCCCGGCGGCCGTCGTGCTGCGCCCGCACATCGTCTGGGGCCCCGGCGACCCGCACTTCCTCCCCGCCCTGCTGCGCGTCGTCCGTCGCGGAAACCTGGTGATGCCCGGCGACGGCCGTCACCTGCTCGACACCACCCACCTGCACACCGCCGCCCAGGCCCACCTGCTGGCGCTGGACCGCCTCCGCGCCGGGGCGCCCCTCGGCGGCCGGGTCTACTTCGTCGCGCAGGGCGAACCGCTGCCGCTGCGCGCGTTCGTCACCGCCCTGCTGGCGGCGGCCGGCGTACGCGCCCGCTGGCGCACCGTCCCCGCCCCCGCGGCCCGCGCGGCGGCGGCCCTCCACGACCAGGCGGCCCGGCTGCTGCGCTCCACCGCCACGCACCGGCTGAGCCGCCTCCTGGTCGACGAGCTGACGCACCCTCACTGGTTCGACCTGACCGCCGCCCGCCGGGACCTCGGCTTCCGCCCCGAGACCACCGTCGCCGAGGGCATGGCCGCCCTGGCCGCGGCCCACGGCGGCACTCGCCGTCGCTAGGCCGTCTCGTTCGGATCTTGGCGGGGCCCCGCCGCGGGCCGGTCGATCCGGCGGGATCGCCCGGACAGGCCTAGTCGGTCTGCGCGCCCTGCGGGAGCGAGCGCAGGCTCATCGTCCTGGCGGAAGACGTGCCGAAGGCGTAGTCCAGCATCTCGGCCGCGTCGTTGTAGCGCTGGTCGGCGCTGGAGCTGTTCAGCACGACGCCCGCGACCGTCCGGCCGTCGCGCCTGGCGGCGAAGACCAGGCACGGGCCCGCGACGGAGCCGGTGCCGGTCTTGATGCCGATGGCGCCGTCGTAGGAGCCCAGCAGCTGGTTGGTGTTGTACCAGGTGTAGGTGCGGCCGTTGGTGGCCCTCTTGACGGTGCTCTGGCTCTTCACGATCACGCGCAGCGCCTTGAACGACAGCGCCTTGGCGGCCAGCATCGCGGCGTCGCGCGGGGTGGTGTGGTTCTCGCCGTTGCGGGAGATGCCGTCGAAGGAGTCGTAGTGGGTGTTGGCCAGGCCCAGGTTCTCGGCCATGGCGTTCATCTTCCGGATGAACGAGGTGGTGCGGGCCCTGATGGAGTCACCGCTGCCGAAGGTGTCGGCCAGCGCCATCGCGGCGTCGCAGCCCGAGGGCAGCATCATCGCGTAGAGGAGCGCGCGGACGGTCAGCCTGTCGCCCTTCCTCAGGTCGGCGGTGCTGGCGCCCTGCTCGGCGACGTAGTTGCGGTACGCCTGCTTCATCGTGACCAGCCGGTCGAGGTCGAGATTGCTCTGGCTGAGCACGACGACGGCCGTCATGACCTTGGTGGTGCTGGCCATCTGGCGGGGTGTGGCGCCGTCCTTCACCCACAGCCTGTCCTTGGCGGTGACGTCGTAGAGGTAGGCGCCCTGCGCCGAGACGGTGGGCGTGGCCCTGGTCGTGGTGGGGGCGGTGGCGGTGGCGGCCTGGGCGACAGGCGACGCCAGGGCGGGCGCCGCGACGGCGAGCGAGGCAGAGCCGAGCAGCGTGGCTCCGAGCCGGCGCCGGGTGATACCGGGGTTCAATGCAACTCCTGAGAGCTCCTGAGAACGGGACGAGTGGGCTGAGCCTAGCCCGTGTCCGGAACATGGTTCGTACCGGTCCTGTCGTGCATGACACGACACATCCCCCGGAGCGCGGGCGGCCCTTGCCGGTGCCGGGTGCAAGACTGCCGGGATGGCGACCTGGCAGCAGTTCGAGAGCGAGGCCGGTGAGCTCGCGTCCGCGGTGAAGGCTCGGTTCGAGGCGGGAAAGACCCACATCCTGGCGACGCTGCGCAAGGACGGCTCGCCCCGGGTGAGCGGGACCGAGGTCGACTTCATGGGGCCCGACCTGTCGTTCGGCTCGATGCTGAACGCGGTCAAGGCCATGGACCTCCGCAGAGACGGCCGGTGCGCGCTCCACGCACACCCGCACGAGCGCGGTGATGCCAAGGTCGCCGGGGTCGCGGTCGAGGTGACGGATCCCGGGGAGAGGCGCGCGTACGCCACCGGCTCCGAGCCGCCGGGCGACTTCCACGCGTTCCGGCTCGACCTCCGTGAGGCCGTGCTCACCGCCGTGGAGGGCGACGAGCTGGTCATCCGGCTCTGGCGGCCGGGGCGAGCTGTCGAGACCCTGCGACGCGGGTAGCCGGTAGCCGTCCGCCCCTCGACATGACCTTCGGCGGCAAGCAGCTCATGCCCTGACCGCTCTGACCGCCACGCGGCGGCGATGCCGCTTGTGGCGGGCGAGGCGGAAAATGCGTTGCCGCGGCGCCCGGTTCTCCGCTCGAATGCCGACCATGGATGCTCGTGACGGCGGTGCCGACCATGTGGAGCTGAACCGGCGGTACTGGGACGATCAGGCGGCCGCCTGGCACGGGCCGCTGGCTCGCGATCACTGGTCGCGGACCGAGGTGTGCTGGGGCCTGTGGGCCACTCCGGAGTCCCGGGTCCGCGTGCTGCCCGCCGAGCTGGCCGGGACGCGCGCGATCGAGCTGGGCTGCGGCACGGCGTACGTCTCCGCCTGGCTGGCGCGGGCGGGCGCCCACCCGGTGGGCATCGACCTGTCGGAGAAGCAGCTCGCCACCGCCCGCGCGATGCAGGAGGAGTTCGGCCTCGACTTCCCCCTCGTCCTCGGCTCGGCCGAGTCCGTCCCCTACGAGGACGGCACCTTCGACCTGGCGATCAGCGAGTACGGCGCCTCGCTGTGGTGCGACCCCCACCGCTGGATCCCGGAGGCCGCCCGCCTGCTGCGGCCCGGCGGACGGCTGGTGTTCATGCGCTACTCGCCGCTGTTCGCGCTGAGCCTGACGAGCGAGGGGCGGGCGTCGACCACCCTCGTCCGCGAGCAGTTCGGCCTGACCCGGCTGCCCTGGGGCGACCGCGTGGAGTTCGTCCTGCCGCACGGCGAGATGCTGCGCGTGCTGCGCGCCAGCGGCTTCGTCGTCGAGGACCTCATCGAGATCCAGGCGCCCAAGCCGACCCAGCGGGACTACGCCGAGATCTCCGCCGACTGGGCCCACCGGTGGCCGAGCGAGGAGATCTGGACGGCCCGCCGGAGCGGATGAGGCGCGGGCTGCCCGTTACTCCTGCTGCTCCTGACTGCTCCTGCTGCTCCTTCCGCTCCGCCTGGGCCTCGTTGACCGCTCGGCGAGGTCGTCGGGGAAGCCGTGCGCGTTGGTGTCGGCCAGCAGCTCCGGCCGGACGATCAACCGAGGACGAGCGGGAGTTTCGCGGCCAGCCCGCCCAGCTCGTCCAGTTCCGCCTTCTCCGCGTCGGTCGGGGCGCGCCGTCCGGTGCCGACCAGCAGCGCGTCCCGGTCGGAGAACGACGCGGGGAACGCGGCCCCGGCGATCTTCTCCAGCATCTCGCGGGAACGGGCGAGGCCCGCCGCGGGCGGCCGCGCCGCGTCCGGGAGGTGCGCGATCAGGTCGAGGTGGTGCAGCGTCCACTCCAGGACGTACGCGCCGAGGTAGTCGCCCGCGGTGAGGACCACGTCGCGGGTGCTGACCCACAGGGCCGGGTCGGCGAGTTCGGCGGCACGGCCGGCGGCGGAGCCGACGTCGTCGAGGTGGAACTTGAGCAGCCACGGCTCCTCGTACGCGGCGGCCAGCCGGACGGTCAGCGCGTCGAGCGGGTCATCGCCGGTCGGGGGCGTCTGGGAGACCTCCCAGTACGTCACCGCGTCGCGGGTCGGTTCCGTTTCGGCGGGGGTCACGAGGGTGATCAGGACGTCCTGTGCGTCGACGATCAGGTGGCACACCAGGTCCCGTACGAGCCAGCCGGTACAGCCCGACGGCCGTGCGAAGTCGTCGTCCGGGAGCTCGGCGACCGCCGTGCGCAACGCCGTCCACGAGAGTGAGAAGAGATCCACCGCCGCAAGCTAGCAGCGCCCGCCCACCGCGGCGAACGATTTCTCCGCCGCCCCCTTCATCGACTCGTACGACGCCCTCGCTCCGCGCCCCCGGCTGCGCGGCGCCGCCGCGCTCGTCAGCTCGGGGAGCGCGGCGTACAGCCTCGCGGGGCGGTGCGCGTGCCGGCACTCCGCTGCCGGCCGGGGCCACCGGGCCCGGCCGGCAGCAGAACGCCCCACCGGGACGACGAGCGCGGCGGCCGCGTCCGCGGGCCTCCTCCGCCCTCTTCAGCCCTCCTCAGCCCTCCTCAGCCCAGCTTGCCGAGCAGGGTGCGGCAGGCCTGCTCGCAGCGACGGCACGCCTCGGCGCACACGTGGCAGTGCTCGTGCATCCCGGCATGCCGCTCGCACTCCTCCGCGCATGCCTTGCATGCGGTCGCGCAGGCCTCCAGCTGGGCCCGGGTGATGTTCGCGTCATAGCCGGTGTGGCGGGAGAGTACCCAGGCGGTGGTCTGGCAGATGTCCGCGCAGTCCGCGTTCGTGCGGATGCACTTGCGCAGCTCCCCGACCCGCTCCTCGGACAGGCAGGCATCCGCGCAGGCCGTACACGCCTGCGCGCAGGCCAGGGTCTCCTGGATGCACCGGGTCAGTGCCTCGCGATCGATCCGCCCCAGATCGGCCGGATAGGTCTGGAGCATCTCCTTCACCGGAGCAGTCATCAGTACCGCCTCCCTTTCGTTCGAGCCCGAGGCGGCGGCCGGTCGGCCACCGAACCACCCAAGGGCGCCCACACGCGTAACACCCGGACGGCACCGGCAAACCAGACAGGGGCCGAGCTCCCCCGCATGGTCGTCGAAACAGGCCTTGGAACATACCCCGGGGGGTATATGTCGCCCAGCGACACACGCCGCACCACACCCCTGGGTTCCCCGACTGCTACACCCGCTGGGGCCGTCGCCGCGCTCGTGTGACAGTAGCTACCGATCACGGCGGGCCCGCTGTGGATCAGCGGAGCCACAGGTGCAGCGCCGTCGCCGCGTACGACGCCGTGGGGGTCGGCGTCAGGGCGTCGTAGAAGGGACGGGCGGCGGTGGCGGCGATGCCGTCGGCCGGCGGCCGGAGGGTCGCGAGGACCTGCCGGAATCCGGCCAGGTGGAAGGCGGATGCCCCTCCCGCCGAGCGCCCTACTCGTCGTAGGTGATGTTGCCCTGCTCGTCCATGGTGGGACGGATCTTCGTCGGCTCCTGGTGATCCTCGTCCGAGGGACGCGGCCCCTCCGGGCCGTCATGGCCGATCCGCATCATCCGCTCCACGCGGGTGATGTGGAAGCGCCGCCCCCGCACGCGCAGCTCGTTGGGCCGGTTGCGGCCCATGAACTCCTCCGCTGCCCGCGCGTACTCCGTCTTCGCCGCCTCCGGCATCTCCGTCAGCATGGGCAGATACTCGCGCAGGTAGAACACCAGCGAGCGCCGCGCGTCCTGCGGGGTGGGGTGCAGGCCGGAGATCAGCGACCAGGAGTGCTCCTTCCGTTCCAGCACGCGGAACGTCGGGGGGAGCAGCACCACTCCGGGGTGCGTGGTCACCGCGCGCGCGGAGTCGGCGAGCACCTGCTTGGGGAAACGGTCGGAGGTGTAGAACACCGGCAGCAGCGCCAGGCGTTCGGCCGCCTGCGTGGCTGGGACCGCGGCGGCGTGGTCGACCAGGAAGCCCTCGGTGGGCGAGGGCGGCCGCTTGGTCCGGTCCCAGCCCTCGCGATCCGGGTCGGTGGGGCGCGGCGGCTCCAGGCCGTCGTCCCCGATCCGGGCGAACTCGTCGGCCCGCACGACGCGGTAGCGCGTGCCGAGCACCGTCAGCTCGTCGATGCGCTCCGTCTCCAGCCGGGCCACGGCCGCCAGCAGCTCGCGGCGCTCGCAAGGCCCGTCGGCCTCGTCCTTGGCCTTCAGCCACAGGTGGGAGTTGAGAAAGTCGCGTGCGTCCTGCGGGAAGCCGCTGTCCAGCGTGTCGAGCACCCGCCATGCCGACCCGTCCTCCGGGCGTTGCTCGGCCGCGCCGAACAGCGGCCCGCGCACCACGATCTCCGGGTAGCGCGCGAGGGCCGCGAGCGCGTCCGCCTCCGTGACCTGCCCCATCGGGTCGTCGGGGCGCTCGACCCTGATGGTGAGGTGATCGAACGCCGCCTCTACCGACTGCTCCACGTCGTCAGACATGTACTCAGTGTGGCAACAGCAGGCGACCGCCGTCAGCCGAATCCCCAGATTCCGAGGATCTGAGGAGCGCGAGGAACTGAGAAGCGCGAGGAGGCGACCGGACGTCGGACCTTCGACGTCCGGGGTGGATGTCTACGACGTCCCGGGGGAGTCGGCGATCTCCCGCTCCGCGGCGTCAATGATTCCCAGCATGGCCGCCGACGCCGCCGCCGGATCGCCGCCTTCGACGGCTTCCACGACGGCGCGGTGGGCGGGCAGCGAGCCCTTGGCCGCCCCGGGGGTCTGCGTGCTCACGCCGAAGCTGTGCTCCAGCGCGATGTCGATGGCGCGGCCCAGGGAGCCGAGGAGGCGGTTGCCGCTCGCGTCCACCAGGACACGGTGGAACGCGATGTCCGCCTCGACGTAGCCGCTGCGCCCGGGCCGCACCGCCGCGGCCTCCATGTCCGCCAGGGCGGCGTACAGGGCGCGTACGTCCTCGGGGCGGGCCCGGACGGCCGCCAGCCGGGCCGCCGCGGGCTCGACGATCCGGCGCAGCTCGCCGGTGTCGCGCAGCAACGCCGCCGGGTCTCCGGCCTGTTGCCAGCGCAGCACGTCGCGGTCCAGGTGGTTCCACTGCTCCGCCGGCAGCACCCGCGTGCCCGTGCGCGGGCGCACCTGCAGCATCCCCTTGGCCGCGAGGGCCTTGACCGCCTCCCGCAGCGCGCCGCGGCTGACGCCGATCTCGGTGGCGAGCGCGTCCTCGACCGGCAGTGGCTGCCCTGGCTGCCACGCGCCGCGCACGATGCGCTGGCCGAGCTCGTCCACCACCCGCTGATGCATGGTCCGGTAACGCAACGCGATCATGTCCCACCCCTGGACGAGAATCATCTAATCATTTAATGATTCGTCCTAGGTTACGCGACAGAGCAGCCAAACGGCCTAAGGAGGCTGTTGCCCATGACTCACCCGGACGACGGAGTCGTCGCGCCCCGCGAAACCGACGCCACCGCCCCCTTCCCGCTGAACAGCCGCCACCTGCCGCTGCCCGAAGTACGGACGCTGCCCGCCCCGCCCCGCAAGACCTGGCGGATCATCGGTCCCGGCATCGTCGCGGCCGGCGTGGGCCTGTCCTCCGGTGAGTTCATCCTGTGGCCGTACATCGCCTCCCAGGCCGGGCTCGTGTTCCTGTGGGGCGCCGTCGTCGGCGTCATCACCCAGTGGTTCCTCAACATGGAGATCGAGCGCTACACGCTCGCCACCGGAGAGACGGCCATCACCGGCTTCAACCGCTACTGGCGGCACTGGGGCGCGGTGCTCGTCGGGCTCACGTACGCGGCCAACCTGTGGCCCGGCTGGACCACCAGCTCCGCCACCATGCTGTCCTACGTCTTCGGCGGCGACCCCACCGTCATCGCCGTGTGCATGCTGCTGCTCATCGGCGCCATCCTCACGCTGGCACCCGTCGTGTACACGGCGCTGGAGCGGCTGCTGTTCGTCAAGGTCGCGCTGATCGGCGGCTTCTTCGTGCTGGCGGTGATCCTCGCCATCAAGGCGTCGAGCTGGGGAGACCTGCCGGAGGCAGCCACCCACGCCGGCCAGTTCCCCAGCGAGCTCGGCGTCGCCGTGCTGATGGGGGCGCTCGCCTACGCCGGAGCCGGCGGCGGGCAGAACCTGTGCCAGAGCAACTGGATCCGCGACAAGGGCTTCGGCATGGGCCGCTACGTGCCCCGGCTGGTCAGCCCGGTGACGGGCAAGGAGGAGCCCGCCTCCGTGGCGCCCACCGGATACGTCTTCGTCCCCGAAGGGGAGAACCTCGCGCGGTGGCGGCGCTGGTGGCGCTTCGCGAACATCGAGCAGGCCGTGACCTTCGGCCTCACCACGGTCGTCACCATCGTGCTCGCCTCGCTGCTGGCCCACTCCACGGTCTTCGGCGTTCCCGGCCTGTCGAACGACGTGAGCTTCGTGGAGACGGAGGGCGAGGCGCTGAAGGCCCAGGTGGGCGACTGGTTCGGCGTGCTGTTCTGGCTGATCGGGGCGTTCTCCCTCTTCAGCGCGGCCACCGGCATCGTCGACTACACCAGCAGACTCGCCGCCGACGTCCTGAAGTCGACGTACCTGCGCGGCTCGCGCGTTCCCGAGAGCCGTCTGTACTTCTGGCTCGTGTGGGGGCTGGTCGCCATCGGCGTCGTCATCCTGGCGGTCGGGCTCGACCAGCCGCTGGTCCTGCTGATCGTGTCCGCCTGCGTGGCCGGACTGATGATGTTCGTCTACTCCGGTCTGCTGCTCTTCATGAACCGCAAGGCGCTGCCCGCGCCGCTGAAGGTGCGCGGCTACCGGGCGGCCGTCCTGGTATGGGCGGTCGGCCTCTTCGGCGTCCTGTCGGTGCTGACCATACGCCAGCAGATCATCGACCATTTCGGCTGAGCACCTGCCGAGCACCGGCCGGCCAGCCGACGACCACCGACCAACCAACGACCAACCAACGACCGACCAGCGACCGACCCGCGACAGGAGACACTTTTCATGACGGACGGGAAACCGACAGCCCGCCGAAGCCAGGCATGGTTCGGCGCCGAGGGCCGCGGCGGGATGATCTACCGGTCCTGGATGCGCAACCAGGGCTTCGGCCACGAGGTGTTCGACGGGCGCCCGGTCATCGGCATCGCGACCAGCGCCTCCGAGCTCGCCCCGTGCAACGCCCACCTGACCCGCGTCGCCGAAGCGGTCAAGCGCGGCGTGTGGCAGGCCGGCGGCTTTCCGCTCCAGTTCCCCACCATGGCCACCGGCGAGACGCTGATGCGCCCCACGGCCATGCTCTACCGCAACCTCATGGCCATGGAGGTCGAGGAGCTCATCCGGGCCAACCCGCTGGACGGGGTCGTGCTGCTCTCCGGCTGCGACAAGACGACGCCCGCCATGCTCATGGGCGCCGCCAGCGTCGACCTGCCTGCCCTCATGGTCACCGGCGGCCCCATGCTGAACGGGAAGTACCGCGGGGAGGACGTCGGCTCCGGGACCCACGTGTGGAAGTTCGAGGAGGACCTGAAGACCGGGCGGATGACGCAGGAGGAGTGCTTCTTCGCCGAGGGCTGCATGGCCCGCTCCAACGGCCACTGCATGACCATGGGGACCGCCTCGACGATGGCGTGCATGGCCGAGGCCCTCGGCATGCAGCTCCCGGGCTCCGCGACCTGGCCCGCCGTCGACTCCCGCCGGATGGAGACGGCCCAGGCGGCCGGGCAGCGCATCGTCGCCATGGTGGAGGAGGAGCTGCGCCCCTCCCGCATCCTCACCCGGGAGGCGTTCGAGAACGCCATCCGCGTCAACGCGGCCATCGGCGGCTCGACCAACGCCATCATCCACCTCACCGCCATCGCCGGGCGCGTCGGCGTCGACCTGACCACCGAGGACTTCGACGCCCTGGCCCGCCCGGTGCCGACCCTGGTCAACCTGATGCCCAGCGGAAAGTACCTGATGGAGGACTTCTGCTACGCGGGCGGGCTGCCAGCCGTCGTGCGCGAACTCGACCGCGGCGGAATGCTGCACGGCGCGCAGGTCACCGTCACCGGCCGTGGCATCGCCGAGAACGTCGCCGACGCCGAGCGCTTCGGCTCCGACGTCATCACCAGCCTCGACGCCCCGTTCCAGCCGCCCGGCACCGGCACCGCCGTCCTCCGCGGCAACCTGTGCCCCGACGGCGCGGTGATCAAGCAGTCCGCCGCGTCACCGCACCTGCTCACCCACCGCGGCCCCGCCCGCGTCTTCGACTCGCCCGAGGCGTACCACGAGGTCGCCGACGACCCGGATCTCGACGTGGACGAGAACACCGTGATCGTCATCCGCAACGCCGGCCCCAAGGGCTACCCCGGCATGCCCGAGGTGTCCAACGTCCCGCTGCCCACCAAGCTCCTGAAGGCGGGCGTCACCGACATGGTGCGCATCTGCGACGGCCGGATGAGCGGCACCGGCTACGGCACCGTGGTCCTGCACGTCACACCCGAGGCCGCCGTCGGCGGACCCCTCGCCCTGGTGCGCGACGGGGACCCGATCGTTCTCGACGTGCCGAACCGCACCCTGCGCCTTGAGGTGGACGACGCCGAACTCGAACGCCGACGGACGGCGTGGAAGCCGCCGGCGCCGCGGCACACCGGCGGCTACGCCTGGCTCTACACCCAGCATGTCCAGCAGGCCGACCGGGGCGCCGACTTCGACTTCCTCCGGGGCAGCCGCGGCTACCACGTCCCCCGCGACTCTCACTGACCCACCGGCGGTCGCCGGGCGGCCGGGCCGTCCGGCGACCGCCGAGGGGGCGTCCCCCTGCTTCTCGGCACTCCTCCCGAAGCCGCCCGCATACGGTCCGCTCCGTCAACGCCGCACGTCTCCGGCGACGCTCGGCGGCCGGGGGCTGCGGAGGAGCACTCTCCGAGGAGGAAAATCCCGTGAGGCGTACCCGTTTACGGCTGCCGTTGGCGGTCGCCGTCCTCGCCATGGGGGTGGGGGCGCTGGTCGTGCCGACGACGACCGCGCAGGCCGCCGGCGAGCAGATCACGCCCGCCGCCGGCGCGGTCACCGCCAGCACCAGCGACGAGAACACGCCGGCCAACGCCGTGGACGGCGACCTCGGCACCCGGTGGTCGGGCGAGGGCGACGGCGCCTGGCTGCAGTTCGACCTCGGCTCGACCATGACGGTCAGCGAGATCAGGCTCGGCGTGTACGAGGGCACCACCCGTCAGAACGTCTTCGAGCTCCAGTACTGGAACGGATCCGGCTGGGCCACCGCCTACGACGGCGAGAGCAGCGGCACGACGACACAGCTGGAGGCGTTCGAGTTCGAGCCCGTCCAGACCTCGAAGGTCCGCTACCTCGGCCACGGCTACACCGGTGACGGCGAGGGCGACTGGAACAGCCTCACCGAGGTCGAGATCTGGGGCAGCCCCGACGGCGACGGCGGCGACCCGGGCGACCCCGGCGACGATCTTCCGTACGGCACGGACGGCAGCGGCAACCCCAGGACCGACGACTGCACGATCAGCAGCGACTCCGACCCGCAGGCGGCCATCGACGGGGCCTCGGCCGGGGACGTCGTCTGCGTCAAGCCCGGCGACTACTCCGACACGGAGTTGACCGTCGACGAGCCGATCACGGTTCGCGCCAACGGCGTCGTCACGGTGCGGAACATCGTCATCAGCGGCAGCGACGCGACCGTCGACGGCTTCACGGTGGTCGGCGACGCGCTGGACGACCCGTCGACGGGGATCAAGTTCGCCGGTACCGGGCACACGATCATCAGGAACCTCGTCAAGGGCAAGCAGATTCACTACGGCATCGCCTGCGACTACGACGACTGCGCCAGCGACGTGCTGATCTCCCGCAACACGGTGACGCAGACCAGCAACTTCGGCGTCTACCTCTGGGGCGGCTCCGAGATCACCGTCGAATGGAACAACATCTACGACCTGTGGTCCGAGGACGGAAACGACGACGTCGACGGCATGCGCGTCTGGGGCACGGGCCACACCATCCGCAACAACTACATTCACGACCTGAACGCCAGCAAGGGCGAGGGCGAGCCGCACGCCGACTGCATTCAGAACTACCAGAACAGCAGCAGGACGGTCGAATCCTACGACGTCACGGTGGAGAACAACTACTGCGTACGCGTCTCCGGCCAGTGCCTGATCATGCAGAACGAACACCGCCCGACCGCCGACGTCCGCGGCTACACCTATCGCGGCAACGTGTGTGAATCCTTCGGCAGCCAGACCATCGAACTCGGCAGCGTCACCGGTGCCGTCATCGAGAACAACATCCTGTGCGGTGGCGTGGACGGCCACGTCCTGACGTTCCACAGCACGGTTGACGATCTCGAGACGACGGATGTCCGGATGCGCAACAACGTCCTCGTGACGGCCGGCGGTTCCACGTACGCCAGCGGCAGCAGAGACGCGCTGACGGACGACACGGACAACCGTGAACTGCTCGATCCGTCGATAGCCGACGACTGGGAGGAGTTCGAGGGCAACCCGGACGCGGACGTCCCCGCGATCAACCCCGACGACTTCACCCGGTTCCGCGCCCTCGCGCAGCAGGCGGACGTCGTCGACGAGGGCAGCACGCCCCACAGCCCGGACTTCACCCAGGACGTCGACGGAGCGCCCCGTGTCCAGGGCGCGGCCATCGACATCGGCCCCTTCGAGTTCAACTGACGCCGGTGGGCCCGGCGGCCCTCAAGGCCACCGGGCCCACCTCAGCTCGCCGGGGCGGGCGCGTTACGCCTCCGGGCCGACCTCGCTCGCGCTGAGCGGTCCCCGGGTGGCCGCGGCCGACGAGTGCTCGTCCGCTCCGACGTCGGCGGCACCGGCACGGGCCTGGCCGTCCATGTCGTCGGTGACGAAGGCGTGGCCGCCGGTGCCGGCGTCGATCGCCGGGCTGTCCGCGCCGATGCGGTACACGGACCCCTCGCCGTCCCGGGCCAGCAGGGGATCGACCTCCATGATGGCGGAGGAGGGCTGGGTGACGCCGACGGTCGCCGACTCGGTCGGCCACGCGATATTCCCGCTGTACGTCAGGTCCACCGGCGTCATCAGCTCGTTGAACAGCTTTCCTTCGCCGCCGACGACCACGTTGTCGGCGATGACGGAGTCGACCGGTGCGAGGTCGTAGTTGGCGCCGATCTCGATGTTCGACACGTTGTTCACGAAGGTGTTGTTCACCACGGTCGCCCGGTAGACACGCCAGTGCGAGCTGAGCGCGCCCGAGGTGTCCACGTCGCCCCCGTCGAGTTGCAGCGCCGCGTCGTATCCGGTGCCGGTCAGGCCCTCGAAGTAGTTGTTGTAGATCGTGTGGTCCTGGCCGTAGATCCGGATGCCGCCGGTTCCCGGCTTCCCCTCGCCGAGGAAGAAGTTGCCGTAGATCTCGCCGCGGTTCCCGTGCCGGTATGTCAGGGTGCCCTGGGAGGCGCGGAAGGTGTTGTAGCGGACGATGTTGTCGTTGCTTTTCACGGAGACGATCTCCGGGTCACCGTCGCAGTTCTCGAAGAGGTTCGACTCGACGACGGTGAACCCGCTCGACTCGGAGATCTCACTCCAGCCGACCCGGATCGCCTCCATCTCGTTCTCCGCGCGGGGGCCGATGTCGCGGAAGTGGTTGTGGTCGATGCGATCGTGCTGGGACTGCTCGGTCTCCGATCCGTCGATGGTGATGAAGTTCCCCAGCTGGTGCTTCTCCTCGAACAGATTGTGATCGATCCGGTTGTGGTGGCTGTTCGCCCCGCCGATGAGGACCCACTTCAGCGACTCCTCCTCGGTGAGCCGGAAGTGGTTGCGCGTCAGGCGCACGTGGTGCGAGCTGGTGATCTTCAACGTGTCACTGTTCGTCCATGTCAGGCCCTCGAAGGTGACGTACGAGGAGTCCTCGACCTCCAGCTGCCCATCGTTGATCACCGCCCCGCCGCGACGGGCCGCGACAACGGTGATGGGCTCGTCCGCGGTCCCGTTCCTGCCGGTCATGGAGCCGATCGTGTACTCGCCGTCGGCGAGCACGATCCGGTCCCCGGCCCGCGCCGCGGCGAACGCGCTCTCCAGCTCGTCCGAATCCGAGACGTCGACGACGCGGCCGGGCCCCGGTTGCCCCGGATCGGAGCCGCCGTCGCCGTCGCCGTCGCCACTCCCCCAGACCTCGACCTCGGTGAGGCTGTTCCAGTCGCCCTCGCCCTCCCCCTCGTAGCCATGCCCCAGATACCGGATCCGCGACGTCTGAACGGGCTCGAACTCGAACGCCTCAAGATCCGCCGTCGTACCGCTGCTCTCCCCGTCATGGACGGTGACCCAGCTCGTCCCGTCCCAGTACTGAAGCTCGAAGACGTTCTGACGTGTGGTGCCCTTGTGCACGGCGAGCCTGACCTGGCTGACCGTCGTGGTCGCCCCGAGATCGAGCTCCAGCCAGGCGCCGTCGCCCTCGCCCGACCACCGGGTGCCGAGGTCGCCGTCCACGACGTTCCCCGGCACATTGCCATCATGCGTGCTCGCGGTGACGGCATCGGCGGGAACAGCGATCTCGCCGCTCTCGGCCTGCGCGGTCGTCGCCGGGACGACCAGCGACGCCATGCCCGCGACGAGGACGGCGACGGCCAGGAACAGCCGCCCGCGTCTCCGGCGCGCGATACCGATGAAGACGGGGTGCCTCACGGATTGTCCTCCTTGATCGAGTTCGTCGAGTTCGTCGAGTTCGTCGAGTTCTCTCTTCTCGGCCCTCGATGGAGCCCTGGAGGGCCAGGCGGACCGTAGGCGACGAGCCACGGGAGGAGTCACGAGCAACAGGCGGTAGGACGGACGGAACCGCGGCGGCCCGGGGCCAGTTCTTACGGGCATGGAACGCCTCCGCCACCTCGTCGTGGTCCTGCCGGGCATCGGGGGCAGCGTCCTCGCCCGCCCCGGCGACGCGCTCCCGCGCTCGCGCACCGTGTGGGACGCGGGCGCCTGGGACGTCGCCGCCGCCGCGCTGCTCAGCCCGCGGCGGCTCAGCGTCGCCGACCATCCCGCCCTGACCCCCCTCGCGCTGGTGCCCCGCATCGGCTTCGCGGGGCCGCTGGCGCTGCCCGGCTACGCCGGGCTCGTCAGGCGGCTGGTGAAGACCTTCCACGCCCGGGTCGCCACGGCGAGCCCGGCGGGCGGCGCGCCGGACGCGCACGCGGACGTGCTGCTCTTCCCCTACGACTTCCGCGTGGGCGTCCGGGCGGCGGCCCACCGGCTGCGCGCCGCCGTCGAGGACCATCTGTCCGCCACGTGCGGCACCGAACGCGAGAAGTCCGCCCGCGTCATCGTGATCGGCCACTCGATGGGCGGGCTGGTCGCCCGCTACTGGCTCGGCCCCCTCGGCGGGGCGAGCCGCTGCGCCGCGCTGATCACGCTCGGCACGCCGCACCGCGGCGCGCCGAAGGCGCTGGACTGGCTGGTCAACGGCGTACTGGGCGGCAGCCGGCTGTTCGGCCGGGCGACGGAGGTGCTCCGCGGCTGGCAGTCGGTGTACGACCTGCTCCCCCGGTACCGGATGGTGCGTGCGGACGGCGACGGCGGCACGGGCGACGGCAGCACGGGCGACAACGGCGCGCGGCCGCGTTACCCGCACGAGCTCGACGCCGCGCTCACCGCGCGGGTGCCCGGCTTCGCCGCCCGCGCCAGGGACGCGTTCGCGCTCCACGAGGAGATCCGGCAGGCGTGGACACCGGGAGCTCCGGCGCCGCTGCCCGCCCTCACCGCCGTGTTCTCCCGCGGCCACGGCACCCCGCACCTCGCCGTGGTGACGGCCGAGGGCGAGCTGCGCGTCGAGGACGCCGACCCGCCCTGGCTGCCCAACCCCGGCTGGGCGGGCGACGGTACCGTTCCGGCGATCTCCGCGATCCCCATCGAGCTGGACGGGCAGCGCACCGCCTGGCGCGCGGTCCCCGGCAAGCACCTGATGCTCGGCTCCGCACCCGAGGCGGTGCGGATCCTCGCGATGCACACCAGCCCCTCCCTGGCTCAGGTGCATGGCGAAACGCCGCAGGGGCCCTGGCTGGGCATCGACCTGGAGGACGTGCTCCTGGCCGGGACACCGCATCGGCTGCGGGTCCGGCTGCTCGGCGCGGAGCCCGAGGCCGGCACCCGGCTCCACGCCGAGGTGCGCTCGGCACCGCTGGCGGACCCCGCGCCCGCGTCCCCGCCCCCTCGCCGGCGCGTGACGGACTGGTCCGACGCCGGGAACGGCTCGTGGACGTCCATGCTGCCGCCGCTCCCCCCGGGCCGCTACGAGCTGACCGTCCAGGCGGTGCGCGTACCGGCGGCGGGGCGGGTCACGGCCCGCACCGTGCTGGGCGTCGTGCCGCCGGACGCCGACGCCGAGCCCGCAGGGCGCGCAGAGCCCGCAGCACCCGCAGCACCCGCCGAGCCATGAGCCCCCACCGATGGCCCCGCTGGCACCGGGAGTCGGCCCCGGCCGACCTGGCCAGGTACGCGCAGCGCGGCGTCGTGAGCAGGCTGCTGGACGGCGTGCCCGCGCCGTCGCCCGAGCCGGCCGAGGAGCGGGCGCGGCGGCTCTTCGAGGCGTTCGCGGAGCGCGGCATCCGGTACGCCCACGCCTCGCTGGACAGCCGGCCCGGACAGCAGGACATCAGACTCCCCGACGAGGTGCTGCTGCGCCCCGGCCACGGCACCTGCCTGGACCTCGCCGTCGCCTACGCCGGCGGCTGTCTGGACGCCGGCCTGTGGCCCCTGGTGGCCGTTCTCGGCCCTGCCGTCCCTGGTGGCGACGCGCACGCCGTCGTCATCGTCTGGCTCGACACGCTGGGCGAGGGGGAGGCCGGGCACCCGCTCCGGGACGTCGTCCATCACACGGCGCCCGCCGCCGTGCTGGCCGGGCTCGCCGAGGGCCCCGAGGAGCTGGGGGACTTCATCGCGGTGGACGTGGCCCGGGCGGCCGTCGGCTACGCGACCGGGGCGGGCGGCTGGGCGGCAGCCGTCGCGGAGGGGGCACGGCTGCTGCGCCGCCTGCCCTGGGAGGTCGGCGTCGACATCGGGCTCGCCCACTCCTCCCCGGCCCCGCCCGCCACGCACCCCGTCCCCGGCTGGCCCACCCGCCCGGTGCTCAGGGAGCCTTACCTGCGGCCCGAGCACGCGCCCGACGACGAGGGCCCGCTGCGGCAGATCTGGGCGCGGTACGGGATCGTGCCCTTCCAGCGGCGGGGCGAGCTGGAGAGACTTCACGCCTGGTTCCTGGAACGCGAGCCACAGCCCCGGCCACAGCCGCGCCCACGCCCGCGTCCGCCGACGCGGGTCGCCCTGCTGTACGGGCCCGGCGGCGCGGGCAAGACCCGGCTGGCCGCCGAGCTGGCCACCCGGCTGGGCGAGAGCGGCTGGTACGCCGGGTTCCTGGAGCGGAACACCGCCCCGGAGGCCGTCGAGTGGCTGGCCCGCGTGGTCTCGCCGCTCCTCGTCGTCGTGGACTATGCCGACGACCGCCGCACCGAGGAGATCACCGCCCTGCTCGACGTCCTGCTGGAGCGGACGGCTCCGACGTGCGTGCTGCTCACCGCGCGCACCGCGGGCGCCTGGTGGGAGGAGGACATCGCGGAGGAACGCATCGGCCGGGCCGAACTGCGCCATCCGCCGACGGAGCTGACGCCCCGTCCTCCCCGGCCCCTCGACGTCTACAACGCCGCACTCGCGGCGTTCTCGCCGGAACCGCCGCCCCGCCCGGCGCCCGGCCCCGCGCCCGGCCCGCCCCGGCGCGCGGGCGGCGCGGGCGGCACAGGTGGCGACGACGACGGGTGGGGAACGCTCGACCTGGTCATGCTCGCCTGGCTCACCGCCCGCCACGGCGGCGCGGAACCGCCCCGCACGCCCGCCGCGCTGTACGAGAAGATCCTCAGCCACGAGCTGCGCTACTGGCGGCGCGCCTTCCGGGGCCGGTTCCACCAGCGGCTCGAACCCGCCGTCATCGAGGCGTCCGCCGCCTGCGTCAGCTTCCTGGCCCCGGCGCCGGGCCGCGTCCCGGAGGTCCTCGGCGGCGTGCCCGCCCTCTCCGGGACGCCGGTCCGTCGCGCCCGGGTCGCCGCGATCATCACGGGCCTGGTTCCGACGCCCGATCCGGAGGGCGCGCTCTTCCTCCAGCCCGACCTCCTCGCCGAACACCTGGTGCTGCGCCTGCTCGGCGCGGACGAAGGGCTGCGCGACGCCTGCCTGCGCGGTGCCGACGCCGCCGAGCTGCGCAACTCCTGCCTGACCCTCACGCGCGCCTGGCAGCGGGACGCCGAGACGGCCGAGCGCATCGCGGCGGGGATGCTCTCCGCGCGGCCCGACGCGTGGGAGGCGGCGTTGCAGTCCTCGCTGACCCACAACGGCCCGTTCATCCGGCCCCTGGAGGCGCTGGCCCGGGCCGACGGCACTCCCCTGCCCCTCGACCGGCTGGCTCACGAGCTGCCGTTAGGGCACGGCACGGTGCGCCGCCTGGCGCTGATCGCCGCCGAACGGTCCGTGGCCCCGCCCGCCACCGATCCGCCCGGCCGGGACCGGCGTTCGATGTCCCTGGGCACGCTGGCGATCCGGCAGGCCGAGGCGGGGCAGCGGCCGGAGGCGCTGGAGGCGGCGCGGGAGGCCGTCGCCATCCGCCGGCGGCTGGTCGCGTCCGACGCCACGGAGCACCACCAGTCCAACCTGGCCGCGTCCCTGAACACCCTCGCCAACGCCTACGGCGGCCTGGGCCGTTACGAGGAGGCCCTGACGGCGGTCGCGGAGTCCGAGGCGCTCTACCGCGAGCTGGTCCAGCGCGACGCCGAGCGGTATCTCGCCGACTTCACGCGCGTGCTGACCACCAGGTCGCAGCACCTGAGCAACCTCGGGCGCCATCAGGAGGCAGCGGACGCCGCCACCGAGGTGACGGCCCTGCGCCGCCGTCTGCTCGGCGAGCTCGGGCGAGGAGCGGCAGGGGGAGCGGCAGGGCCGGAGGCCGAGCTCCGGGCAGCCGAGTACGCGCGGTCGCTGGTCATGCTCTCCGTCCGGCACGGGGCCCTGGGACGTGACGAACAGGCCGCCGACGCGGCGGCCGAGGCTGTGGGCCACCTGCGCGCCCTCGCCGAGACCAACCCCGGGACCTACCTGGCCGAGCTGGGAGGCGCCCTGCACGCGCTCGCCGCGCGCCTCGGCGACCTGGGCCGCACCGCGGACGCGGCGGCCATGGCCCGGGAGTCCGTCGCCGTCCGCCGCGAGGTCGCCGCTCACGGCGGGATGCCGAGCCAGCGTGCCGACCTGGCCCGCACGCTGAACACGCTCTCCTCGCTGTGCAAGGACGCCGGCCGGCACGAGGAGGCCCACGCCGCCGCGGCGGAGGCGGTCACCCACTACCGCGCCCTCGCCGGGACCGGCGCGCCGGCCCACATGCCGGGCCTCGCCGTCGCCCTGAGCACCCTCGCCGGCCGCCTGGGCGCCCTGGGCCGTGCCACGGACGCGGAACGGACGGCGGCCGAGGCGGTGGACGTGGCACGGCAGGTGGTGGAGCGCGGCGGGACCGCGCAGCTTTGGGTGCTGGCCGGGGCGCTGGGCAGCCTCGCCCGGCACCGGGGCGCGCTGCGGCACTATCCGGAGGCCGCCACGGCGGCCGGGGGGGCCGCCACCCACTACCGCGCCCTGCTGGCCGCCGAGGGCGAACGCCACCTGCCGCGCCTCGCCACGACGCTGACCGGGCTGTCCCGCTGGCTGCTGAGGACGGGGCGGGCGGCCGAGGCGCTCGACGCGGCCCGGGAATCCGTGGACCACCTGCGCGCCCTGTCCGATCGCCGCCCCACGCTCCTGCCGCACCTGGCCATGGCGTTGAACGGCCTCGCCGCCTCGCAGGAGGACGCCGACCCGGAGGCGGCCCTCGCCACGCTCGGCGAGGCCGTCGCTCTCTTCCGCCGCCTCGCGCGCACCGACCCCGGCGCCTCCCGGCCGCGGCTGGCCACCGCCCTGACCAACCAGGCCATGCGGCTCCGCGCGCGCGGGCGCCACGACGAGGCCGGGGCGGCGGCCCAGGAGGCCGTGGACATCGGCCGGACGCTCCAGGACCAGCCGCAACTCGCCAGGTCCCTCTCGGTCCTCGGTTCCTGCCTGACCGCCCTGGGACGTCACGAGGACGCCTGCGCGGCCGACCACGAGTCCGTCGCCATCCGGCGCCGCCTCGCCCGGGCCGACCCGGGGCGCTACGCGGCGGACCTGGCCGCCTCGCTGAACAGCCTCGGCGTCGGCCTGAGCGGCATGGACCGTCTGCCGGAGGCCCGCGCCGCCTTCGGCGAGGCCGTGGACATCCTCCGGCCGCTGGCCGCCGAGCGGCCCGAGACCTTCGGGGCCTGGCTGGCCACGGTCGAGGGCAACCTGCGCCCCGGCCCCGGTCGGCGTTCCGCACCGCCTGGCTGAGCGGCCGCTGCCTTCACGGCCGAGCCCGTCGCCCGCGTCGTGGAAGCCGAGGGGCACCCGTCACGGCGACGCGGGATCCGCATACGATGATCAGCAGCAACACCGCACGGGAGCCTGCCTCTCGACGGCACCGTTTCGCTCCCGTCACCAGGTGACAGACGAGGGAAGCCACGACCATGCCGACCGAGACGTTCGAGTTTCAGGTGGAAGCGCGCCAGCTTCTGCAGATGATGATTCACTCGATCTACTCGAACAAGGACGTTTTTCTGCGGGAGCTCGTCTCCAACGCCTCCGACGCGTTGGACAAGCTCCGGATCGAGGCGTTGCGTGACGACACGTTGGGCGCCGACGTGTCCGACCTGCACGTCAGCATCGAAGCCGACAAGGACGCCCGCACCCTCACGGTGCGCGACAACGGCGTCGGGATGTCGCGCGAGGAGGTCGTGCGGCTCATCGGCACCATCGCGAAGTCCGGAACCGCCGAGTTTCTCCAGCGGCTCAAGGAGGCCAGCGGCCCGGCGGCGGAGGAGCTCATCGGGCAGTTCGGCGTCGGCTTCTACGCGAGCTTCATGGTGGCCGACGAGGTGACGCTGCTGACCCGGCGCGCGGGCGAGGGCAAGGGCACGCGCTGGACATCCACCGGCGAGGGCACGTACACCATCGAGACCGTCGACGAGGCGCCCCAGGGCACGTCGGTCACCCTGCGGCTCAAGCCGGTGGACACCGAGAACCAGATGTTCGACTACACCTCCCCCTGGAAGATCAGGGAGATCGTCAAGCGGTACTCGGACTTCATCACGTGGCCCATCAGGATGGACGCCCAGCCGGCCGCCGAGGGCGACGACGGCGCGGGCGACCAGCGGCCCGAGCCGGAGACCCTGAACTCCCGCAAGGCGCTGTGGGCGCGGTCCCGGGACGAGGTGTCCGACGACGAGTACCACACGCTGTACAAGCACATCAGCCACGACTGGGCCGACCCGCTGGAGATCATCCAGGTGCGCGCGGAGGGCACCTTCGAGTACCAGGCGCTGCTCTTCTTCCCCTCCCGCGCCCCGCAGGACATCTTCGCGCGCGGCACCCGGCGCGGCGTCCAGCTGTATGTGAAGCGGGTCCTGATCATGGAGGACTGCGAGGCGCTGATCCCCGAATACCTGCGCTTCGTCAGGGGCGTCGTCGACGCCCAGGACCTGTCGCTCAACGTCTCGCGGGAAATCCTGCAGCAGGACCGCCAGATCGAGCTGATGCGCCGCCGGCTGACGAAGAAGGTGCTGTCCACCCTCCGGGAGATGAAGGCCGGCCGGCCCGACGCGTACGCGACGTTCTGGCGGGAGTTCGGGCCGGTCGTCAAGGAGGGGCTGCTCAACGACCACGACAACCGCGACGCCATCCTCGCGGTCGCCTCGTTCGCCACCACCCGCGACGCGGAGGAGGCGGCCACGCTCCCCGAGTACGTCGAGCGCATGAAGGACGGGCAGGAGCACATCCTCTACATGACGGGCGAGTCCCGGGCCGCCGTCGAGAGCTCGCCGCACATGGAAGCCTTCCGGGACAAGGGGCTCGAGGTGCTGATCCTCACCGATCCCATCGACGAGCTGTGGGTGGGGGCGATCCCCGAGTACCAGGGCAGGGCGCTGCGATCCATCGCCACGGGTGAGGCCGAGGTGGAGACGGGAGAGGAGAAGGAGCAGGGGAAGGCCGAGCGGGAGCAGCGCCGGCAGGAGTACGCCGAGTTGCTGACGTGGATGACCACGCGGCTCGGCGAGGAGGTGAAGGAGGTGCGGCTGTCCTCCCGCCTCACCGTCTCGCCGGCCTGCGTCGTCTCGGACGCGGGGGACATGACGCCCGCCCTGCGGAACATGTACCGCGCCATGGGCCAGGAGGTGCCCGAGAACAAGCGCATCCTCGAACTCAACCCCGGCCACCCGCTCATCGAGGGCCTGCGCCGGGCCCACGCCGACCGCGCCGCCGACCCGGACGTCGCGGCCATGGCCGAACTCCTCTACGGCATGGCGCTCCTGGCCGAGGGCAGCCAGCCCGGCGATCCGGCCCGCTTCACCAGGCTCCTCGCGGAGCGGCTGGAGCGCACCCTGTAGGGCGTGGGCCCGAACGCCGGGGCGGGCGGCGGGACGGCGACAGTCGCCGTGCTGTCCCCGCCCCGGTCGACGGCGGGCCGGCCGCGCTGGTCATCGGCTGTGAGGACGCCGCGGCGCCACCCACCCCCTTGGCTAGTGTGCACGCGTGACCATCGAGCTGACGCTGTTGCCGCGTGTCGCCTTCCGCGGGCAGGAGATCACCGCGCCGCGGCTGCGCGGGCTGCTCGCGCCGCGTCGGTCGTCGCGGCCCTGGCCGCCGGCTTCCTCTCCGCCGACCTCGGTGGCACCCTCGAACTGTCCCGGACACTCTGCTTCCTGCCGTTCTTCCTGCTGGGCTGGCGGCTGCGCGAGGGGCTGTTCGCCGACGCGCTGCGGGCCCAGTGGAGCCGGTACGCCGCCGTGGCCGTGCTGGGCGCCGCCTTCGCCGCCGCGTGGCCGCTGCGCGACGAGGTGCGGTAGGCCTGGTTGGAGATGCGCGTCCCGTACGAGACACCGTCGGAGTGGGCGATCCGGGCAGCCGTCCTCGTTGCGGGCATGGCCTTGGCGCTCAGCTTCGTCCGCCTGGTGCCGCGCCGCCGCCTGCCGCTCGTGACGTACCTCGGCGCGGGCGGCATGTACATCTACCTGCTGCACCCGTTGGCGCTGCGTCTGCTGGCGCACGCGGGGTACGGCGTCGAGTGGGTCGGGCCCTGGCCCGAGCAGGCCACGCTGCTGGGCCTCGCCACGCTGCTGGCCGCTTCGCTCGCGTCACCGCCGGTGCGCCGCCTGACCCGGCCGATCATTCAGCCGTCCCGACCCGGCCGGGGGTGAGGCGGCGGCACACGGGACTGAGCGGGCGGCGACGTCGGCCGGGCGTTTTATTCCTCGCAGCCTCCCAGCAACCGGCCGGGACCGGTCCCCGGCCCCGCGCCTGGAGGGCTGCCGACGTCAGGCGTGCCGCAGACAGCAGCCCACGTACCTCCCGCGGGCGCGAGCACCCGCCGCCACCGGCGCGGGGGAAGATACGGGGCAGGCACGGAATCGGAAGGGCACCCCACGCCCACCGATCACTCAATCCCCCGGAGCCTTTGGACAGTTGTCACCAGGAGTATTCATGGCCACCTCCACCACCTCCACGCTGGTATTGGTTCACGGTTTCTGGCACGGCTCCTGGTGCTGGAGCGAAGTCATCCCCCACGTGGTAGCCGCCGGCCGCCCGGCCGTTGCGGTGGACATGGCGGGGCACGGCCTGTACGCCCGCCGTCCTCAGTGGTTCACCACGCAGCCGTACAACCCCGAGGCAGTCAGCACGGAGGTTTCACCCGTGGCGGACGTGAGTCTCGACGATGCGGCCGAGTTGCTGACGTCGCAGATCAAGCGGATCGGCGGTGGTGAGCCGGTTACGGTGGTCGCCCACAGCGCGGCAGGCCCCGTACTGACGCGAGTCGCCCAGCAAACGCCCGAACTGGTCGCGCACGCGGTGTACCTCACTGCGTACATGCCGGCATCCGACGTGCCGGCGGCGGCATACACGCGGATGCCCGAGGCCGTCGGCGACCAGGTCGCGCCGTTGCTGCAGGGCGACCCGGCCCAGATAGGCGCGCTGCGGCTGGACTTCGCCACGGACGACGCGGACTACCGGCAGCGGCTGTACGAGGCGTTCTACGGCGACGTGGACCCGGTCCTCGCCGACGCCGCCACCGGCCTGCTGACGCCCGACGGTCCTGTTGGCATTATGCGCGGCACCACCACCCTCACCGAGAGCGGCTGGGGATCCGTTCGGCGCACGTACCTCACCTGCGCCAGGGACATGGCGATCGGGCCGGCCCTCCAGGCGAAGTTCATCGCCGAGGCCGACACAGCCTTCCCGGACAACCCGACCTCCGTCGTCGCGCTCGACGCCTCCCACTCGCCCTTCCTCTCCATGCCGGAGGAGGTGGCCGACATCATCACCCCCCTTGGGTGACCTGCGTGCCCGCCGGGAACTCGTCACGCAGTCGAAGCACTTCGACGGCGAACCGGCGTCACTCAGCCGATGGCGCCGCGAACTCGATCCGGTGTAGGCGGATGTTGCCGTGGAGGGTGATGTGCAGGTCGTGGATGCCGGTGGGGGTGTGGGTGAGTGTCTGGCGGATGGTGGTGTAGGTGTAGGGGTCGCCGGTGTCGGGGATGGGGATGGTGGCGTGGAGGGTGGTGCCGGGTGCGTGGAGTTCGATTTCGGCGGGGGTGTGGGTGGGGATGGCGGAGGCGGTGATGGCCACGGTGCCGGGTCCGTGGGTGCCGAGGTCGCAGGAGTGGAAGATGAGTTCGCCTGGCGTGTCGTGGTTCGCGGGTGTCGTTGAGTCGCCGGCGGTTTTGGTGTGGTCGACGAGTTCGATGTTGTGGGATTGGTCGAAGTCGGCAGCCGCCAGCCCGGCACTCATCACCGGGCGGGGCGGGATGGGGTCGCCGTCCACCGTCACCGTCTCCGAGCAGCGGATGTCGCGGCTGGAGGCGCCGGCCTGCACCTCGTACGCG